>NZ_CABPVS010000004.1:0-174192 GCF_902460845.1 Campylobacter concisus | reverse complement strand
CTACCTACTATAGAAAATGGCAATATTGACAACATAAAGGAAACTAGATGAAAAAAATTTTATTTATATTTTTTATAGTATTTTTTTGTAGTGGTTCGTTTGCACAAGTCTTTACATACAAAACAGATACCATAAGTATAGATTTAAGTACAAAGCAGATAGCAAAAGATAAGATCAAATTTAGTCTAACCTATGAAAATAACGCATATAAAGATATTGTAAAAATATCTGGAGTAGCCAGGAATAAAAATATAGATCTTGACCCAGAGACAGATGATGACGAATATGGCGAGAAAGTAGCCTACTTTGCAGATGAATACATATATGAAGGCAATGGATGCTACCTAGCACTACGAATAGATGCCGATAAAAACAAAAGAGCTATAGTAAATTTTGAAGAGTGTGAGACATTAAACAAAAAGGAATGGATACCAAAAAATATGCTTATATCAAAAGAGTATTTTAAAGAATTGCAGCGATCAAAATAAATTTAAAAAGATATAAAGTATAGTGGTTTTTAGATTTTCTTTTATTTGCTTATTTTTCTACTTTTTTTCAAAGCCGAAGAAATAGGATATTACTATGAAAATAAAAAATTTTTAATAGCTATTGTGATGCTTTGACTGTCACTAATGATCCAAACAATAAATTTAAAAGACGTAAAGACTTAGCAGATCCTATTGAGATATTAAAAGAGGGATATAAAAATACTTTTGGGGAAATATTATGAGGATAATCTTTAAAATAATCTTAGCTTTACTTGTAGCTGTAAATTTATCATTTTCAACAGATAATTATATAGATGATTATTATGATAGCTGGAAGCAAAAGACAATATCAAAAAAGTTTTTGAGTCAAGGTTACAAAACAATATCAAAAGACATTTGGAATGAAAGCAAGGTTTCCTATCGTCAAACAACTATATTAAATATATACAAAGAGCCTATTTTAAATTTATATGGAGACTACGACTTAAAAATTAAAGAAATACAACATCTAAAAAATCAAAAATACAAAGAGTGTAATAAAAATTTTTGTTACGACTTTGATTTTAAGTGGTTAAACAACAAAAGTCTTTTGGTACAACTACATTTTCATGCTGATAAATATTCTAAATCAAGCTGTGAGTTATGGCTATATGAAGAAGAAGATGGTGGTGTAGATGTATATAGTTTTACGTCTAAAAATTTACCTGACTAATAATGAACGATATATTTATGAAATCAATCTTTAAAATAATCTTAGCTTTACTTTTAGCTATAAATTTATCATTTGCAACAGATGATTATTATTATAGTTGGAAACAAAAGGCGATACAAAAGAAGCTTTTAAATAAAGACTGTAAAAAACTTGCAAAGAAAATTTGGAACGACGGTATGTATACTTATGTTGGTGCTACTATATTAGATGTATGTAAAGATTATATTTTAACGTTATTTTTTTCACCAAAACCAGAGTTAAAAGATGTAGAGCGTATGAAAGACACGAGATATATAGCTTATGGCGCAGACAATCTAACTTATGATTTTGATTTTAAATGGATAAACAAAAACGCTCTTTTGGTTCAATTATTTGCCCCTAAAAGTGAGCACAATCCTGATAACAGTTGTGAATTATGGTTATTTGAAGAGAAAAATGACAAAGTAGATGCATATCATTTTATATCTTGGAATTTACCTGACTGATTGTGAATAACGTACTAATGAAAACGATCTATAAAATAGCTTTAATATCACTTATAGCATTAAATATGTCGTTTGCAATAGAGATTAGTGGGGATGATTGGGAAAGAAAAACGATACCTAAAAAGTTTTTGAATAAAGACTGTAAAAAGCTTGCAAAGAAAATTTGGGTTGAAAGTATGGTCACTTACCGCAGAGATACAATATTAAATATGTATAAAGAGCCGATTTTAAATGTTCTTATTTATGAACCTCCTATAAAAGACATAGAATGTATGAAAAATATAAGATACAAGACCTATGATGCAAATAACTATTCTTATGACTTTGATTTTAAATGGATAAACAAAAACACTCTCTTGGTTCAGTTATTTGACACTAATCCTGAAAATATCTGTGAGCTATGGCTATATGAGGAAAAAGATGGTAGCGTAGATGTTTATAAATTTACATCCAAGAATTTACCTGACTAATAAATTTACAAAGGATAAAAGATTAAATTTAAAACCATACTATTAATAAGCTTTTTAATAGTCATAAATTTAAACGTTTTTGAGCCTCAAAAAAATGCCAATAGAGCCGAAATAAACTGCATGTTTATCTCTAAAAAGCTTCAAAGCCAATGGACAAAAGATGACTGGGAGCAATGCAAAATAGATAGCAATAATACAATGCCCCATAAGCCAGTTGCAGTAAAATTAGATGGTGCTTTAGCTGTGCTTACGTTTTTAAAAACGCAAAACAACAAAACAAAAATGGTGCTTTTAAACATAGATAAAACCTTAATAAAACCTGATATTATAGACATTCTAGATGAAATAAAATCAGTATTTTTTACAGAAATAAATAAAAAGAAAAATCTTTGTATCATCAATAGCTACTCTTTAAATAACACAAGGAGCAATGTAACTAATTGCTATGAGTTAAACAAAAAAGAAAATTCGATCATTGTTTCGCTTCTAACAAAAGTCTTGAATTTTCAATGTAACGACAAGTGTGTAGAATATGATACGGATGCTGTTAAAAAATTACTAATAAAAAATCCTAATGGATATAGTACCGATGGATCATAGAATATGAAATTTTTCAAATTTTTAAATAGTGTATTTTTATTAGTATCATTGCTGGCTTGCAATGGTATGGGAAAAGATGAAATACAAAATTTTAAATACAAAGACGTATCTAACTATTATTTTAAAATAGGCAGCAATAGCTATTCTGTAAAGATTTTACGTAATTATAATGAGAACAACCTGGGGCGGGCAATAGACATAAAAGAGTGTACCATTATTTACAAAGAGAAAATGAAAAAATGGGGTTTCTGTTATGATGATATGTCTATGTGGAGCGTTACGGCTAGTGGTAATATAATTGAGTTTAAAGGCGGGGCTCAAGACAGAGACGGAAATATAGTAGATTTTTATATACTTTTTAAAAAATTAGCCTCGGAATTTTATTTGTATGAGTACACTTGGAAATTTGGATACATAGATGAAAATACGAGCGACGAAAAGATTAGCAAAGTAGAAAATTACTATACGAATCATGATAAAGACGATAGACTTTATATAAATCAAATCACTCCAAAAATTCTCAGTGACATGAGAAAAAATTTTATGAAAAAATAAGCAGTAACTAGGTAATTTGAGTAACATGTTAATAGGACAAAAATTTATATGCTTATAAACTTTTAATGCCTAGCAAAGTTACTATAAAATATTGACCTAAAAATTTGAACAAACAGAAAATAGTGGGGTAAAGGTAACTTAGCAGTCATAGGTGACCCAATTAGCATCAAAAATATTTTGCGAAAAGCAAATATAATAAAAGATTTCACTACAAATTCTGGCATCAAACTTGGTGACAAACAAGACCAAATTTTAAAGAAGCTAGGCAAGCCAAACGATCTACAAGAAGAAAATGCCACCTCTATCGTCACCTACATCACTGAGCAAAACGAGAGCAACCTCTTGCAAGAATTTGACATGCCACTTTATTACGAGAAATTCATCTTTTCTAATGGAGTTTTAAAAGAGTATGAATTTGGATTTGAATACCCGTGATATTCCGCGGATCAGGATATTAATTCCATAGAATAGCAAAAGATATTTTACAGCCTAAAAGCATAGATTTTCTATTCTTCGTCCAAATTTATTTCAGGTAGTTTCTCTTCAGAAAAACTCTTATCTTTTTTTGTAGCTGACGCAACCTCGCTAGCTTTTTTTAAAAGCCCATCAAGTCCTTGTCTTGCCAAACGCTCATTTAGCTGCTCTGGCGTATCTTTTGTGCCGTCAAGATCACTAAAATCATCAAATTCTTCATCGTCTTCTTTTTGGATCTTTATCTCATAATCAAGCTTGCCATTAAGTCTAGCTAGCTCATCACTTATCGCAGTGCAAAAGACCTCAGTGTATCCTCTGTGAGCGCAGTTTTTGGCTAGAAATTCACTCATCACGTTTAGGTGATTTATATAGTCATCTTGCAAGATATTTGCCTGTAAAAGCTCAAATTTTAAAAAGAGCCAGTAGGTATTAAGCACGTCGCTTTCGCAGTATTCGTTGATCTTATCAAGCTCGCCTGCATAGTATAGCTCAAGCACCTGATCGCCGTGTACGTCGTACTTGCCAGGTAAATTTAAGCTAGCACAAAGAGTGTCGAGCTTTAGCCCTCTTACGCTTCCAAAATCGCTTATAAAATCAAGCAAATCAAGGTGAAATTTAGGCGAATACCTTGCCCTATAGTTTTCCCATTTGTTTTTATTTAGCTCTTTGTTTTCGCTCTCGTAATATGCCGCCGCGTTTAGGTTGTAGCGCATCGCACGCACCATTAACATCGGCAGGTCAAAGCCACGGCCATTAAAGCTAACAAGCCTTGGGTTATAATCATTTATAAATTTTAAAAATTTAGCGATGATCTCGCGCTCGTCCCTGCCCTCCATCGTGCTAACTTTTAAAAATTTGCCATACTCATCAGCCATTACCGCAGAGATCGCGACTACTCTATGAAACATCACAGGCAAAAACTCACTTCCACTGGCCTCTTTTTGCAGCGCCATCGCTTGCACGCTCACATCTTCATCGCTCCCATCAATGCCATAAATTTTTCTTATCAAATTTGCATCAGGTATCGTCTCGCAGTCAAAGACACAGATGTAACTTTTCGCCATTTTAGCCCTTTTTTAAGCATTTTTTTTTAAAATCATACCAAAAATTTATATCTAAAGTGATCAATGCAAAACAAAAATCAACTAAAAATAGCCATCGTCAAACTCTCCGCTCTTGGGGACATCGTGCACGCAGCTATTGTGCTTCAGTTTATCAAAAAGCACTATCCAAATGCCCATATCACGTGGCTGGTTGATGCTCGTTTTGCAAGCCTTTTGAAAGATCATCCACTTATCGACGAGCTAGTCGTCTTACCGCTTAAGCAAAGCTTTAAACAAAGCTACAAGATACTAAAAACGCTTGGTAAATTTGACAAAGTGATCGATCTGCAAGGACTTTTTAAATCAGCCGTCGTCGCAAAAATAATAGGCAAGCAAACTTATGGCTTTAGCAGAGAGAGTGTCAAAGAAAAGATCGCAGCTAGGCTTTATAGACATAAATTTAAAATTGATTACAACGAAAATATAATCATTAGAAATTTATCGCTTGTAGCTTTTGCTCTAAATTTTAGCTTTGAAGCAAGTGAAATTTTAGAAAAAGTACCTTGCTTTGAAGCAAGTGAAATTTATAAAAATGAAAGTGATAAAAAACGCGTTTTGATCGCTGCCTTTGCAAGCGAAGAGAGTAAAATTTATAACAAATTTAAAGACGTAATTAGATTACTTGATGGATGTAAAATTTACCTTTGCTACGGAAGTGAGAGCGAGAAAGTAAGGGCTGAGGCGATCATCTCAGGCACCTCAGCAAAACTACTTGAAAAACTAAGCATAAAAGAGATGATAAGCTTCATTACAAGTTGTGATTTAGTAATTGGCAACGATAGTGGTCTAACGCACCTTGCTTGGGCGATGAATAGGCCTTCTATCACGCTTTTTGGCAACCGTCCAAGCCACAGAAATGCTTACATCACGGATAAAAATTTAGTTATAGATATGGGCAAGCAAATAGATGCGAGAAGTATCGATAAAAACGACTTTTGCATAAGAGAGATTTTCCCAGAAACGATTGCAAATTTTGCAAAAAGGCTACTAAATGGATAGGCTCTATCTAGCTGGCTTTTATACTTTAAAATTTTTTATATTTTTACTACCTAGCTCACTTAGAGATTTGCTCGCTAAATTTTTAGCTTTTTCGTATATGAAGCTTAATAAAAAGCGATTTCACGTCGTGATGACAAATTTAAACCTTGCTTTTGGCGAGACAAAAACTAAAGAAGAGAAGCTTGAAATCGCCAAAAAATGCTACTACAATTTCGCAAAATATCTTGGTATAAATTTCATCCTCAATCAAAACACGACAAAACAAAAGATACTAGAGCAAGTTGTTTTTAAAAATGAGCACTTTTTGCTTGACGCAATAAAGTCTAGCAGGTCTATCATAGTTACAACAGCGCATTTTGGGCAGTGGGAGATATTTGGCTTAGCTGTCGCAGCTCATTTTGGGCCATCTTCAGTGCTTGGTAGAAGGCTTGATAGTAGCATCATGGATAAAATTTTAAGAGCAAACAGATCGCAGTTTGACGTGGAGCTCATCGACAAAGATGGCGGTGCAAAAGATATTTTAAAAGCGCTAAAAGCTAGACGAATAGTAGGGATTTTAGTCGATCAAAACACCGCTCCAAAAGATGGCATAAAGGTGCAGTTTTTTGGCAAAGATGTGCTTCACACACCAGCAGCAAGCGTGCTAGCGCAAAAGACAAATGCCCTTATCATAAACGCATTTATCTACCAAAAAGATGAAAATTTAAACGAAATTTACTTTGAGCAGCCTATTGACATAAGTACGTTTGACAAAGAAGATGCCGTGCAAAAAGCGACGCAGATGCAGTGTAGCGCGTGCGAAGAGATGGTTAGAGCAAGGCCTGAGGAATACTTTTGGTTTCACAAACGCTTTAAAAGATTTTACGAAAAAGAGTATAAATGCTAAGTGTCGTCATCTTAACTTTTAACAGCCAAAAATATCTGCAAAAAGTGCTAGAAAGTACAAATTTTGCGGATGAGGTCATTGTGGTTGATAGTGGCTCAAGCGATAGTACAAAGCAAATTTGTCAAAATTTTAGTAATGTTAAATTCTACGAGCAAGTATGGCTGGGATTTGGCGCGCAAAAGCAAAAGGGCGTGGATCTAGCTAAAAACGAGTGGGTATTTGTGCTTGATAGCGACGAGATGATTACAGACGAGCTTAAAAATGAGATCATTAGCACGCTAAAAGAGCCTAAATTTATGGCTTACAACGTAGCTAGGCTAAATTTTTTCTTTGGCAAAGCGATCAAAAATATGGGGCTCTATCCAGACTACACAGTGAGGCTTTTTAACAAAAATTTTGCCAAATTTGATGGCAGAGCTGTGCATGAAAAGGTCGTTTTAAATGACAGCACACAAAAGCTTGGCGCGCTTAAAAATCACTTCTTGCACTATGCATATGAGAGCATCGAGCAGTTTATAGCTAAGCAAAATCGCTACTCAAGCATGGGAGCAAAGAGAAATTTACTAAAGGCGCTTACAAGTCCAGCGTGGACATTTTTTAAGCTTTACGTGCTAAAAGGTGGCTTTAAAGAGGGCTTTACTGGCTACATCATCGCTAGACTTTACGCCCAGTACACATTTTGGAAATATATAAAATGAAAATACTTGTGATTAAATTTAGAAACATTGGTGACGTACTTTTGACCACGCCGCTCATTGAAAATTTGCACCACTACTACCCAGACGCGACCATCGACTTTGCCCTAAACAAAGGCACAGAAGCGATGATAGAAGGCAATCCTTACATAAATAAAATTCACATTTACGATAGACAAAGTGCAAATTCTGGCTTTTTTAAAAAGCTAATGACCGAGCTAAAATTTATAAGAGCGATCAAAAAAGAGAAGTACGATATGGCGGTGCAAACGACAACTGGAGACCGCGGCGTCATCATCGCAAAGTACGCCAAGATCAAGAAGATAGTTGGCTTTTTAGGCAAGCATAAGGCGATAAACAAGCTCTTAAGTGTAAAGGCAAAATACTACGAAAATTTTTCTCACACGGTCGATCTAAATTTAAACGCGCTAAGAGCTTTAGGATTTGAACCGATTAGCAAGAAAGTTAGTGTATTTTCAAATGAGAGCGTGGATCATCTAAATTTACCAAAACGCTTTGTGCATATGCATCTTACAAGCCGCTGGATGTTTAAATGCGCAAACGACGAGAGCATGGCAGAGCTCATCGACTACTGCGAAAATGAGCTTGACGTAAAGGTTGTGCTAACAAGTGATAATAAAGAAAATGAGCTAGAAAAGCTAGCAAGCGTGTTAAAAATTTGCAAAAGTGAGCCTATAAATTTAGGCGGTAAGCTAAATTTGAAACAAACGATCGCTCTCTCAAAGTGCTCAAGCCTTTTTATCGGAGTGGATACAGCTATAATGCACATCGCTGCGGCAAATGACGTGCCAGTGATCGCCTTTTTTGGTCCAAGCAATGCTTTTGAGTGGGGGCCTTGGGATAACTCACTCATGGAAAATGGCTACACAGCGCAAAATGGCATACAAAGTATGGGCAAACACACTGTTTATCAAAAAGATTGGGATTTTGTGCCTTGCGACAAAGAAGGCATAGCAAGGCATGGTGTAGAAAAAACATTGATGGATTTTAGTGACGAAATGCCAAAAATAAAAGCCAAAATAAAAGAAATTTTAGGATAGGCAGATGAACATTATTCACACGCAGACACTTTTTAATTGGGGTGGTGAGCAAAATAAGACACTAAACGAGATGCGTTTTATGCGTGAAATTGGTCATAATGTCATACTTTTTTGCAACCCAAACTCTCAGATAGAAAGCATTGCAAAAGAAGAAGGCTTTAGTGTTATAGCACAAGAGATGAGCAAGAAAAATTTTCATAAAAGCATACCGGCCATTTGCAAAGCAATAAAAGATAACAATATAGATGTGGTCATAACTCATGGATCAACTGATAGTTGGGTTGGGGCCATTGCCGGACTATTTTACCGAAGTAAGGGCGTTAAATTTTATAAGGAAAGACACAATCTTTTTCCTATAAAAGGCTTTCTTTCAAAACTCATGCACAAAAGACTATTTGATAAAATTTTGTACATCTCAACTAGTGTTAAGGAGTATCTGCTAAATATCGGCGTTAGCAAAGATAGGCTCTTTTTTATGCCAAGTACGGTTGATGTAGAAATGATCGATAGCACAAAAAGTACTTTTAGAGATGAGTTTAATATCAATAAAGATGAGCTAGTCATCGGTACTTTTACTTCGCTTTACCGCAAAAAAGGTGTCTACGACTTTGCAAATGCAGCAAAAGAAATTTTAAAAGAAAAGGGCGCTACTATAGTATTTGCAGGAAATATCAGCGAAAGCACAAAAAACGAGATTGCCTCGATTTTTAGCAATAAAGATAAGATTATATTTACTGGATTTAGAAAAGACGCGGCAAATATCATAAAAAGCTTTGATATCTATGTATTTGCCTCGCACTCTGAGGGGCTTGGTACAGTTTTGCTTGAAGCAATGAGCTCAAAAGTACCTATCGTGGTCTATGACAACGCGCCGATGAACGTACTAGTTAAAGATAAAGAGCGTGGGCTTTGTGCTAAAAATTTAGATGAAATTTCGCTAAAAGAGTGCATTTTGGAGCTGATAAATGAGCCTGAAAAAGCCAAAATTTACTCACAAAACACCTTTAAATTTGTGGATGAAAACTTTAGCCATAAAGCGCTAAAAGAGGCTATTAAAAATTTACTGGAGCAAAAATGAACTACCCAGTTTGCGTGCTAACGATGCACCACTGTAATAACAATGAAAATGACTTTGCCATTAAACCAGAGCTATTTAAAAAAGCACTTCTTATGGCGCTAGATGAGGGCTATAAATTTATAAACTACAGCCAGTTTAAAGATATAGCTAGTGGCCGAGTAAAAGCCTCAAGAAAGAGCATTTTGCTAACTTTTGATGATGGATATTTTGATAATTATAAATTTGCATTTCCTATCCTAAAAGAGCTAAATATTCCAGCTGTGTGCTTTTTGATAACAGATAAGATTAAAGATTTTAAAAGGCAAAACTACGACTTTGCATTTAAAAAACATAAAGAAATAGACTACGAAAAAGATGGTGAGTATTTTTTAAATTTAGACGAGATCAGGCAGATGCAAGAGAGTGGCCTTTTTGAGTTTGATAGCCATACAGCGAGCCACTTTTCTTGCAAAAGTAACGATGAAGTAAAATTAAGAGAGGAATTTTCTAGCTCGCTTGCTAAGATAAAAGAGCTATTTCCTAAAAAAAAAGAATTTGGGTTTTGCTTTCCCAAAGGGCATTTTAATGAGCTTTCACTAAAAGTCGTGAGAGATTATTATGACTTTGCTTTTAGCGTGATAGATGGCGGATTTTGCGTAGGAGATGATAAATTTAAGATAAGACGTATCGATATATCAAACAATGCAAAGAGCGAGAGTGATTACATTTTTAGAGTTAAAAAGAAGCTTTTTATCTATTCTACGCCAGTGCTAGGAAATTTATATTCAAATTTTAGAAATAGAGGCTATAAATAATGCTTGAAGCATTAAACGAGGCTTGTAAAGAAATTTTAAAAGATAAAAAACAAGTCTTAATCGCTCTTACTGGGCTTCATGGTAGTGGCAAAAGTACACTTGCAAAACAAATTAGGAAAAATGGATTTAAAAACTTTAAACCTTATCAAATCGCTGTAATCGACGATGATGTAATGAGTCTAAATTTATTTATAGCTCGTCCAAAGATAAAAATCAAAAGCGATCATCAAGATGAGCTAAAACCATTTTTTAAATTTATCATTCCGTTTGTAAAAGTCGTAATATACGTAAGCGCAAATCCACTTTTACGTATAAGCAAATGCGACATTCTTTGTGTTTTAAATGCTGATGAAAAAGCTCGAATCGCTGGAATTTATAAAAGAAATTCTAGTGACGATTTAATCAACACCCAAAAGCATATAAACAAAAAAGAGCTTGATCTAGCAGGCCTTGCATATAAAGTCAAGTTAGAATTTGACTTAAAAGTTGGAGCAAAAAATGAATAATCCCCTCTATGTAATATCATTAAAAAGAGATGAAGAGCGAAGGCAAAATTTACAAAGACAATTTAAAAGATATGATGAATTTAAAATAATAGATGCGGTTGATGCTAAAAATTTTAGTGTCAATGAGTATTACAGTGCCATGATAGATTGCTTATTAAAATCTTGCAATGAAGATTATAAATTTAAGATACCGCCATTAATTGCGACACCAGGTGAGCTAGCATGCACAATGTCACACATAAAAGCTTATGAGGATTTTTTACAAGGCAACGCGGAATTTACTTTAATATTAGAGGATGATGTTATTGGAAATGACGAATTAATAGATGAGGCCTTTTTGCTATGCAAAGATATAAGTAGTGATAGCATTTTGATATGCGGTGTGCAAGATGGATTAAATAGTAGATTTCGTGCTTTTGGCAAAAAAATAAAAAAAAATTTATATTTTATCTCACCATACTCATATGCTAGTATATATAGAACGGCTGCTTACATTCTAACAAGAAAGAGTGCAAAAGCTCTGCTTGATTTTTACAAAGATGGTCTTTACGGGGCCGATAAATGGGAGGCGATCCTAAAAAACACTGATATAAAAATGTACTTTAGCAACATCTTTTCTCATCCAGAGGAACTAAATAGCTCTAGCTTAGAAAACCAAAGAAAGCAAAAAGAGAAGATAAATTCTCTTTTTAAAAAATCTAATAAAAATTTCTCATACAAAATTTCAAGATTTTATGAAAAACATATAGCTAAAAATGAGAGAATTTTTACAAAGTAAAATTTCTCCTAAGATTTTAGTGTTGAATATAGTGAGCCTAAAAAGTCATTTTGATAGATAAATAGTGTCTTTTTTAGCCAATTTGCATCTTTTTTTACCGCTATTCGCCTTATATCATCAAGCACACCATCGGGTTTATTTATCCCACGCTTTGTTGTGAAAAATACCTCATAGCCAGCGCTTTTTGCCACATTTTTTAGCTCATCATTAAATTTACCTCTTGGCCAGCAAAGTAGCTTGTCATCAAAGCCAAAATTTTTATATATAAATTCTTTGCATTTTGTAAAATTTTCTTTCATTTCACAAATACCAAAATAATCATCAAAATGCGTATAAGTATGCGAGTGAAAGTCAAAGCACTCTTTCATCTTTGCTATTTCCTCGTAGTTTAAAAATACATCTTCAGGTCTAGTTGGTGCAGCATTTTTGTATTCGTTATGATCTAACTCTATAAACTCGCCACTTTTTCTACTCGCCTGCTCTATCCAGCCAGCAACTAGAAAAATAGTCGCTTTAAGATTAAATTCCTTGATAATAGGATATGCGTAGACAAAATTATCCTTCCAGCCATCATCAAATGTGATAAAGACACTCTTTTTTGGCACACTAAGCTCACCTTTTTTATATGCCACAAACTCGGCCGAACTTAGCGATTTGTAGCCATTTTGAGCTAAAAATTTCATCTGATCTCTAAACTCATCTACGCTACTTGCAATAAACCCACTCTTTTCAAGCACATGATGATACATTAAAACTGTTACGCTCATTTTGCAAGTTCCATATATAAATTTTGAGTATTTTCTATCATTTTTTCGATACTAAATATCTCTTTTACATACTCTCTGCCAAACTCACCCATCTGTTTTCTTAAATTTTCATCCAAAATGAGCCTTTCGAGCACCTTCTTTAGCTCCTCTTTGTTGCCATTTTCAAATAAAAATCCGCTTTTGCCATTACTTACCGCCTCGCCAAGTCCGCCCACATCGCTTCCAATAGTAGCTAGCTTGCACGAAGATGCCTCAAGCAGCGCTCCACCGATAGCCTCCATCTCTGAAGGTAACACACAGATATCAAGTGAGCCCAAAAAATCGCTCACATCTGTTCTGTTGCCAAGCATAAAGATATTTTTTTTGTCTTTTATATACTCTTTTAGATTTTTATTTTGCGGGCCATCACCTACGATAAAAATGGCTGATTTTTCTAAATTTAACTCGCTAAATGCATCGATTAAGAGCTTATGATTTTTAGCAGCTCTTAACACTGCCACAATACAAATGCCTACTACATCGTCACTTAGACCAAATTCTTTTTTCATATCTATCTTAAATTCTGGCGTATATTTTTGCGTATCGATGCCAGTGTAGATTTTTAGAACCTTCTCTTTTTTAACACCTCTTTTGATAAGATCAGCGCAAACTGAGTCACAAACGCCAACTACCTTTGTGCTTAGGTTGTAAGGTATGGGAGAGCTTATAGGCAGCTGCAAATGCCTAGTGCGAACCACGCTAACGCCGCAAATTTTACCCACAATCGCTCCAATGGTACCATCTTTGCCTGAGTGCGTTGAGATGATTTTTATATTATTTTGTTTTACAAATTTGCAAATTTTTAAAATTTCAAAGATATTAAAAGACTTTTTGAGACTAAACTCAACAAATTCGCACTCTATTTGCTTCTCAAAGCTTTTTGAGCCAGGATTTAGCCCATAAAAAACCTTAAATTTACTCTTATCTAGCCCATTTATCACACGCTGTGTGCGGTGTTCTTGCCCACCAAATCCAAGAGAGCTTTCAAGCTCAAGTATATTTATCATTTTCTACTCTTTAAATTCTTTCATTTTTCTATTTGACAAAAAGCCATTTATTGTATTAAAGATTTTTAAAATTTTTGATACATTTTCGTACGATTTTATATTTTTTAGCACTTTAAGCAAAATTCTTTGTTTTAATCTAAGCTTTGAAAAACCAGCTGAGTTTATGATGCTATCAATATCTGCATAAAAAAGATCAAGTGCCTTTACATAGCTACTATTTTTTAGATTTGGTCTCGCCGAAATGGCTGGCATATAGACGCTTTTTATCTTTCTAAGCTCTAGATCTGGCACCATTTCAAGAGCTAAATTTTTGTTTTTTAAAATTGAGATTATGTCATCATAAACAAATTTATGATCCATTACGGCTTTTAGTTTTTCAAAACCAGCAGTGTTGTTGTCTCCAATCTTATAGCAATAAAAAGCCTTATTTAGCTTTACAAGAGTTTTTGAAGCGATAACATTTCTCACTACAGTATGAAAATCTTCAGCTTGCGTGATCCCAACTGGAAATAAATTTTCTTTTAAAATTTTAGTCCTAATCGCCTTATTTGCCGCATTATGCAAGACTTTGTTGTGCCTTGAGGCTAAAAGCCTTTTTAGATACTCGTTTTTATCGATTACGCCATCCTCTTTTGTCTCAAAATCCTTCAAAAGGAGCTTTTTATGACCATAGACCTTACACATATCTGTTATCACTATGTCGGCATCAAATTTTTCTGCGATATCATAAACACTTGAAGCATAATCTTTTTCCACATAGTCATCAGCATCTACGCAGATAGTATATTTCCCACTAGCTAGTAATATACCGTCATTTCTAGCAGCACTAACACCGGCATTGCTCTTTGTTTTTAATATTATTTTATCTTTATATTCTTCTAATATCTCTAGCGTATTGTCAGTACTTCCATCATTAATAACTATAATCTCAATATCATCCATGTCTTGAGATATAAGCGAATTTAAACAATCCCTAATGTGCTCTTTTTTGTTAAAAACAGGCACTACAAAGCTTATTTTCACATTAGGCACGATACTTCCTTTTAATTTTTGTTTAATTGTATATTATTTTTAGTTCAGCAATGATAAAATGCCCACTTAAAATTTAAAGGATCTGCATGAAAAACGACATCGTGTCTAAGCTCTACAATCTTTTTTTAGTTATTGTCTTATTTACACTACCAGTAACTGAGGGCTTAAAGCAAATTTCACTTACACTTTTCGTCTTGGCTGGAATTTATATTTGTGTCAAAGAAAAAAGGCAATTTAAATTTGATCTCATAAATATCTCGCTTTTTATCTTTGTTTTGGCTACTTTTGTAAGCTGCTTGGTAAATGGAGTTTCTGTATCAAGAGTGCTTGATCCACTAAGATGTATGCTATTTTTCTTTGTGGCCAGAAGTGTCGGCGTAGAAAAAATAAATTTTAAATTTTTATTTTTTGCCTTATTTGCTGGTTTTATCACTGCATTCATTCCAGCTTGTATAGAAAAATTCACTTCAAATGATCCTTTAGTACTTTTTGAGCTTAAATCAATAGGACACGTAAATCATAGCGCTATTTTTATGCTACTAGTTTTTTGTGTAGCATTAGTTTTGATAAATAGCAAAGAAATTTTTGAAAAGTACATAGGCATAAGTGTCGCCGGAATTTGCGTCCTTGGTATAATGATAGCTGGCTCTAGAGCTACAATGTATCTTTTACCAATCATTATTTTTACTTACTTGCTTTTTGAAATTTTAAATAAACAGATAAAAATAAAATTTTTATTAAGCTTGATAATTTTATTTGGTGTAATAGCCATTTCTTATATATACATATCAACAAATATTACTCAAGATGAAAGGTTATATAGTCAACTAACAAAGGGGGTTACTGGATCAGAGACTAGATATCCGATCTTTGCTAGCGCATTTTATACGTGGTTAGAACACCCTTTATTTGGGATAGGTTCTGGTGAGTTTAAGATCATTGATATAACAAAATATTTTCCAGGTAATGTTGAAGTTCATGTTAGTCACGCACACAATACATTTTTAACATTTTTAACAGAAAAGGGCATCGTTGCCTTGCTTGCATATTTGGTATTTCAACTATCACTCTTTATAAAATTCGTTAAAAATTTTAGACAAAATAGCATAGTTTTTCTTGCACTTTTAATGCTTATGGCTAATAATATAATCTCGCTTGCAAATACAACATTTCACCATGAAAATGCACTTTTAATGCTACTATTTTGGGCTCTAGCTTTAAGTGCGATAGATGAAAAATCGACCTTAAAAATTAGCTAATGCTCCAATACGCCTCAACCGTTTTAAATTGTATAAAGAAACGGTTGAGACAAATTTTTTATTTTTTCTTCATCTCCTCAAGCTCTTGCGCTAGAAATTCCCCCGTGTAGCTGCCAGTTTTTTTATAGTTTTTGGCTACCTCTTTGACATTTCCGCACGCTATCACTTTTCCACCTTTTGCGCCGCCCTCTGGTCCCATATCTACGATATAGTCGCAGTTTTTGATGACATCCATGTTATGCTCGATTACAAAGACAGAATTTCCAAGATCAACTAGGTGATTTAGTACTTTTACAAGCCTATCAACATCGGCAAAATGAAGCCCCGTCGTTGGTTCATCAAGGATGTAAAGCGTATTTCCGGTGTCACTTCTACTAAGCTCTTTTGCTAGCTTCACGCGCTGCGCCTCGCCGCCACTAAGTGTGACTGCATTTTGTCCAAGAGTGATGTAGCCAAGCCCCACGTCTTGCAGTGTGGTGAGCTTTGAAGCGATCTTTGGCACAGCTTTAAAGAACTCAACCGCCTCATCTATGCTCATATTTAGCACCTCGGCGATGTTTTTGCCTTTGTATAAAATTTCCAAGGTTTGAGCGTTATATCTAGCACCATTACAAACGTCACAAACCACGTTGATATCAGGCAAAAAGTGCATCTCGATCGTGATCTCACCCTCGCCTTGGCACTTCTCGCAGCGCCCACCTTTGACATTAAAGCTAAAACGCCCTATTTTATAGCCTCTAAGTTTAGCTTCTTTGGTCTGCGCAAACAAATTTCTTATCTCATCCATCACGCCAGTATATGTCGCTGGATTTGAGCGTGGGGTGCGGCCGATTGGGCTTTGATCAAGATAGATCACCTTGTCTAAATTTTCAAGTCCGCTTAAATTTACCCCAGCTATCTTTTTTACTTTTTTGGCTCTATTTAGCTGCTCCTGCGCCTCTGGAAGCAGGGTCTGAAGCACTAGTGAGCTCTTGCCAGATCCTGAAACGCCAGTGATACCCACAAGGTTTCTAAGCGGAAATTTCGCGGTTAAATTTGAGATGTTGTTGATATTTACATTTGAAATTTCGAGCCATTTTTCAGCTTTTCTGTTTTTTTGATAGTCGATCTTTTTCTTTCCATTTATATATAAGGCAGTCTGTGTGTCTGAGCTTAAAAGCTCTTTTGCCGTGCCTGCAAAGACCACATTACCACCAAATTTACCAGCTCCAGGGCCGATATCTACGATATAGTCAGCCTCCTCTATCGTCTTTTTATCATGCTCGACGACGATTACAGAGTTGCCTTTGGCTTGCAAATTTCTAAGCGTCTTTATAAGTTTTAGTGTATCTCGCTCGTGCAGACCAATGCTTGGCTCATCAAGCACGTACATGACGCCACTTAGCCCACTTCCGATCTGGCTTGCGATCCTTATACGTTGCGCCTCGCCACCACTGATCGTCCTAGCATCACGCCCAAGTGACAAGTAGCCAAGCCCCACGTCATACAAAAAGAAAAGCCTTTCGTTGATCTCTTTTAAAATAGGCTTTGCGATCGCCTTGTCATAGTCGCTGAGATATGCGAAATTTTTCTCATTCGAGAAAAAAGCGGTGCAGTTTTCTATGCTCATATCTAAAATTTCGCCAAGCCCAAGACCAGCGACCTTAACCGCTAGACTTTGAGGCTTTAGTCTGTGGCCATTACAAGCGTCGCAAATTTTCTCGCTCATATACTCGTCAAAGTCCTTGTAGTCTTTCAAAAGCCCGTGTGAAATTTTAACCACTCCGTCAAATTTTCTAAGCAGTTTATTTCGTTTCCAAAAGAACTCAACATCCTTCACATTTCCATATAAAACTAGCCTTTTTTCATCTTCACTAAGCTCATAATAAGGCTTTTTGATGTCGATACCATTTTGCTCACAAAAAGCAAGTAAAAATTTATAGTAATAGCTCATATTGTAGCCGTAAAGTAGCTTGATCGCGCCATTTTCTATCGACTTTTCCTCGTCGATGATCTTGCTCATATCTAGGCTATATCTTATACCAAGTCCGTCGCAGTGCTCGCAAGCGCCCTTTGGTGAGTTAAAGCTAAAGCTTAGCGGCTCAAGTGGCGTAAATGAAATTTTGCAGTCAAAACAAGCCATGTGCTCGCTGTAATGTATAAAGCTCTCTTTTAAACCAAGCTCGTCAGCATTTGCGATCTCTATCTCGACCTCGCCAAAACTCTCATTTAGCGCCTTTTCAACGTCGCTTGCAAGGCGTTCGTGATTTTGCTCATCGATAGCGATCCTATCAACGATGACCTTTATCGTGTGTTTTTTCGTTTTTGCAAGCTCGATCTCTTCATCAAGCCTCACCACCACGCCGTCTATCTGCGCTCTTACAAAGCCTTTTTGGCGTAAATTTTCGATCAAGTCTGCCCATGTGCCCTTTTTTTCACGCACTAGCGGTGCATAGATGATCACTTTTGCGCCAAGTGGGAGCTTTGAAATTTCATTTATGATGTCGCTCGCACTCATTTTTGAGATAGGTTTGCCGCATTTATGGCAGTGCTGCACGCCCACTCTTGCATATAAAAGCCTTAGGTAATCATAAATTTCAGTGATCGTGCCAACCGTTGAGCGAGGGTTTTTAGAGGTCGTCTTTTGATCGATCGCAATAGCAGGCGTTAAACCCTCTATCTTATCAACATCAGGCTTACCCACACGGTCTAAAAACTGCCTAGCATAGCTGCTAAGGCTCTCCATATATCTTCTTTGTCCCTCGGCATAAAGCGTATCAAAGGCTAGCGTGCTCTTGCCGCTTCCACTAAGACCGGTAAAAACTACTAATTTGTTTTTAGGAATTTTAAGATTTATATTTTTTAAGTTATGTTCTCTTGCACCAGTTATTTCAATAATATCGTTCATTAAATTTATACAACCTTTTTAAAATTTTAATCTGTAAATTTAGTCTAAAAGTGATAAAAGATTTATAAAGTAGTTTTTCTAAAATTCAAGATCATAGTTAAATTTAAGGGCTTATTTATATCATTTTCAGCTTTTTTTGATATTCTACGCCAAATTTTAATCTAAGGAGAAAAAATGTCTGTAAAAATAACTGATATATGCATAAGCTGTGGCTCATGTATTGATGAATGCCCGGTTTCAGCTATCGTTGATGATAGCGACAACCCAACTGGAGCAGATACATATTATGTTTATTCAAATAAATGCGTTGAGTGCGTAGGCTATAACGATGAGCCAGCCTGTGCATCTGCCTGTCCAACTGACGGTTGTATCGTATGGGACGCTGTTGTAGCAGGACAACCTTCGCGCGATCAGATCGGTGCTGATGCACGTAATGGCTCTATTCCAGTTATTCAATAAATTTATATTTATAAATTTTTAGGCTCAAATTGAGCCTATTTTATTTTTAAGCTTTATTTGATATAATTGCCAACTTCAATTTAAATAACCTAGATTTAAGGAAAATTTATGCAAAGAACACTTTCTATTATTAAGCCTGATGCTGTTAAGAAAAATGTTGTTGGAAAAATTATAGATAGATTTGAAAGTAACGGCCTAAGGATCGCAGCTGCAAAGAAAATCAAGCTTAGCAAATGCGATGCAAAAGCGTTTTACGCAGTTCACAAAGATAGACCTTTTTTCAATGATTTAGTTGATTTTATGGTAAGCGGACCAGTTGTAGTTATAGTTTTAGAGGGTGAAAATGCAGTTGCTAAAAACCGCGAGCTAATGGGTGCAACTAACCCAAAAGAAGCAGCTCCTGGCACTATAAGAGCTGATTTTGCTGATAGTATTGATGCAAATGCAGTTCACGGAAGTGACAGCCTAGAAAATGCTGTGAATGAGATAAATTTCTTCTTTGCTTCAAGAGAAATTTGCTAACTTTAGGTCAAGAAAATTGATTATATCTTTTTCTAAAATAGCAAACAAAGATATAAGCTTTGAGCTAGTAGGAAATGATAATTTAGTTTTTATTGGAATTTTAAAAAGAAAAGACCCTTTTTTGGTAAAATGTCAAGGTAAGATAAAAGGGAATATAAATTATGTTTGCGATCGATGTGGTGAGTCATTTATATTACCTATCGATCAAGATGTAGAGCTAAATTTAAGTGACGGTATTTATAAAGATAGCGAAAATGAGCTTAGCGATACGATGGAATTTTTTGATGGTAATATTGATTTAAAAGAAGTCCTTGAGAGTGAGTTAGAAGCTTTTAAAAGCGATTATTTCTATTGTGAAAAATGTAAAAATTTATAAAGGAGAGTAAAAATGGCAGTACCAAAGCGAAGAGTGAGTCATTCTCGTGCAGCAAAACGTAGAACACATTATAAAGTTACACTTCCAGTGCCTGTAAAAGACAAAGATGGTTCTTGGAAAATGCCTCACCACATAAACAAAACTACAGGTGAATATTAAAATATGATTCGCATTGCTATCGATGCTATGGGTGGTGATTTTGGTGCAGATCCTATAATATCTGGTGTTATTGATGCACTAAAAGAGACAGAATTTAAAGCTGTATTAGTCGGCGATAGCAATGTCATCAAACCACTCATTCCACAGTCTTATTTAAAAAATATCGAATTTTTAGAAGCTAGCGAAGTTATCTCAATGGCAGATGGCGCAACTGATGCGCTTAAAAGAAAAGATAGTACGATCTACAAAGCAATTGAACTCTTAAAAAACAAGGAAGTTGATGCTGTAGTTTCTGCTGGTCATAGTGGTGCAACTATGAGTTTAGCTACTCTAAGAATTGGTAGACTAAAAAATATATCTCGTCCAGCAATTGCAACACTTATGCCAAATTCAAAAGAATCTGTGACTTTGGTTTTAGATGTTGGTGCAAATGTTGATTGCAGAAGTGAGCATTTGTTTCAATTTGCCATAATGGGTGAGGCCTATGCAAAAGAAATTTTAGGTAGGAAAGAGCCAAAAGTTGGTCTTTTATCAAATGGCGAAGAAGAAAGCAAAGGCAATGAAGTTAGCAAAGAAGCCTTTAAATTAGTTTCTAGGCTTGATAGCTTTGTTGGTAATGCAGAAGGCAATCAAATTTTTGATGGTAGTATCGATGTAATGGTTTGTGATGGTTTTATGGGAAATATTCTTTTAAAAACTAGCGAAGGCGTTGCAGATGCTATAGGTAAAATTATCAAAAAACAAATTAAAAAATCACCTCTTGCTATAGCTGGCTCTGTACTCATGAGAAAAGTTTTTAAGACACTTAAAAAACAGGTTAGCTATGACGAATATGGCGGTGCACCACTTCTTGGTGTAAATGGTTGTGTTATCATAAGTCACGGCAAAAGTAATTCAAAAGCTATAAAAAATGCAATTTTTCAAGCAATAAAATTTGCTAATTCAAACATAAATAAAGTTATCGAAGAAGAACTTTCGCACTTTGCAAGGTAAAATATGCCAAAAGCTTCACTGATTTCTATCGCTTCTTATATTCCAGAAAAAATTCTAACAAATTTTGACTTTGAAAAAATGGTTGAAACAAGTGATGAATGGATAGTAAAGCGAACAGGTATCGAGCAAAGGCATATTGCAACTAACGAAACAACAAGTGACCTTGGTACAAAGGCTGGTGAATTAGCCATAAAACGCTCAGGACTTGATAAATCTCAAATAGATGCAATCATCTGTGCCACAATATCTCCAGATCATCTTTGTATGCCTTCTACTGCTTGCAAAATAGCTGCAAATTTGGGTTTAAACTATGGAGTTACAGCATTTGATATAAGTGCGGCTTGTACCGGTTTTATTTATCTTTTAGAACTTGCAAATTCTCTCATTGTTAGCGGTGCCAAAAAGAATGTTTTAATCATTGGGGCCGAAAAATTAAGCTCTATTGTTGACTATACAGATAGAAGCACTTGTATATTATTTGGTGATGGAGCAGGCGCGGCTGTAATTAGTAGTGGCAATGAAAATGAGATCATCGATATTCATACAGCAAGTGACGGCAAACAAGCTGAACTTTTAATAACTCCAGGATGCGGGAGTGTATTTCCAGCCAGTGAGGAAACACTAAAAAATAGACTAAATTTCATCCATATGAGTGGAAATGAAGTTTTTAAAATAGCAGTTCAAACACTTAGCAAAAGCGTAATAGAAATTTTGCATGCAAACAAAATGCAAAGCGAAGATATTGATTTTTTTATACCTCATCAAGCAAATATAAGAATAATAGACGCAGTAAAAAATAGATTAAATTTTAAAGATGAGCAATGTGTCTTGACTGTTGCCAAATATGGCAATACAAGCTCCGCTTCAATTCCGATGGCTATAAATGATGCCTATGAAGACGGCCGCATCAAAAATGGTTCTATTTTACTTCTTGATGCATTTGGTGGCGGCTTTACATGGGGATCAGCGATTCTAAAATTTGGCGGAAAGAATTTTAGTGATTTATGACAATCGCAATAATTCATTTTCTAAATTTTTAGCAATGCTTTTACTAATTTCTTTCAAATACTCTCATTAATAAATTTTTAAAATTCAAATTTTTACTACTTTTAACAAGAATCCATTTTCTATTTTTACCAATAACACTAAATTTGCTAAATAAAAATTTCCAAAATATGTTTAAACTAAATTTAATTTTGAATAGATATAATTTCGCAATCAATAAAATTTATTATTAAGGAGAACAAATGTTAGTAACAAAAAAAGCACCTGATTTTACAGCTGCAGCAGTTTTAGGAAACAATCAAATTGTAAATGATTTTAATCTTTATAAAAATATTGGCGAGAAAGGCGCGGTTGTATTTTTCTATCCAATGGATTTTACTTTTGTTTGCCCAAGCGAAATTATCGCATTTGACAAAAGATATGACGAGTTCAAGTCACGTGGTATCGAAGTTATCGCAGTTTCATGCGACAACCAATTTTCACATTTTGCATGGAAAGAGACTCCAGTAAACAAAGGCGGTATTGGTAAAGTTCGCTTCCCTATCGTAGCTGATATGACAAAATCAATCGCTCGCGGATTTGACGTACTTCTAGAAGATGCTGGTGTAGCACTTCGTGGCTCATTCTTACTAGACAAAGATGGCACTGTTCGCCATGCAGTTATAAATGATCTTCCACTTGGCAGAAATATCGATGAGATGATAAGAATGGTTGATACTATGCTATTTACAAATGAGCACGGCGAAGTTTGTCCAGCTGGCTGGAACAAAGGTGATGCTGGCATGAAACCAAGCACTGAAGGTGTTGCTGACTACCTTTCACACAACGAAGGCAAACTATAATCAACGGAAATTTCTAGGTATCCTTTATCTAGAAATTTCTCCTCCAAATAAATTTAAATACTTTTTTAATATAACTTTTTATATCATAGCCTTGGCTTTAATCAATAACATTCCGGAGACTACATGGATTTTAAAGGCAGGCAAGAGCTTGTAATAAATTGCGAAGATAGCATACTTAAATTAAGAGATAAATTTATCGATGACGGTATCAAATTTTGTAGACAGCTAACATTTATCGTGCCGTACGATCAGGTAAAAATTTGTCTTGAAAACATCTTTGATACACTGCTTATTCAAAAGCCAAATGCTACGCAGCTACAAGATGATTTAAATAATCTAATACCAAAATCAAATGCAAGAGATGAATTAATAAATTTCCTACTTTTAAATTTGACCTTAAATTTTAGTCACTCTTGTGACAATAGCACTTTCGTAGGTTATTTCGTAAATGCCGTTTCAAGAATCAAAGAAATTTTATGTGGTGCCAAAGATCAGCAAGAAACAAATGTAAAAGATATGATTGAGACCGGAACATTTTTTTATGAAGATCCAATCAATACATTCACTCGCATGAAAAAAGCCAAGGTAAGGCCTGAGCTTTTAAATTTATACGATGGGCTTAATATAAAGTACGAAGCTGAAATTTTAGAAGTTAAGGAAGATAGTGTCGTTTTTCGCGTGGATATGATGCAAATTTTAGCCATGAAGCAAGACGGCAAAGGTTTTATTTTGCCAAATAGCTTTTTCTCAAAGCCATTATGTGCTGATATTGTTAATTACAATATAGTCAATAAAGGTGTCACTCTTTCAAATTTCTTACGAAATACAACGATGTACGCATATAAAAGAAAATTCCAACGTATCTTGCCAAATCGTTTCACCAAAACTATTATCAAAGGCAAGCAAGACAAGATCGAAGGTAGCCTTTATGATGTTTCTGAGGGTGGCATAAGCGTATTAAGCCCGCAAACTACAAATTTTCAAGATGGAGAAGAGCTAGAAGCGACCTTTGAAATCTTAATCGCGCCAGATAAAGTAAAAAACGTGACTTTAAAACTAAGACTTGTTACAGAGCTGTCATATAAAGGCTACATAAGATACTGCATGAAGCTTATTGATGATGATGAAACGATAAAAGATTTTACGCAAAAGCGCATAAAAGAGACACTTGACGAGCTTCGCTCACGTATAAATTTATACGAATAAGGCAGCTAGTGAAAACAATACAAGAAAATTTAAAACTTTTTTATATCGGACTAAAAGACAAAGAGCCATTTTTTTATAAAAATAAGGATCTAACCACCCACGCAGCTATCATAGGTATGACAGGTAGCGGTAAAACAGGCCTTGGTATCACGCTTTTAGAAGAGGCATGCATAGACAATATCCCTTCTATCATCATCGATCCAAAGGGCGACATCACAAATTTAGCTCTAACCTTTCCGCAGATGAGGCCGGAGGATTTTTTACCATACATAGATGAAGCAGAAGCAACCAACAAAGGTCAAAGCGTAGAGGAATTTGCCACCTCTCAAGCCGAGCTTTGGAAAAACGGCATAGAGTCGAGCTTTCAAGATCTTGAGCGAGTAAAAATTTTAAAAGAAAGCGCAAACTTTAACATCTACACACCAAAAAGCTCAGCTGGTATAGGCGTGGCGCTACTTAGTGATTTTGCCTGCCCAAATATTACTGATGAAGAAATTTTTAGCAACTATATAAATTCGCTTGCAGCCTCGGTATTATCTCTTATTGGTATAAATTCTGAGGACATGAGCTCAAAAGAACAGCTTCTCATCTCAACCATATTCGAGACTAAATTTAAAGAGCAAAAAGATGTTAGCATCGAAGAGCTTATTAATTTCATAGCAAATCCGCCGTTTAAAAAGATAGGCATTTTTGACGTGGATACCTTCTATCCAAGCAGTGAGCGCCTAAAGCTTGCCATGAAGATAAACGCTCTCATCGCAAGCCCAAGTTTTAAAGGCTGGACTCAAGGCGTTAGACTTGAAATTTCAAAGATGCTATTTGACGAAAACGGCAAAGCAAAGTGCAATATCTTTACGATCTCACACCTAAATGAGGCTGAGAGGATGTTTTTTGTCACCCTTTTACTAAACGAGATCATCGCGTGGATGCGCGGCACCGAGGGCACAAGCTCACTTAGAGCGATCCTATATATGGACGAAATTTTTGGCTTCTTCCCACCAAATGCAAACCCACCGTCAAAAACGCCTATGCTTACGCTCTTAAAACAAGCTCGTGCATTTGGTTTAGGCTGCGTATTAAGCACGCAAAACCCAGTAGATCTTGACTACAAAGGCCTTAG
This sequence comes from Campylobacter concisus, assembly GCF_902460845.1. NCBI lineage: Bacteria > Pseudomonadati > Campylobacterota > Epsilonproteobacteria > Campylobacterales > Campylobacteraceae > Campylobacter > Campylobacter concisus. The sequence continues at coordinate 148,835 of NZ_CABPVS010000004.1, read as the reverse complement.
CAACATCGGTACTTGGTTCATCGGTCGCCTCCAAACAGCGCAGGACAAAGCCCGTGTGATCGACGGCTTAAGCGGCATCGCAGGCTCAAGCTTAGACAAAGCCTCACTTGAAAATCTCATATCAAATTTAGCCAAGAGAAATTTCTTACTCAAAAATATAAACGAGGACGGCTTAAACGTCATCTCCACTCGCTGGGCACTTAGCTATCTAAAAGGTCCGCTCAGCCGTGAGCAAATTTCAAATTTGATGAAAGATAAAAAAGAAAATTTAAGCACTCAAAGCGTGGATAAAAGCGAGATGAAATTTAGCATAAAGCCTATCATTTCAAATGAGATCACACAGCTTTATACTAATTCAAAAACCCTTACACCAAACCTGCTAGCGAGCGCAAAGGTAAGAATTTATGACGCCAAAAAAGATATCGATAGCGTTTATGAAGTAAGCTATCTTTATGAACTAAATGAAAATGATAATGAGCCAAACTGGAGCGAAGCTAGTCAAAATTTACATATCGATGCAAGCTTAGACGAACCAAGTGATGCAAGCTTTGCAGCCGTGCCAAATTTCATTTTAAAAGCTAAAAATTTTGACAATATCCAAAAAGATTTTAAAGAGTATCTGTATAGAAATTTTAAATTTAATACCTTTGAGGCATTGGGAATTTATTCAAAAAACAATGAAACAAAGGAGCAGTTTTATATCAGGCTTCAAGATAAGTGCAATGAAATTTCAGAAGAACAAACAGCAAAACTTACAGCAAAATTTGAAAAAGAGCGAAAAAGCTTACAAGACAAGCTAAACAAGGCTCTAGCAAAGCTTGATAAAGAGCAAAAAGAGATGACCACAACTGGGCTTGATGCTGTCATAAATATAGGCGCTAGCATACTTGGAGCGATATTTGGCAACAAGCTTTTATCTCGTCAAAATGCGGGCAAAATCGCATCAAGCGCAAGAAGCGCAAATAGAGTCTTAAAAGAGCGAAATGACGTCAAGCTTAGCGAGCAAAGCGTAAATGATATAAATTTAGCCATTAGCGAACTTGAGGAGAAATTTGAAAAAGAAAGCAACGAACTAAAGGAAGCAAACGATATAAAAAATATCACTATAAATGAAATACAAATTTCACCAAAGAAAAGCGATATCTATGACGAGAAAGTCGTGTTTTTGTGGAGATGATTTATAAAATAATTAGTATTTTTTTACTATCATTTCTGTTAAATTTAAAAGGTAAAATATGCAAAATTTAATACTTTATGCCATTAGTTATCTACTTGGAAGCATTCCGTCTGGCCTCATTCTTGCAAAAATTTTTGGGCATGTTGATATAAAAAATGAAGGTAGCAAGAGCATCGGTGCGACAAATGTTTTAAGAGTTTTAAAACAAAAAGATCCAAAATTAGCCAAAAAACTAGCCATTTTAACGATAGTTTGTGATGTTTTAAAAGGAGTTTTGCCACTTATTGTCGCTTCATATTTGGGAGCTAGTCAAAGCGTGCTTTGGACGATGGCGGTTTTAAGCGTGGTCGGACATTGCTTTTCAATATTCTTAGGATTTCAAGGCGGCAAAGGAGTCGCAACTGGAGCTGGAGTGATCGCATTTTTCTTACCAGTTGAGATCATTATTGCTCTAGCTGTTTGGTTTGTGGTCGGAAAATTTTTAAAAATTAGCTCTCTTGCTTCACTTTGTGCGTTGATAGCTCTGATCGTATCAAGCTTTATAATCCACCCAGATTTAGATGAAATTTATACACACGCTCCGATACTAATCATCGCATTTTTAGTAGTTTATAAACACATACCAAATATCGTTCGCCTGCTTTCAGGCAAGGAGAAAAAAGTCGTATGAAAAGTGAAATGACGACGATCATTAAAGATTATAAATTTGAAACGATTATCGGAATGCTTGATTTTGAGCGAGTCACTAAGCAAGAGGTGCAAATGAATCTAGAAATTCGCTCAACTAGTTTTATTGATTATGTTTTAATTATTGACTTTGTTAAAAATTTTTATAATGAAAGACAGTTTCAAAGCGTTGAAGAGTCGCTTGAAGAAACCAGCAAAGCGTTAAAAGAGAAATTTGGCTCACTAACTAGCCTTAAAATGGAAATTTTAAAAACTGAAATTTTACCAAATGCAGTTGTTGGAGCAAAAATAAACACTATTTTTTAAAAATTTATTAAACTATCTTGAAATATTGCTTAATTTATGATACAATCGCCCATAAATTTTAGTTTAAGGAAGCAAAATGCGTATTTTAATAGTTGAAGATGAAGTGACGCTAAATAAGACGATTGCTGAGGGCTTGCAGGAGTTTGGCTATCAAACTGATAGCTCTGAAAATTTTAAAGATGCTGAGTACTATATAGGTATCAGAAATTACGATCTAGTTTTGACCGATTGGATGCTTCAAGATGGCGATGGCGTAGATCTTATAAACATCATCAAACACAAATCTCCACGCACTTCAGTTGTAGTTCTTTCTGCAAAAGATGACAAAGAAAGCGAAATAAAAGCACTTAGAGCTGGTGCTGATGACTATATCAAAAAACCATTTGATTTTGACATCTTAGTAGCTAGACTTGAAGCAAGACTACGCTTTGGCGGCACAAATATTATAAAAATTGATGAGCTCATCATCAATCCAGATGAAGAGAAAATCACATATTTAGGTCGTGACATTGAGCTTAAGGGTAAACCTTTTGAAGTCCTAACTCACCTTGCAAGACACTCAGATCAGATCGTATCTAAAGAGCAACTGCTTGATGCTATCTGGGAAGAGCCAGAACTTGTAACTCCAAACGTCATTGAAGTCGCTATCAACCAAATCCGCCAAAAAATGGACAAACCACTAAACATTTCAACAATTGAAACTGTTAGAAGACGCGGATATAGATTTTGTTTTCCCAAAAAAGCCTAAGGAATAGATTTATACTACAATTAGCATCTGGTGCTATGATGCTAATTGTAGTTATTTCGGTAATGCTTTATCACTATATAAGGGTTACCGTTTTTCAAAGTGTAGTTAATGAGCTAAACTATCAAGCTGAAGCTTATAAAAAAAATCCTCAGAATTTCAATCCTTTAAATTCAAAAACATTTACGATAGAAAATCCAAACAAAACTCTAGCAACGATAAAAACAGACGAGCCACAAGATAAAGAAACATATATCGTAACGCAAAAATCAAAGGATCAGAGTAAAACTTTTTTAATAACAAAACTCGATGAAACCAGTTATTTAAGCCTAGAAAAAGATACTACACTTCAAGCTCATATAGTAGAAGAAATTTTTATAGATATTATAATCGTAAATGTATCAGCGATACTTTTGGTACTTTTTTATGCACTATTTTTATCAAGAATGCTTTTAATACCTATAAAAATTTTGAGTCACAAACTTACAAATTTAGATGAAAAATTTCTCCATGAGATCGACATAAAAAGTTTACCAGATGAATTTTTACCACTTGGGCAGAGCATAAATAGGCTAATCTCTCGCATCCAAACATTTGTCTTATACCAAAAAGAGCTTTTTGTAGGCGTAGCGCATGAGCTAAAAACACCGCTGGCTGTAATGAAAACAAAAAATGAAGTTACACTTTTAAAGCCACGCGAGAGCGAAAAATATATCGAGGCTCTAAAATCAAATAATGAAGCTATAAACGGTATGAATGCAATGATAAGTTCTGTGCTTGAGATCGGTCGTCAAGAGGGGGCCCAGTTTGAAGAGCCAGTAAATACCGATGTCATAGGATTTTTAAAAAAACTTGCGAAAAACTATGAGATACTTGCAAAAAATGATGAAAAAAATATAAAACTGGACCTAAAACCAGAAATTTTAAATCTAAAAATACAAACTAGCTTGCTAACTCACATTGTGCAAAATTTTGTTCAAAATGCCATTAAATTTTCACCAAAAAATAGCACCATTAAGATTAGCTCCAAGCTTATAAAAAATAAATTTATCATCGAAGTAATAGATGAAGGAATAGGCATAGATGAGAGCAAAGATTTATTTGCTCCATTTAAAAGATATGGCGACAAAGGTGGTGCTGGACTTGGGTTATTTCTAGCTAAAGGTGCGGCACAGGCTCTTGGTGGCGAAGTAGATATTAAAAATAGAAACGATAGAAGCGGTGCAGTCGCAAGCCTAGTTTTAAATATAAAAGGATAAAAATGGCAAAGAGAACCGCAGTAATCGACCTTGGCTCAAATTCTATGCGAATGGCGATATTTGAGAGAACGTCACGCTTAGCGTTTTTTATACTAGCTGAATATAAAACAAAAGTGCGTCTAGGCGAAGGCGGATATGGTTCAAACAATGAAATATCCGAAAGCTCAATGGAAAAAGCACTAAAGGCTTTTAGCGAATTTTCAAATATCATAAAAAGCTACAAATGCAATAAAGTCTTATGTGTTGGTACTTCAGCGCTTAGGGACGCTCCAAACGCAAATGTTCTAATTTCTCTTTTAAGAAAAAAGCTTGGTATAAATTTAAAAGTCATTGACGGCAAAGAAGAGGCTACTTTTGGTGCGATCGCAGCCAAAAATTTACTCCATAACATCGATGAATGCGTCACTATCGATATCGGTGGCGGATCAACTGAACTCGCCAGAATAAGCAAAGGTAAAATAATAGATACACTCTCACTTGACATTGGCACAGTTAGATTAAAAGAGCTTTTTTTTGATAAAAAAAACTTAAATAAATTGCCAAAATTTCTAGAACAGGTTACAAAACAGATAGATGAGCGATTTAAATGCCAAAATATAATCGCTATTGGTGGCTCTCTTAGAGCGATATCATCTGCCATAATGAGCAAAAATTTATATCCACTCTCATCACTGCATGGCTTTTGCTACAAGCTTAGCGACGAGCAAGCCTACATCGAGAGTATTGCAAATGTTAGCGTGCTTGAGCTAAATAAATTTCCTATTAAAAAAGACAGATACGACACCATTAGAGAGGGTGCACATATCTTTTTGGCCCTCGCCAAAGCTCTAAATGCCAAAAATATTATAACAAGTGGGGTTGGCGTAAGAGAGGGGGTGTTCTTGAAAGATTTTTTACGCCCTAGCCTTAAATTTCCACAAAATTTTAATCCAAGTATCAAAAGTTTGCAAGATCGTTTTATATTATCATGCAATAAATCGGTCACAAAGTATACAAAAGATATATTTATGGTATTAAAAAAGCTTCACGGTCTAAGCGATAACTATCTTGAAGTGCTTTTAGTTGCTGCAAAACTTCACAATGTCGGTCAAGAGATTGGCTTTTATGGCGATCATAAAAACTCAGCCTATATAGTCCTAAATGCCTTAAATTATGGCTTTTCGCACGAACAAAAAGCATTGATTGCAGTAGTAATTGGCACAAACGGAAAAAAAAATATCTATGAATTTGAGCGATATAAAAATTTACTTCCAAAAGCCGAGTGTATAAGATGGCTAAGTTTTATACTCTCACTAGCAAAGGCACTTGATCTAACCTGTGAAAGGCTGAATTTAAACTTCGAATTTAGTGGGCACACGCTGAAAATAGAAGGTGCAAAAGAATTTGCTATGGCAAAAGAAGAGATAAAAAAGATCACAAAGCCTGAAATTTTTGCTATTACGTTTGTATAAATTTTGAAACTAGCTTTAACGCATAAAAATTTAAATTGGATGAGAATTTTAGCTAAAACTACTAAAATTCTCCGCTCATTTTATCTTTATAGTTACTTAAACTATTTTTTCGCTCTTCTAAAAATGAGCTTAGTTTTTTCTTGTTCTCTTCGAAAAATATAGCAAAATCCTGCTCATTTTGTATCTTGTCTTCACCAAAGCTATCAAGCATTACATTTGAGCTACCAACTATCACTAAATAACGCCTATTTTCATAGCTTAGTAACATTAGTTTATTCGTACGATCAAGATATTTTTCATAGATGATATTTACGCCACTATTTTGATTTTTAAGTAGCCAGTTCATTGATTTTGTATCATTTTGAGACTGATTTCTAGGTGTTTTAAATCCGCCAAAATCATTACTCTTTGAAGTAATATATCTTTTAAATACATATAAAAATACAAGAAGCGCAATAAGCACACTTAAGACTATAAAATATCTTGAGTCTATATTCAGCATAGGCTCTTCATCTGCCTTTGGAGTACTAGGGGTCTCTATTTTTGCACTAGCTTGAGGCATATTTTGTATTTGAGGTTTTGCATTTTTTAGAGTTACACGAATGCGGAGCCCAAAACTATCAGTCGTCTTTGAAGCATTTACGATAATAGCATCATTTGAGCGTAAATTTAAGACAAGTGAGTTTTGCTTTGGCTCTATCTCAAGCTCTTGAATAATTTTTGAGTTTATGTCTTTGCTAGCACTTTGATCGTAATTTAGAGAATTTAATATCAAAGATGTTGTATCTTTTTCGCGCTTTTGAAAGATATTTCCTTCATAAGGTGCATCAAAGCTAAGCATAATATCGACTCTATCAGCACGTTCATAGATATTGTAAGTTAATAGATTTGAAGCTAAAATTTGAGTTGCAAAAAGTAAGAAAAATAGTATAAATTTCATAAAAGTTCTTTTTTGAAGTACTGAATAACTGACTTTGAATCCAAAATTTCATTTATCCTGATGGCTAAATTTTTCTCATAAACCATTACTTCACCTTTTCCAAAAATTCTATTATTTATATATAGCTCCACACTCTCACCAGCTGGCTTTTCAAGGTCTATGACTGAGCCAGCTTCAAATTTCAAAAGCTCATTTATACTAACCGTGGTAGTTCCTAGCTCAGCTATAAAATCAACACTTATATCCATAAGCTCATCATAGCTCTTAAAAAGCCCTAACTGCTCTAGTGTCTCTATCGCACTCTCGTCGTTCATTGTATGTCGTAGCCTATTTGAAATGTTCTATTTTTTATTTTATATACAAATTTCTCTTTTAGCTTTATGCCAAAATTTTCAACTTCGCCTAAAAATTCAGGCGTTCCTAGTTTGTACGCATTTGGCTCTTTTTCGTTTAGCAGATTTTTAGCCTTGCCGATGATTTGATTAGCTATTTCTTTGCAAAGATCGTCCAGATCGCCACCATCAACATCTTCGTGACCAAAAAAGGCATTCATGAAAATTTTCAAAGTATCTTTTTTAAAAAATAGGTAAAAATGATACTCGCTTTTGCCCTTATAGACTGGTATGCTAGCTCCGTAAAATCCTTTGCCCAGACTCTTGCCAAACTCTAAATCTAGCCCTAAAGTATCCTTGCAAAGATAGCTTGTAGCTTCATCTATAACTTTTCTCATATCTCTTCCTTAAGACTTGAAATGCATTTTCAATTATACTTTGGCTTTACTAAATTAGCTATAAATTTATTAAGCATTTTAAAAGAGTTTATCTATCTCTTTTGCTAGCTTTTCACCACTAAATTCGGCACAAAGCTTAACTATTTGCGTACCTATTATCGCTCCGTCAGCATATTTTTTTACTTCATTAACATCATCTTTGTTTTTTATACCAAAGCCCACAGCCACTGGCAGATCACTCTTTTTCTTAAGCTCTAGGACCAAATTTTTTATCCTGTCTTCATCAGCCCTTTTTGAGCCACTAACGCCGATCGCACCAAGAGCATAAATAAATCCTGAGCCAAATTTCAAAATTCCATCCGCCCTGCCCCCAGAGGTGACGCTGATAAGTGGTATCAGGCTTAAATTTAGCTCCTTGCATTTTAGAGCAAACTCCTCGCACTCCTCGCAAGGCAGATCCGGAACGATAAAGCCGCTAACTCCAGCCTCAACTGATCTTTTTAGAAATTTATCAACGCCATAAGCAAAGATGATATTAAAATAGACCAGAAAAACGAGTGGCTTTGTCACTTTTGCCTTACAACTCTCAAGCATATCAAAGACAATATCTGTATTTACGCCGTTTTGCACTGTCTCAAAGCTAGCTTGCGCGATGAGTTTTCCGTCAGCTAGTGGGTCAGAGTAAGGGATGCCGATCTCGACTAGATCAAGTGTACTCTCATCTAAATTTTCTAAAAATTCCTTCGTTTTTTCTAGGCTTGGATATCCAGCCACGATGTAGCCGATGTTTACTTTTTTGCCACTAAATGCACTTTTTATCTTATCCATAAATTTTTCCTTTTTCGTAGCCGATAACTGTGTTTATGTCCTTATCGCCCCTGCCTGAGACGTTTACGACGATGACGCTTTTTTTATCGAGTTTTGGGCAAAGCTTTTCTAGATATGCCAGCGCGTGCGCGCTCTCGATGGCTGGGATGATGCCCTCCATCTTGCTTAGAAAATACAAGGCATTTATGCACTCATCGTCGGTCACGGCTTCGTATCTTACCCTTTTGATGTCGTTTAAGTGGGCGTGCTCTGGGCCGATGCCTGGGTAGTCTAGGCCTGCTGAGATGCTGTGAACTGGCGAGATCATGCCATACTCATCTTGCAACACGGTCGTTTTCATGCCGTGGATGATGCCGGTTTTACCTTTGCTAAGCGTAGCTGCGTGATAAGGCGTCTCTATGCCAAGGCCGCCAGCTTCTATACCTACCAAATTTACGCTCTCATCGTCCAAAAACGCACTAAAAATACCAATAGCATTACTGCCGCCGCCAACGCAGGCAATGACGTAGTCGGCCTTTTTGCCGTAATCTGCAAGCTGAGCTTTGGCCTCTGTGCCGATGATGCTTTGGAAGTCACGCACGATCTTTGGATATGGGTGCGGACCAACGGCTGAGCCAATGACGTAAAATGCGCTCTCTATCTCATTTACCCATGCTTGAATAGCCGCCGTAGTCGCCTCTTTTAACGTTTTTAAGCCGTCTTCTACGCTCACCACTTTTGCGCCAAGAAGCTGCATACGAAAGGCATTTAGCTGCTGTCTAGCCACGTCTGTTGCGCCCATATATACATCACACTCTAAGCCCAAAAGTGCCGCTGCAGTCGCTGTTGCCACGCCATGCTGTCCAGCTCCAGTCTCAGCTAAAATTTTCTTTTTACCCATTTTTTTAGCAAGCAACGCTTGAGCTAGAGCATTATTTATCTTGTGCGCGCCCGTGTGGTTTAGATCCTCACGCTTGAGGTAAATTTCATGTCCGTAGTGCTCGCTTAGGCGCTTTGCAAAAAAGAGCGGACTAGGCCTGCCAACGTAGTTTTTCAAAAGATCATCAAGCTCGTCTTTAAACTCTTTTGTTTTTGCGATGCTCTCATAAGCATTTTCTAGCTCATCAAGGGCAAACATCACCGTCTCAGGCACAAACTGCCCGCCAAATTTTCCAAAATATGCTTTAGTGTTCATTTTCTACCTCACCTATGATCTTTAAAATTCTCTCTATCTTTTGCGCATCTTTTATGCCGTTTTCGTCCTCGACTTTGGAGTTGATATCGACTAGATATGGCTTAAATTTCAGCGCCTCTTTTATGTTGTGCTCGCCTATGCCTCCAGCCATGCCAAATTTAAACTTAACCTCTTTTAAAATTTCCCACTCAAAGCTAGTGCCGTTTCCGCCAGCATTTTCGCCCTTGCAGTCAAAAAGCGCCATGTCAAAATGCTTAAAATCAACCTCTGGCAAGCTATCTTTCACGCTAAAAACCTGCCAAATCTCAAGCCCCATATCTTTTAAATTTGTCTCTAAATTTTCACTCACCACTCCATGCACTTGAGCCACATCAAGACCAGCAAACTGGCAAATTTCTATTATCTCGCACTCACTTTGCTCAGCAAAAACGCCAACTACTTTTTTACTCTTGTTGTGAGCAAATTTCGCTATCTGCCTAGCTAAATTTAGCTCAACCCTTCTTTTACTTTTAGCAAATATTAACCCGATAAAATCAACATCCAAAGCACAAACCGCACTCGCCTCATCTAGCGTTTTGATACCACAAATTTTAACTAGCGCCATTAGCCCCAGCCTTTATAAACTCTTCATAAAATTTATACGCCCTGCCAGAATTTATCGCCTCTAGCACCATTTTTTTAGCCTCGTCTGGATTATTTGCGCCATCAGCTGCATAAAGCGCAAACATCGCGTTAAAGACAACGATGTCAAATTTCGCCCCCTGCTCCTCGCCTTTTAGCGTACGGATCAAGGTTTTGGCGTTTTCTTCAGGTATGTCGCCCTCGATATCGCTGTGAAGCGCTCTTTTAAAGCCAAACTGCTCTGGCGTGATGCTGTACTCAAAAATTTCGCCATTTTTTAGCTCCACAACGCTTGTTTCACTACAAAGCGTGATCTCGTCCAGTCCGTCATCGCCGCGGACGACTAGAGCGTGCTTTCTGCCAAGGATTTTAAGTGTCTGGGCGTAGAGTTTTAAGACAGGCTTATGATAGACGCCAACTAGCTGATTTGTAAGGTTTAAATTTGGATTTAAAAGTGGTCCAAGCACGTTAAATACGGTTCTTATGCCAAGTCTTTGGCGCACTTCTCTGACCTCACCAACTAGTGGGTGGAAAAATGGCGCATGGAAAAAGGCTAAATTTTTACTAGCTAAATTTTCGCGCTGTTTTGCCAGTGATTTTTCACTTTTTACGCCTAAAATTTCAAGCACATCAGAGCTACCTGACTTGCTTGAAACTGCCTTGTTGCCGTGTTTTGCGACCTTTATGCCAAGGCTTGCAAGGATAAATGCCACAGTTGTTGAGATATTTATCGTCTTAAAGCCATCGCCTCCAGTGCCGCAAAGATCGATCATAGGCGTGTCATCGCGGTAGGTTTGCGAGTATTTTAGGATATTTTTTGCAAGCGCAGCGAGGCTTTTTGGATAGAGGCTCTTTTCGCTAATGAGCACCAAAAGGGCTGAAAGCTGCACGATCTCGTACTCTTTACTGGCTATTATCTCGCAAATTTGCTCAAAGTCGCTATCATCAAGCGGTATGCTCTCTTGAAGCTTGATAAGATATGGTTTAAGAGAGCGGATTTTTAGCTCTTTAACCTCATCTTTTGCCTTGTAATTTACAAAATTTTCAACGATCTTTTTGCCGTATTGTGTAAAGTAGCTCTCAGGGTGAAACTGGATGCCAAATATCGGCTTATCTTTTACGCTAAGCGCCATTACTACGCCATCATCGCTCACCGCATCAGCACTTAGTCCAGCTGGGAGCTCATCGACATAAAGCGAGTGGTAGCGCATAACCTCAAAGCGCTCAGGTAGCCCAGCAAAAAGCGGCTCTTTGTTTTTCACGTCAATAAACGAGGTCTTGCCGTGAAGTGGGTCATCTAGCCTTTTTATCTTTGCGCCAAAACTAAGCCCTATAGCTTGGTGTCCAAGGCAAATTCCAAGCACTGGCACGCCAAGGTCGGCTTTTAGAATTTCTAAACAAACTCCGCTATCTTTTGGATGCTTTGGCCCTGGGCTTAAAATGATCTTGCTTGGGTTTAGTTTTTTGATCTCGTCAAGTGTGATCTTGTCATTTCTAACACATCTAACCTCTTCATCTGTAAGCTCTTTTACATATTGCTCAACATTAAAAACAAAACTATCGTAATTATCTATGAGTAAAATCAACCTATATCCTTTAAATTTAGCAGCGGTTGAGCCTTGGCTAAATTTCTATAAATTTAGGCAAAATTATAACTAAAAGAAAGTTTAATTAGGCTTTTGTACGGCTTTCGTAGGCTTTTAAAAGTGAAAGCATATCGACGTTTTCTAAATTTACACCAGTTGGCACGCCCTGAGCGATCTTGCTAAATGAAATTTCACTCATACCAAGCTTGTCCTCGACATAAAGCATGAGCGCGTCTGAATTTAACCCCGGCGTAAAGGCAAAAACGACCTCTTTTGAACCATTTTGCGTGATAGCGCTTCGCAGCCTCTCTATGGCATCTTCGTCGATCTCATCAAGTACAAAATAAAGTCCATTGTAGATGCCATTTTGCTCAAAAACCAAGATATCTTTTGGACTTTCAACCAGCAAGATGACGTCGCTGTCCCTACTCTCATCGCTGCAAATGTCACAAATTTCATTTTCGCTTAGCCCACCGCAACGCTCACAGCGCTTGATAAATCTCACCGCGTCTTCGATATTTTGAGCGAGCCTTAGCCCTGCAAAGCTATCTTGCATGCAGACAAAATAGGCAAACCTTGCGGCTGATTTTTTACCAACACCAGGGAGCTTTGCAAAAGACTCAGTTAGTTCGTTAAATTTTTCTAAGCCTCTTTTCATGCTCGCTTCACCTTTGATCTAAGTAAAATTTTAAATACATGATAGCCGTCTTCGTAGTCATAAACAAGCTCAAATTTTTGCATCTGACAAATTTGCTCGATGATATAAAGTCCAAGCCCCATACCACTTCCTGCACTCACCTTATCGCCACGCACAAAGGCTTGTTTGTAGTAGTCAATTGGATGATTTAGCTTTTTGCCTAAATTTTTAACCGCTATAAATTCGCTATCGCAGATCAAGATGGCCTTTTTGTCCTCTGCGTATTTTAGGGCATTATCTATCAAATTTTTAATGGCCAAACTAAAAAGCTGAAAATCCACTCTTAAAATGACATCATCTCTGATATCACAGCTCACTCGCTCTTCAAATTTATCAAGCATGAGCATATCTTGCACTTGCTCTAAAATGAGCGAGAAATGGCACTCTTGATAGTTTAACGCATAGCTTTTAGAAAGGAGCTGCTCGACCTTGCTAAATTCATTTATCAGCATCTCAAGGCGCTCAAACACATTGATAAGCCTCATCTTTTGGGTCTCATTTGCGACCATTTCAGAGACGATCCTGCCCTTACCAATAGGTGTCTTTAGCTCATGCATGATCGCACGCAAAAATAGCTGCCTTGAGCGGATGAGCTCTCTGATCTTGCAAACGGCATTATCAAACTCAACAGCGACCTGTCCGATCTCATCTTGCTCGTTTTCATTTAGCCTAGCCGTCATCGCCATTTCCATATTTCCACTGGCAAATTTTCTGATATCTTTACTAAGTCTTCTAAGTGGTGAAAGACTTCTAAGAACAGAAACATAAAGTGAGATGAGAAGGGCTGAAACTATCAAAAATGCAACCCAAAGCGGATCATTTACGTGTCTTGCATCATTACTTTCAAGAAGTAGCTGAAAAGATGGATTTTTAATAAGCAAATACAAATCGCCTTTGTAATTAACCGATTGCACCACTCCAAGAGGTGTGTGCTGCGTAAAAACAACAGTTCCGTTTGTAGCTATTGAAGTGGCTAAATTTTTATTTCCAACATACTCTAAGTAAAAATTTTTAAAATAATGTTCTAAATCTCTTGGGGGATTTCCACGTTCATAGAGTGCGACAAGATAGTTCATCGCACTTATTTGTCTATCCTTTAGTTTTTCTAAAGCGCTTTCTTGCTGAATGTTTGCAAAAGTTACAAAGAGCAAGCACATCAGCGAGAAAGCTATGGCAAAGATAATAGTTATCTTCGTAGTTATGGAATATTTCATCCGATAAGCTTATATCCTATGCCTCTTACTGAAAATATATGTTTTGGGGCTTTTGAGCTATCACCGATTTTTGATCTAAGGCGTCCGATAATAACATCTAAGCTCTTTGAATCTTTATCTTTTAGGCTTTTGCAGTTATAAACCAACTGCTCACGAGAGACTGAAAAGCTGTGTTGTTTGATAAGATATGTCAAAATTTCATACTCAGCTGGAGTAAGAGCTAATGGCTCATTGTTAAAGTAAATTTCGTGACGTTTATCATCGATCCTAAATGCGCTATCAACGACCTCTTCTTGTACTTCATTTGTCTTTTTATATCTTCTTATAAGACTTGTGATACGAGCATACATCTCTTTTGGATCGTATGGTTTTGGCAAATAATCATCAGCACCAAGCTGAAGTCCAACAACCTTGTCACTAATATCGCTTCTAGCTGAACTTATGATGATAGGAATGTCGTATTTTTGGCGAATTTCTTTACAAACCTCAAGCCCATCAATGCCCGGCAAAGTAAGATCAAGTATTAGCAAATCATAGTTTTTTATTCCAGCACTAAGCCCTAAATAAGGGTCTTCAAAATTCGTAACTTTTATATTAAAACTATCAAGATATTCAGATAAAATTTGTGCAAATTCTGGATCGTCTTCTATCATTAAAACATTAACCATGAATTATCCTTTTTATTAAAAATAGTAGAGATTATACGGCAAAAATGTAAATTCTTTTTTAAATTTAAACTTTTTTGGGTAAAATCCCATATTTAAAATAAGCTTAATTAACAAGGGAAAATGTGGAATTTGACTATTACGAAATCCTTGAAATTTCAAGAAATGCAAGCGGAGATGAGATCAAAAAAGCCTTTAGAAGACTTGCTTTAAAATATCACCCAGATAGAAATTCTGGTGACAAAGAGGCTGAACTAAAATTTAAACAGATAAATGAAGCTTATCAAGTTTTAAGTGACGAGCAAAAACGCTCTATCTACGACAGATACGGCAAAGAAGGCCTTGAGGGTCGATTTGGTAGCGGTGGCGGATTTAGTGCCGATTTTGATCTTTCAGATATTTTTGACTCATTTTTTGGTGGCGGTTTTGCGAGTAGTTCTAGGCAGAGAAAAAGATACTCTGAAAAATACTCAGCCGATCTTGAAATTCCTATAAATTTGGAGTTTAACGAAGCTATTTTTGGTTGCGAAAAAGAGATAAAATTTGATCAAAAAGTACCTTGTCCAACATGCAATGCAACTGGCAGTAAAGACGGCAAAAGTAAAACTTGCCAGCACTGTGGCGGAAGTGGCAGGATAACACGTGGAAATGGCTTTATGAATATCGTCCAAGAGTGTCCATATTGTCACGGAAGCGGTGAAGTAATAAGCGAACCATGCCCCGATTGTAACGCGAAAGCTTATAAAATCCAGCAACAAACTGTAAAGATTACCATCCCTGAAGGCGTTGATAGCGGCATGAGAATGAGAGTAGCTGGTAAAGGTAATATCGGTACAAACGGCGTTCAAGGCGATCTTTATGTAAGCATAAACGTAAAAGAAGATAAGCATTTCATTCGCCACAACGACGATGTTTATCTAGAAATTCCTGTCTTTTTCACGCAAGCTATACTTGGCGAAAGTATAAAAATTCCAACTCTTCGAGGAGAAACTGAGCTAAAACTACCTGTTGGAGCAAAGGATAAGCAGCAATTTATCTTTGAAAATGAAGGTATTAAAAGCGTAAATTCGCGTAAAAAAGGTAGGCTCGTAGCGCAAATTTCTATTCAAACGCCTGAAAAACTAAGCGATGAGCAAAAAGAGCTTTTAAATAAGCTTCAAGCTAGCTTTGGCATAGAATCAGGTAAATCAAATACCGATGAAAGCGTCTTTGATAAGATAAAAAGCTGGTTTAAAGGCGATGAGCCAAAAGGCAAAAAGAAAAAATAAATTTAATTTGTGGCGTTAAATTTAGCGTCACAAATTCTTTCAAAATAAATTTTATATATACTAATTTTTACAAGTAAATTTCACACAAATTTTAAAATTTTATGAAGGAGTAATTTCGGCTATAAAATTTGAGCTAAGCGGTAAGTGAAGCCAAATTTTAGCAGTCAATTCTTGCGAGTGGATGAAAATTTTAAAATTTACAAAGCAATCTAGTTAAATTTAAATGTTTGTTTCTTTCGTTAAGGGGAAGAGGCTTGAATTACGAAGTCGCTCCCTTCCCCCTTAGCAATCCCCTAACCCCGACGACGTTAGAAGTGGCATGCCTCAGTACTAACGCACTGCATGCGTTATATTAAATTTCCAGCAAATTATAAAATTTATTATCGAGCATACCACAGCTCTAAATTTAGTGCTAAACGAAGTGTGGCCTAAATTTAGTAGTCTACTAAGGCGAGTGAGTAAGATTTTAAAATTTGCAAAATTGCTTTGTTATATTAAGTAGGCATCAGGCAAATTTTAAAATTTCATGAAGGAGTAATTTCGGCTATAAAATTTGAGCCAAATAAAAAGCAAGAACGAATCTTAGCAGTCAATTCTTACGAGCAAGCAAAATTTTAAAATTTGCAAGAGAGTATAAATTTACTCAGTTGCAAGCTCCAAATAATAATCAAGCTGATCGCGTCTGATGATACGTATAAGGTTCGTGCTACCCTCAACGCCCGTAGGGTGACCTGCGGTTACTAGATAGGTCTTGTCGTGTTCGACATATCCCTCTTCATATGCCTTTTTCATGACGTTTGCTAAAAGTGAGCTAAGTTTTGTTTTTTCTAGTACAAGTGCTGGCGTAACACCCCAAGCGAGAGTAAGCATGTGCGCTGTTTGTTCATCGTGAGCAACTGCGATGATGTCGATATTTGTGCGATTTCTAGCTAATTTTATAGCCGATTTTCCTGAGCCAGTGATCGAGATTAGTGCATCTGCTTTTATGCGAACAGCAAGAGATGCGGCACTACTTGCCACCATATCGGTCTCATCAAAAAAATCAAACTCATCAAATTTATTATATGGATAGATGCTTTGAGTTTGGATGATCGTCTGACTCATCGCCTCTACGACCGCGACTGGGTTTTTACCGATCGCACTCTCCTCGCTTAGCATAACAGCATCAGTACCGTCTAGCACAGCATTTGCCACGTCGCTGATCTCCGCTCTTGTGGCAGTCTCATGCTCTGCCATGCTTAGCATCATCTGGGTTGCTGTGATGACCGGCTTGCTTGCTGCATTTGCCTTTTTGATGATGAGCTTTTGAATGGTTGGAACCTTATAAAATGGCACCTCTATACCAAGATCGCCACGAGCCACCATGATACCATCACTCTTTGCGATGATATCATCTATATTCTCTACTGCATCAAATTTCTCGATCTTCGATAAAACAGCAGCTCTTGAGCCAAATTCTTTTAAGATATTTTTTGCCTTTATTACGTCATTTGCATCTTGCACAAAGCTAATAGCAACAAAATTTACACCATGCTTTGCGCCAAATTTCATATCTTCTTTATCTTTTTGCGTGATGATCTCTATGCCAAGGGCTGTATTTGGGAAATTTACGCCTTTATTTGAGTTTAAAATTCCATCATTTTCAATGATAGTTTTTACTACTTCTTTGCCTTCACTAATGACCTTTGCTCTTATAGAGCCATCATAGAGATAGACATACTCGCCAACCTTTAGCATAGGCAAAATTTGAGGCTGGTTTAGGCTTACTTTATAAATTCCTTTTTCCACTTTTTCACCGATGATCTCATCAGCATGGATACTAAGTTCATCACCGGCCTTTAGATAAAATGGCTCACTAAGCTTGCCAACTCTGATCTTTGGGCCGCAGATATCTTGTAAAATTCCTATTCTTTTATTTAGCTTTTTTTCGATATTTCTTATCTTGTCAATGTTTGATTTATGGTATTCGTGTGTCCCATGGCTAAAATTTAAACGAAAGACATTAACACCCGCTTTTACCATCGCTTCCATTGTCTCTTCATTATCACTTGCTGGCCCCAAAGTAGCTACGATTTTTGTCTTTTTTATCATTTTATGCCCCATAAATTTGATTTTTGCGATTATAACACATTTTAATAATGTAATTTTTTGTATAATAGGCAAAATTTCAAAGGAGAAGATATGAATAAATTTTTATTAGCGTCTCTTGGTTTAGCAGCTGTTGCTTGCGTTGCTATGGGAGATGATAAAGTTTATAAGCTAAAGCTTGCTAGCTCATGGGAGAGCACTATGCCAGTGCTTGGTGATGTGCCAAAAGAGCTAAAGGATAAAGTTGAAAAGATGAGTAATGGCAGACTTGAGCTAAGGATTGATTATCCATCAAAGCATAAATCACCTTTTGCAATGCTTGATTTTGCTAAAAGCGGTCAATACGACATTACCTACACAAGTAGCTATTATTATAAAGGCAAAGATGCTAAAACTATATTTTTTACAGCAACTCCATTTATGATGAATACTGACGAGCAAACAGCTTGGTATGAATTTGGCGGTGGTAAGGAGCTTGAGGCAAAAGTTTACGATCCATACAATATCAAAATTTTTAGAGCTGGAAATACCGGCATGCAAATGGGTGGCTGGTTTAAAAAAGAGATAAAATCACTAGATGATATCAAAGGTTTAAAGATAAGAATTCCGGGCTTTGGTGGTGAAATTTACGCTAAACTTGGCGCTAACATCAATACTATCCCAACTGGTGAGCTTTATATGGCTCTTGAGATGGGAACGATCGACTCAGTCGAATGGGTTAGCCCAGCTTATGATATGGCACTTGGCTTTCACAAAGTGGCAAAATACTACTACACAGGCTGGCAAGAGCCAAACGGTGAAACTCAATTTTTCTTTAATAAAAAATCATACGAGAAGCTTCCAGATGACCTAAAAGCGATCTTTGAAGCAGCTGCAGCCGAAGTAGCAAGAGATGCAAATACAAAAGTATTTTATTCAAATGTCGAGTACTGGGATAAAATGAAGAGCGAGTATCCAGACATCCAAGTAAAATCTTTCCCACCAGAAGTAATCGCAGCTCTTAAAAAAGCCACAAATGAGCTTCTTGATGAAGAGAGTGCTAAAGATCCACTATTTAAAGAGATCGTTGAGTCACAAAGAGCTTTCCTTAAAAAAGCAAGAGAATGGACTAAAATTTCAGACTACGCTTATATCAAAACAAACGAATAGTAAAATTTAGCAGGGATCTTCCCTGCTTTTTATATTTACTCCAATTACTTTCAATAAAAATTTTAATCAAAATGTTTTTATACAAGCCATAAATTTTTACAAAAATAAATACTGGTGGCTATTATAGATAGAAAATTTCTCTCATTGAGCGCTCGATCTTTGACTCATTGAGTGTATTATTAAAAAATAAATTTAGTGCTAGAACTGCTTGATACAAAAGCATATCGGCGCCATCTTTTACGTCAAGGCTATTTTGCTTGGCCATTTCTAAAAATGGTGTCTGCTTGCCATAAATCACATCAAATGCAAATTTAGCATCCTTAAAAATGCTTTTTAAAATTTCTTTAGGTGCTGGTAGAAAATCATCCTTTAAACCAGCAGAGGTCGAGTTAATGACTAGATCAAATTTTTGCTCTTCGTAGTTATCCCAACTAAAGCATTTGTACTCATCTTTAAATTTCTCAAACCTATCTTTGCTTCTATTTAGTATGCAAACATCAACGCCTTGTTCTTTTAATGCATAAGTTATGGCATTTGCAGTACCGCCAGCTCCAAGAACAATAGCTTTTTTTACATCTTTAAAATTTTTTATTGCCTTTAAAAACCCGGGCGCATCTGTGTTATACGCATAAATTTTGTCTTTTTTAAGCACAAGCGTATTTGCAGAGCCTATTTTACGAGCTATATCTGAAGCTTCATCGGCTAAATTTAAAGCCCACTCTTTATGTGGAAGTGTTACGTTTGCACCGTTTAATTTTAAGGATTTAAATTTATTGATTAATTCGCTGCCATCTTTTAACAAGACCCTTGTATAAAGTGCTTTTAAGTCCAGGTCTGCAATGGCTTTGTTGTGCAGCCTCGGAGATACCGAGTGAGCTATCGGGTCTCCAAAGACTGCGAATGTTTTCATTTTGCTCTAAAGATAAAAGCGTCTTTATTGATATCTTTTCTAATATCGCCTACTGCTTTTTGAAGCGTTTTTTCATCAAATGGACCAACTAAAATTTTAGTCAGTTCACCAACTTTTATAGTCTTGTAACTATATCCCTTAGCAGCGATCTTCTTCATATATTCAGCATTTGGATTAAATTTACTAGTCACAAACACTTGAACGTAAGAGCCTTTTGTGGCAGGTTCACTTTTAGCTACTTCAGCTTTTTTGTCCGTTTTTTCTATTTTGGTTTCAGCCTTTTTTTCAATCTTTTTATCTACTTTATTTTCAGTCTTAGCTGGTTTTGCCTCACTCTTTTTATCAGTAGCTGCTACCTTTTCGACTTTTTTAACTGGAGCATCTGCCTTTGTCTCAGCTTTTTTTGCTGGTATTTCAGCAGGCTTTTCGATAGGCTTAACTATCTCTTTTGGCTCTTCAGTTTTAGAAACAGGCTTATTGTTTTCTTTATCTTTTAGCTTTTTGATCATATCTTCAAATTCATCTTGTTGCTTATTTTCAGGCACGATCGGTACTTGCTCAAAAAGCTGTGTATCGCCTTTTTTATTGTCTGAATTTGTATCAGCTATCGGAGCTTGTCTATCTACTGGCTGCTCAGCTGGTACTGGAGGAAGTACTAGTCTCGAATCAGCTTCATTTTGAGCTTGTGAAGGATCGCTTGAATTTACTAGCTTCATAGCCACTACAATAATCAAAAAAAGTATAATAAGAGCTACTATAAATATCAGAAGTTTTTTTAGCTTCAATCCTCTTGCGTCATCATCTCTTTCTAAAAGAATATCTTTTAACTCATCGTTTTCCACTTTTTATCCTTAATTACATATATTTTGACCAACTTGCCCCGCGCTCTTTTTGATAGAGTTTATAAGGTAAAGTTAGTATATTAAATTCTTTTGGCATATCGATATTTGGAAACATCCTCCACTCTTTAGGTAGCTTCTGTGAAAGCTTTGCGTTGAGCATGTTTGCTAGCTGGCAAGCCTCATTTAGCGTAGTGTGACCTTTATGCACATAAAGATGCAGATGCCCTGGCGTCTTGCTCTCGTAGGCTGTAAAATTTATAAAGCCCTCTTCTCTTAAAAGAAGCTGTGCTTTATGCCAAAATCTATCAGGGGTTCTGCCGTTATAGTCAAAGACTATATTTTCAACTTTATCGTATGCATTTATTAAAGAGTGCGCGATAACAGCCTTACCCTCTTCATGCTCTTTCATAATATTATAGGTCAGTGGCTCGTTGATCTTTTCAAATTTATCAAAGAAAATTTTGCCTCTATATTCTATTTTATTAACGATCGTATCACGCTTGATATAGTAGTGAGTTGTAATAATCTTTATAAGTGCCGTATCAATACTTTGCATCAAAATGTCGCTTTATCATAGATTATAAATTTATGAGCAAGTTCAACTAGCTCAGCTTTTGTCTTCTCTTGCAAAGATGTGTTGTTTATGTCGCTTAATACGTCAGCTATTTTGTTTGCTATTAGTTCAAACTCAGCTTCTTTCATGCCACGAGCCGTAAGCGCAGGACTACCAACACGTATACCACTTGTGATAAATGGACTTCTTGTCTCACCTGGAACCGTATTTTTATTTACTGTTATGCCTGCATTTCCAAGAGCGATATCAGCGTCTTTACCGCTAAAATCTCTATTTAAAAAGCTCATTAATATTAGGTGGTTATCGGTACCGCCGCTCACTAGATCAAAGCCTCTTTTTATTAATACTTCACCTAATTTTTTAGCATTTGCTTTTACTTGTTTGGCATAAATTTTCCACTCAGGGCTAAGGTTGTGCTTAAAGCCAACTGCCTTTGCTGCGATGACATGAACTAGTGGTCCGCCCTGAATGCCTGGAAAAATAGAGGCATTTATCTTCTTAGCATACTCTTCGTTGTTTGTCATAATGATACCGCCTCTTGGGCCTCTTAATGTTTTATGCGTAGTTGAACTTACGACATCACAGTATGGGAAAGGACTTTGATGCTCACCAGCAACAACAAGACCAGCAATATGAGCAACATCTGCAAAAAGTATCGCCCCAACAGCATCAGCTATCTCACGAAATTTTTTAAACTCGATCTCTCTTGTGTATGCACTTGCGCCACAAACGATCATTTTTGGTTTTACTATCTTTGCTATATCCATGACTCTATCGTAGTTTATGCGGCCATCAAGCTCGACGCCATAGAAAAAGCTCTCATACATCTTGCCAGAGCTGCTGACTTTCGCGCCGTGTGTTAAGTGTCCACCATGGCTTAGATCCATTCCTAAAATTTTATCGCCTGGATTAAGTAAAGCGCCGTAAACACCTTGATTTGCCTGAGAGCCTGAGTTTGGTTGAACGTTTGCAAATTCACATCCAAAAAGCTCTTTACATCTATCAATCGCTATTTGCTCGATCTCATCGACAAATTCGCAGCCACCATAATATCTCTTGCCAGGATAGCCTTCAGCATATTTGTTTGTTAGGATTGAGCCCATTACTTCCATAACTTCTGGATATGTAAAATTTTCACTAGCGATCATCTCAAGGTGGTCGCACTGGCGTTTTAACTCTAAATTTACTAGATCGTAAATGTCCTTATCATAGCTTTGCAAACTCATTTTTCATTCTCCTTTATCTCATTTTTAAGTGGCCTCATCGCTGGGAAGAGCACAACGTCGCGAATTGATTTTTTATCCGTTAAAAGCATAACAAGCCTATCGATGCCTATACCCTCACCTGCAACTGGTGGCATGCCGTATCCTAGGGCTTTTACATAGTCCTCATCCATCTCATGCGCCTCGTCATCGCCTGCATTTTTAGCATCGATTTGCGCTTTAAAGCGGTTGTATTGATCGATTGGATCGTTTAGCTCGTTAAAGCCATTTGCTAGCTCGCGACCAGCGATAAATAGCTCAAATCTCTCAGCCACATCAGGGTTCGCGTCACTTCTTCTTGAAAGTGGGCTGATCGAAATCGGATAATCAATAACAAATGTTGGGTGTATAAGCTTACTCTCTACGTAGTTATCAAATAACTCAGCCTGCAAGTGACCAAGATCAAGCTTCTCATTTGCTTCAAGGCCATCAGCTCTTAGTTTTGCTAAAATTTTATCTTTATCGTTTATGATATTATCATCTAGTCCGCCGATCTCAACGAGAGCTTTTTTGTAGCTTATTCGCTTAAATGGCTTACTAAAATCAATCTCCATGCCGTCAAAATTTATAACTTTTTCCATATCCAGCTTGTCCAAAATGACATTAAAAAGATCCTCTGTGATACCCATTAAATCGTGGTAGTTGTGGTATGCCCAGTAAAACTCTATACTTGTAAACTCAGGGTTGTGAGTAAGATCCATTCCTTCGTTTCTAAAATTTCTATTCATCTCATAAACAGCCTCAAAGCCACCTACTATAAGGCGTTTGAGGTATAGCTCAGGTGCGATCCTTAGATATCTCTCGACTCCAAGAGCATTATGAAAAGTGATAAATGGCTTGGCGTTTGCACCACCTGCTATTGGGTGTAGCATTGGTGTTTCAACTTCTAAAAAGCCTTTTTCTTCAAAAAATCTTCTAATCGTACTAATAATCACTGAGCGTCTTTTAAAATCTGCCCTAACTTCAGGGTTCATTATCATATCAAGATATCTTTGGCGATATCTTGTCTCAACATCAACTAAACCATGATACTTCTCAGGAAGTGGGCTTATCGACTTTGAAGCAAGGCTAAGCTCGCTTACATGCATAGAAAATTCGCCAGTTCTTGTTATAAATGCATAACCTCTGACATAGACGATATCGCCTATCTCTACGTATTTTTTAACGATTTTAAACCACTCTGGATCAAGCGTTTTATTACTAAAGTAAATTTGTAAATTTCCATCTTCATCTTCGATATTTGCAAAGACCGCTTTTCCAGCATCACGAATTAGTTTTATTCTACCTGCAAGACCCACTAGCTGACCTTCGGCCTTTTTCTCTTCTGTATCATTAATGTAGTTAAATTTTAGTCTAAATTTAGAGATATTCATATCTCTTCTAAGAAAATGCGGATATGGATTAATGCCTAAATTTCTTAGCTCGTCTATGCTTTGTAGTCGTTGAATCTCATGTTGGTTGTCAAATATCACCTTACTTTCCCTTTATATTATTTTTTGAGCATTTTTCACAAATTCCATAAAGCTGCATCATGTGACCAGTTAGTTTAAAACCATGATCTTTTGCGATACTGATTTGTCTTTTTTCTATCATTGGATCTTCAAATTCTATGATAAGGCCGCACTTTCTGCATATCATATGGTCGTGATGTGGCTTTGTGGCAAGCTCAAATTTTTTGCCTTGTGAACCAAAGCTGATTGATGTCACCATCTCTGATTCTTCAAGTAGATTTAGTGTTCTATAAACAGTTGCGATACCAATATTTAGCTCAGGGTGCGTTTCTTTTATAAAAAGATAAAGTTTTTCTGGAGTAAAGTGTTCACCATTGTTGTATAGCGTTTTTAGTAAAATTTCACGCTGTTTCGTGTATTTTAAACCATTGTCGCGAAGCACTCTTTTGAATTTCTCAAGCAACGCATCATATTCTAAATTTTCTATCATCTTATTCCCCTTTTGTGATATTAGAGTCAGTATTTACACTAGCATTTGCATCCGTTGAGATAAATGCGTCAGTTTTATTTGTATCCATTGGTCTTGCCACTATCTCATCTAACTCACTTTTGATATTTTTCACATCAAGATTTGTTATCCATTTGCCAGTTTCTATCAAAACCGGATAGACTTTACTATTCGCGAAATAAGGTGCAATTATATTATTTAGCGAAGTACCAGATATTACAGCAACTACTGCCGAAAATGTTAAGAAAATTTTTCCACTTCCCATAACAAATCCACCAAGTCTATCCAAAAAACCAAGTCCGCTTACTGAAACTATTTTTGATAAAAATTTACCAACTAGCAAGCAAACTATCCAAAAAACTAACCAAAGAGAGATAAATGCAACAAACTGTAAAAATGAAGGATTTTCAAATTTATATATATTTTTAGTTATAAACTCACCAGATAGATCTGAAAATCTACTAGCTATAATTAAGCCGCCGATAAGTCCGATAAGTCCGAAAGCTTCTTTGATAAGTCCATTTAATATGCCTTTTATGCCAAGCATCAAGACAAGAGCAATAATAATAATATCAAACCACGTTACTAAATCCATTATATAGTTCCTATTAAATTTTGAAGTTCTTGCTGACTAGTTGAATAAGCTAGCGCATTTTCTTTTGTAATCTTACCCTCTTTTAGTACTTTCATCAAAGCCTGAGTTTGTGTACTCATGCCAGTTTGTTGTTGATTTAGCTGCATCTGAGAGTAAATTTGATGTATTTTGTTTTCACGTATCAAGTTTGAGATAGCCATATTGTTTATTAAAATTTCATGCACCGCGCACCTTCCACCGCCTATCTTTGGGATTAGACTTTGTGAAACGACAGCAGTTAGCGAAACACTAAGCATATTTCTTACTTGTAATTGCTCGCTTCCATCGAAACTATCAACGATCCTATTTATAGTTTGAATGGCTGAATTTGTGTGAAGCGTACCAAAGACTAAGTGTCCAGTCTCAGCCGCCGTAATAGCCGTTGAAATCGTTTCTCTATCTCTCATCTCGCCCACAAGTATGATATCTGGATCTTCACGAACCGCAGATTTTAGAGCCCTTGAGTAAGAAGTTGCGTCAGTACCGATATTTCTATGAGAAAATAGAGCTTTTTTATTATTATGCACAAACTCGACTGGATCCTCAATTGTAATAATATGTTTTCTATAATTCAAATTTATCTCATTAAGCATGGCTGCAAGAGTTGTTGATTTACCACTTCCTGTCGGTCCAGTAACCAAAATAAGACCTTTTTTACGCTTAATAATGTGTTTAAAAATTTGTGGGGCATTTAACTCATCAAGAGATGGGATATTGATTGGGATTATACGAAAAGCAGCAGCTAAATCACCATTCATGGTATAGTAATAGTTACCACGAAAGCGACCAATATCTGGAAGCTCGATCGCAAAGTCAAGCTCTTTATTATTCTCAAGTTCACTTTTTTGTTCATCAGTAATCAAAGCAAAACATAAATTCTCTATATCCTTGCCACTTAATACACCAAAATCAATGGGCTTTAAAGCACCGTCTACTCTTATTTGCGGCTCAGATCTTGAAACAAGGTGAAGATCGCTTGCCTTATCACTTACAACAGTTTTTAAAAGTGTTTTTATATCACCAGTAGGATTATTAAGGTTATTATCTTCTGGTATTTTTACACTTAAATTCTTCGCCTGAAGCTGTTCGATTAGATCCATATTTTTACCATTATTCTATTATTTTTGGTACAGCAAAAAAATGCCCTTCACGTGAAGGAGCGTATTTTAAGATCGTATCAATCACATCACTTGGTCTTGGCTCATCTTCTCTTAAAGGTGTGCCACCTTTTATAGAGCTAACTACAGCTTCATCGCTACTTAGATCAAGTTCGTTTAAAATATCAACAAAAGATACAATCTCGCTTAGTTGTTTTTTTACTTCTTCTCTTTTTTCATCACTGATTTGTAAGGCAGAAAGTTTTTCTAATTTATTTAAAAGAGTATCATCTATTTGCATTATATAAGTAACCTTATTAATTAATTTTGAGCCATTATATCACATTCAAGCTTTAATTTTGGGATAGTTTTAATTTAATTATGTTAAAATCTGCGAATTAAAATTTTTTAAAAATAAAGGAAAAGCGTTGGCTATAAAAGAAGATCTAACACAGATAAAACAAGAGATTGGTGCTCAAGAACAGTTTTTAGAAAGCATGATCAAAGGTGAGCGTTTCTTTAGAAAGTATAAAAAATTTATGATAATTGCCATTATTGTTGCCGTCATTGCAATTATTGGATTTTATTCGAACAAAATAATAAATGATAATAGAATTGAAGATGCGAATTTGGCTTACTCAAAGCTCATTTTAAATCCGAACGATGCAAACGCCTTAAGCATTTTAAAAGAAAAAGAACCAAATTTATATGCACTTTTTTCACTTCAGCAAAAGCTTGATAAAAATGAGACAAATGGCATTAGCGAGCTTGCAAATTTAAAAGTAAATCCTATAGTAAAAGATATCATTCTTTCACAAAATGGTAATGCAAACACTCAAATTTTAAGCGAATATAGCACACTTTTAAAAGGTTTTGAGCTTTTAAAACAAAACAAAATCAAAGAAGCAGATGATGAGTTTGATAAAATTTCACTCGACTCTCAACTTCAAACTTTAGTTAAAAATTTAAAACACTATCAGGGAATAAAATAATGAAAAAAATTACTCTTTTCTTGGCTTTTGCCTTGGCTTTAGTTTTAAGCGGATGTGGCACAAAAAGACAATATTTCGAGCCAGCTCAAACCTCTGGCAAAATTTCTTTGTCAAAAGATATGCCATCTTATATCAAATCAGCAAATGCAAATGGTGCCACTCTTGATAACGGCAATATTATCACCAAAAACGGCCTAAATACAAACATTAAGTTGCCTGAAAATTTTAATTTCTTAAATGAAAACAACGGCTTTATCATCTCAGCTAGTATAAATGGCGATCTAAATGTGACAGATCCTAATGGACGCAGCATTTATAGCAATAAATTTCCAACAGCAATTGTTGCTGCTTCTCTTGATCAAAACCTATTAGCAGCTATCAGCGCGACAAACCACATCTATCTAATAGACATAAATACCGCAACAACAATAATGGAATATAGCTCGTCTAATATAGCAGCAGTTGATTCAAGGGTCGTAGCACCATTTTTTATGAGCTCGCTTATCGTTTATCCGGCATTAGATGGCAAAATTTATATAGTACAAAAAGAGACTGGTAGAATTTTACGTGACATGGTCGTAAGTTCTGAAAATTTCTTTAATAACATCATATTCTTAGGCGTTGAGGGTGATAACTTAATAGCAGCAACAGCAAAAAAACTAATCGTCATTAACCCAAGTCAAACGGTTTATTATGACGGTGAGATCAAAGATGCACTAGTTAATAACGATGAAATTTATATCTTTAAAAAAGATGGTACGATCGTAAGAACAAATCTTATGCTAAAAGAGCAAAATAAAGTAAATTTCAAATTTGCCATCTTCTCAGCAGCCACTATTATCAATAATAAGCTCTACGTAATCGAAAAAACAGGCTACGTTATAAAAACAAATTTAGACCTCAGTGGAGCTGAAATTTATGAATTTAGCGATGAGATAAAAGATAAAAGCTTTATGGGCAATGGTGCCTTTTATTATGATAATGAACTTGTTAATTTAGGGCAATGAACCAAAAAATTTGGGAGCTTTTTGAAGCCAAAAAAATCCTTTTAAGAGATATCAAAGCACTTAATACAAGTGAATTTAGCACAAAAAAGACGCTTGATATCTTTTGGGGAGTGGACAATAAGAGCTTTTACAATCTTGTCTTTTTAAGAACAGCAAAAAGTAGATTACTACGCAAAGAGGCTTTGGAGCTTGAAGAAATTTCTAAAAAAATAGAGATGAAATTCCAAACAAGCCTAAGAAAAAAAACTATATTTTATAACTCAGAAATTTGTTCTAAAGCCTTAAAAGAACTACAAGATAATAATTGGCGATGTTATGATTTTGTGTAATATAGGCAATACTAACGCTACATTTTTAGAAGATGGCAAAATCTCACGTATGAAAATTTCTGAGTTTAAAAGCTATAAGCCAGAAAAAAAAGTATATTTTATATCCGTAAATGATGAAATTTTAAATATTTTAAAAGATAATAAGATGTTTGTGGATCTAGAACCATTTTTTACTATTGATACGATATATCAGGGTCTAGGAGTAGATAGAATCGCAGCATGTTACTCTATAAATAATGGCGTAGTCGTTGATGCTGGAAGCGCCATAACAGTTGACATTATGGCAAATTCTATCCATCTTGGAGGATATATCTTGCCAGGCATTTCAAGTATGCTAAACGCCTACAAAAGTATCTCGCCACGACTTGATATTACTATAAATTCACAAATTGACATAGATGCACTACCACAAAAAACAGCTGATGCCGTGAGTTATGGCATTATTAAACCGATAATAACTCTACTAGATAAGCTAGCCGGTGATAAAAAAGTCTATTTTACTGGTGGAGATGGCGATTTTTTGTCAAAATTTTTTAAAAATGCTATTTGCGACAAGATGCTAGTTTTTCGTGCCATGCAAAAGCTAATAACTGAAAAGAAAGATATGATAATATGATAACAGTAGCACTACCAAAGGGAAGAATAGCCGAGGCAACACTAGAAATTTTTAGAAAAATTTTTGGTTCAAGTTTTTTATTTGAAGATAGAAAATTAATCCTTGAAGAAGGAAATTTTAGATTTTTAATGGTTCGCAACCAAGATATCCCAACTTATGTCACTGAAGGTGCAGCTGATATTGGTGTAGTGGGGCTTGACGTACTTGAAGAGCATAAGCCAAACGTTGTAAGACTACTGGATTTAAAAATCGGCCAATGCAAAGTTTGCGTTGGCATAAAAAACGACTCTGAACTAGACCTAAACCAGCCAGAGCTAAAAATAGCCACAAAAATGCCAAATATAACAAGAAATTATTTTACGAAACAAGCCATAGCTGTAAAGATCATCAAGCTTTATGGCTCGATCGAACTTGCACCATTAGTTGGCTTAAGCGATGCGATAGTTGATGTAGTCGAGACTGGCTCAACCATGAAACAAAATGGGCTAAAGATCGCTGGTGTTATCATGCAAAGCTCAGCTTATCTAATAGCAAATAAAAATAGTTTTATTATTAAAAAAGATGAGATTTTAGAACTTTACAAAAAAATCAAAGAAGAAATTTAAAGTCCTTCTCTCTTATCATAAAGTGCAAAAATTTCTCTAATTATAAAGTCCGACTATTCATTTATAAATTCTTTTAGAATAATGCATTGGTAGTCACTGGCACACTTTTTATATTAATTTATCTTAATAGATTGGTACTGACATACCAAAGAGCGATCTAAATATTACAAAAATAGTAGTTTCTGACTAGCTAAGAGCTAGGCATAATCTAAAGCCTCATCACGAACATTTAAGCTTTGATTGCAATTAATTACCATCAAAATCAAGGCGATAATCCTAGCAAATTTAAAGAGATCGGTGATAATGGCTTCTTATCCTGTCATAAGAGTAAAAAGCTCTTAGCTGATGGACTAAAATTTATGGATACTCTAAAAGCAAATCCTCACAACTCAGTTCACAAATGATCCAACTTTATACTGTGATGAGTGCCACGAGTATGAAATTTAACAATGGATAAGGACCATAAAAATTTCAAAGAAATTATTATCACTTACAATCTTTATAAGTAAAATTTTGGATTTATAGTTGTTTTACCAGTTCATTATGCACTTAAAGAAACAAGTGAAGATAAATTCTGTGTAGTTTGCCATGAGATGGATCCTATGGTAATTGCTTACAATGATGATATTCATAGTGGTAAAGGTAAAACATCACATACCGTATGACAAGATCGCAAAATATACTCTAACGAAGGCAAAATGGTATTTTAGAGGACTGGGAACATTTCTTTGGTGATCATGATGTGATTGATTGGCATAAGAATCTCAAAAACTGCGAGTATTTCGTATTTAAAAATGGTTACACTAGCTGCCATGCAAATACGATAGGTAGCAATAAAATATCAGCACGAGCTCAAAAGATGTATACTCACTATAAAAAAATTCTTGGCAGTGACAAAAAACTAAAATTTGTAAGTTGCCACTATGAAGCAGGACATAGCGCTAGCTTTAGAAATTATCTTGAGTACTGAAGCCAACATATAAATTTTATGAGAAGAATATACTAGAGCAAAAGATCAACGATAAGAAAAATTCTTCAAAGATGAATATAAACCTACAAAAGAGGAAGAGAAATTTTTAAAATAAAAAGTCGATAAAGATGCTCAAAAAAACAGCTGGTGGTATGACTGGATAAGTCTAAATTTTCTATTCATTAGACAAGCGATTTAAGTTTGCTTGTTTCTACTTCTTGCATAAAGCTTTTTAATAAAAATTTATACTATAAATTGATTAAATTTACAAATATACTAAAAGATAAAATAGTAAATTTTAGTTTTTAAAATTTAAGAAATTTGCACAAGCTCTTTGTTCACAAGCTTGTATGAGCTATCGCATTTTGCGGCTAGATCGTTGTCATGAGTAACTAGCACAAGGGCAGCTTTATTTTCATTTACATAGTCAAACAAAACTTGCATCACTTCATTTGCTGTTTGCTTATCAAGGTTGCCCGTTGGCTCGTCTGCAAAGATGATCTTTGGCTTTTTGGTAAGCACTCTAGCGATACTAACACGTTGCTGCTGACCACCGCTTAGCTCACCAACTTTTTGATTTATTACATTTGAAATTTTAAGCAACTCAAGCTCTTTTTCTTCTATTTTTTCGCCAGATAAGATGCTTGCAAGCTCAATATTTTCGTAAGTGCTAAAGCCTTTAAAAAGGTAGTGCGACTGAAAAATAATGCCAAAATGAAGCCTTCTAATAGCCAAAAGCTCATTTTGTGAAAGCCCATAGATCGATCTATCTTGATAGATAACCTCGCCAAAATTTGGTTTCAAAAGTGTTGAAAGTATGTGCAAAAGCGTTGATTTGCCACAACCGCTAACGCCGGTTATCGCGATGCTTTGTTTTTGATTGAGAGTTAAATTTATATTATTAAAGAGCGTATAATCGTACGCAAAGCCTAGATTAGACGCTCTTAAAATTTCCATTAGCCTATTTGAGCAGCAACTTCTGCAGCAAAGTCATCTACTTTCTTTTCTAAGCCTTCGCCAAGCTCAAAACGAACGTATTTCACGATCTCGATCTTGCCACCAAGCTCTTTACTCTTCTCTTCGATAACTTGTTCAATAGTCTTTTTATCGTCCATTACATAAAACTGACCTAAAAGTGTAAGGCGTTGATCAAGCACTGTGTTATCAGCGTAAAATCTCTCGATCTTGCCAGGGATGATCTTGTCCCAAATTTTCTCAGGTTTGCCCTCAGCTTTTAGCTCTTCTTCGATCTCTTTTGTAGCTTTTGCAAGCTCTGCCTCGCCTATTTGGCAGCGACTAGCATACTCAGGAATGTGATGAAGTGGCTTGCCTAGGCGTTTTAGCTCTTCATTGTCTTTTTCAAGTTCAGCGCGAAGTGCTATAAATTCTTTCTCAACAAACTCTTTATCAAGGTCTTTGTAGCTTATAACGCTTGGCTTCATAGCGGCTGCATGCATACATAAATTTCTTATAAAATCAGCTGCTTTGTTTGCAACTTCAGCGCTTTCGCAAGCTGCACCGATAAGTACACCAACACGACCATTTGAGTGAACATAGCCATTTACCACGCCCTTATCATCAGCGCTAATAGTCTCAAAGCGGCGCACTACAAGATTTTCTCCGATGGTTGCAATCTGAGTTTTGAAGTAATCTTCAAATTTAACACCATTTAAAGTGCTCGCATTTAGCTCTTCAACTGTTTTTATGCCGCTTGATTGGATGTGAGCTGTTGCATCTTTTGCAAGTGCTTGAAACTGTGGGTTTCTAGCAACGAAGTCAGTCTCAGAGTTGATCTCGCTAATAGTTGCTTTTTTGCATTTTGAGCAAACTTCAACACTTACCAAGCCTTCGCTTGCAAGGCGGTCAGCCTTTTTAGCAGCTTGGCCTAGGCCTTTTTCACGAAGGATGTCAACAGCTTTTTCCATGTCGCCATTTGCTTCGCCAAGTGCCTTTTTGCAGTCCATCATACCAGCTCCGGTTGATTCGCGGAGCTCTTTTACCATTTGTGCAGTTATTTCCATTACTCTTCGTCCTCGCCAAAGTCTTCTTCACTCATAGCCTCAGCTACAACTGCGTCTTTCTCATCTTGGCTTACTTCTTCGCCAGCAGCTTGCTCACCACCATCTTGCTCAAGAAGTGATTTACCTTCGTTGATAGCTTCAGCCATCTCTTGGCAGAAAAGCTGAACAGAGCGAATCGCGTCGTCGTTTCCTGGGATCGGATAATCAACAACATCAGGATCGCAGTTTGTATCAATAGGTGCTACAACTGGAATTTTTAAACGATTTGCTTCCTGAATAGCGATCTTTTCTTTGACAGTATCAACAACAAATATCATATCAGGTAGGCTTTTCATATTGCGGATACCGCCAAGAGTTGCGATAAGCTTCTCTTTTTTGCGGCGAAGCATCAAAGCCTCTTTTTTAGTTAGTAAATTTATCGAACCATCTTCTTCCATAGTTTCAATGACTTCAAGTTTGCGGATAGACTGGCGGATAGTACCAAAGTTTGTCATCATACCACCTAACCAGCGGTGATTTACATAAGGCATTCCACATTTTTCAGCGTACTCTTTTATAGCGTCGATAGCTTGTTTTTTAGTGCCTACAAATAGCACTGACTTACCTTCAGCAGCTGCGTCACGAACAATGTTGTAAGTGTAGCGGAAGTAGCGGATAGTCTTTTGTAGATCTATAATGTAGATACCTTTTCTCTCGCCAAAGATAAATTTTTTCATCTTTGGGTTCCAGCGGCGTGTTTGGTGACCAAAATGTACGCCACACTCTAATAAATCTCTCATAGTTACCATGAGTTTCTCCTTGTTTTAGGCATTTTGCCTTGAATTTAGTTTTATCCTCCACGACCATTAATGCTTTCGCACAACCAAATTTAGGATTGTCGTGTGTGAAATAAAGGGGGATTATACTTAAAGTAATATGAATTTAAACTAAAGTTTATTTACTTAATTGCGAGTCTTCTTCGATTTTTATTAATTTAGCAAAAATTTCTGCCAATGCTTGCCTTTGTTCGGATGAAATTTCAAGCTTCTTAACATTTAAAAGAACGCTTACAAACTCCTCGTTTTGTAGCGTTTCTACGCCAAATTTTCTTGCGTTTGTAGTGATTTTTAGCACAAGAGGATTTTTTGATTTAAAGTTTTCGTAAGGCATTCTTTCTCTACTTTCAAAATTATAAAGCAATTATAAAAATTTATAATAAATTCGGACTCAAATTTATATCAAACTTTTATTCTTTTATCTCAAAACTAAGCGTCGTTTTTAACGTCTCTTTATCACACTTTGCAGCATCTGGATAAGGTCTTTCATAAATCACTTCAAATACCCAAAATCCTGGTCTTAGAGCTAACACTTCAGTGATGCCTTGCTCATCAGTCACACCATAAAACGCGTGCTTATGGTCTAAAAATCCAGCAAAAGTACCAGTTAGCTTAGCTCGCTCTAGCGGCTTTCCATCAGCAAAAACCTGCAATTTAAAAGGCTTATCTACTCTAAATTCCGCTGGGTTTTGTAGCGGTACGATCTCGATTTTAACTCTAATAGGTTTAGTTACGAAGTCGTCTGTTTCACCTAAATTTAAGACTCTCTTAGATGTTATCGTCATCAGCCGGCAAATCTGTATATCACTTAGATCCTTTAGATCAAGCTTAGTTTTGTCTATTAGCCACTTACCATCACTACGTTTTTTAAGCGAATACATAGGATTTTGCTGTGCTAGTAAGATATATGTGCCTTTGTCTAATCTTTCGCCATCATAGCGGTAGTTCTCGCCACTTTGTGTAAGCTTCTTTTTGCTACCATCTTTACTTATTACAGTAATTGGCGCAAAAAGATGGACGCGTTCGGCCATAATAGGCTCTAGCTTTGGAAAATCGTCGCTATAACCCATGTTTGCGATAAATTTTCCTAGCTTTTCATCATTAGCTCCATCTACCCAAAACATGTGTGCTTGCACCATATAAAAGGCTCCAGTTAACATAATGGCGGTCAAAATTCTACCTGTTTTCATGGTCTCCCTTATTATTATTTTTGAGATTTGATATCAAATTGTAGCTAAAAATTATTATATTTAGCCATTTTTTAGATCAAATTAAATATCAAAACATTCAATACAATTTAGCTGGCAAATTTTAACAGTCAAGTAATGAAGCTAAAGATTTACTTTTATCTTTTATTATTTACCGATGTGGCTCTATTCATCACAAACCCACAAAAACGCCCGGTCCTACTCTGTTTGCGGTATGAGAATAATTCATCTCTCTCAAAAGTACAACGAGGATCTAGCGATATTTGCTCTACTCCAAACTTAGCAAATTCGTCTAATAAAGCTGCGTTTATATCAAATTTTCCATCTTTTTTGTATCGGTTAAATTCACCAAGATCTAGCTTGCCTACTTCGTAGTTTTGCACTTTGATATTTGCGCCTATAAACACGCGTAAATTACTAGCGCGGCAGCCAAACTCGCTCATCATCAGTCCTACCGCATTTGTACAAATTTTACTAGTAACACCTGCGCGTCCCGCATGCACAGCTGCGACTACACCAAGATGTTCATCTATTATCAAAACAGGTGCGCAGTCTGCGACTAAGACGCAAAGTGCTACGCCTTTTAGTGATGTTATCACACCATCGCATGGAGGTAGATCGTCGTTAAAATCTTGCAAAATTTCCACTCGATTTGAGTGGATTTGGCTCATAAATTTTAAATTAATAGGCATAATGCCAAGCGCCGTTGCTAAAATTTCACGATTTTGTGCGACATTTAACGGATCATCGCCAACATGATCTGCTAAATTTAAGCTCTTATAAGCGCCCTCACTCACACCACCAAATCTATTTGTAAAGCCAGCTAATACGCCATTTTTATCAAAAACGATCTCTAAATTTTCACGCATTTTATCCACCTAGTAAAGGCTAGAAATTCGCTCAACATCGTCCCAGCTAAGGGTGCTATCTTGCTTGCAAAAAAGCTGCCTAGCTACGTATCGAGCCAAAAGATCGCTTTCGATATTTACGCGTCTGCCGACCTTGAAAGTGCCAAAAAGACTATCTCTAAATGTGATTGGTATGATTGTGAGCCTTATACCCTTTGGCAAAATTTCATTTATAGTTAGACTCACACCCTCAACACCCACTGAGCCTTTATTTGACATCAAGCTCATAGCCTCGCGCGGCAGGTCGATATAAAAATCAACCCCATTCTCATTCTTTTTGATATTTGAAATTTTACCGATAAAATCGATATGTCCTTGCATCAAATGCCCATCCACGCGCTCTCCAAGCTTCATCGCTGGCTCGATATGCACTCTTTCTTTTAAATTTTCAACCGCGATATTTGCCCTACTCTCTGCACTTAGCTCCACACTAAAGCCATCTTCATGCAGTTTTATTACACTTAGGCAAGCACCATTTACAGCAATGCTATCGCCTAAATTTGGACGAAAATTTGCCTTTAGCCTTAAAATATTTTGTGAATAACTAACAACCTGTGCGATCTCACGAATCAAGCCATTAAACATATTTTGCCTTTAAAATTTTTAAGGATTTTACTAAATTTTGCCTAAATTTGGGCATTACCATCTTTGATTATTTTATATATTTAAGTAGTTAGTGGTAGAAATGGAAGTGAAATTTTGATAATCGCACTAAAAATGTTAGTAAAAATTTATTGTGTAACCCTAGTATAAAATTTCCCTATAAATTTTAATTTTTATCTTTTATAAATTCGGTAGCCTTAACTTGTTTGCAAAACTAGCCACGTCTTGCTAAAGTCGCGCGCCGCTATCTTTATCCACAGATAAACTCTGCCCTCTCCGTCCCAGTCCATGTCGCCCTCATCATCACTATCTATCTGTAAAAGCAGTTGCCACTGGGCAACATTTTTCTCAAATTCCGCTATTCTTGGGTGGTGATAAGCGCTACCATCACCACAGCTAAGTCCATTTGCAATCAGCTCACACTCTAGCTCCATACCATCTTGGACATTATCGGAGTGCCCAAGGAGCTTATTTTCTTTAGCCTGCCAGCTTGACTCAATAACCTCATGATAAGCTTCCCACTCAGCTTCACTAATTTTACTAAATGGCACAATCGAGCTTTGTAAATTTGGCAAATTTATCTCATTTTCAAAGCTAAGCAAGCGCGCGTTAAATGTAGAATTTTCTCCCTCTAAACTCTCCGCTCTCCTGCGAGAAAGCGACTCATCATTTACATCAGAAAAGATCACTGCAAAGCCATTTTTATCGGCAGGATCATAGCCCCAAACACGCAAATTTCTATCATAAAAGAGATAGAGCATTCCGCTTTTTGGCAGTAGTGAGTCAGTGTCAAATTTGCTAGCTTCAGCAAAATTTATCTGTGCCACAAAGCTAAGCGCGCCGTTTTCATTTGAAGGCCACAATAAACCATCTGGTAGATCTGGCGAGCCGCCAAATTTAGACGCTCCAACGGCGATATCATCGTCATTTTTAGCTTGCACATCTATCCTTATGGCATTTCTTGCTAGTGGCGACAAAAGTTTAAAAAGTTCATCCAGCCCACGTTCTTTACAACCTTTAGAAATTTTTGTAATATCCATATTTTCCTCTTTAACAAGCATCAACGTATATATGATACTTCTTACAATGCAAACAACGAAACAAATATCCGGCAATATCGCCAGCTTTAACAAGATGTTCGCGTAGCATTTTATCGTCATATTCGGCTCTTTTTGCATAGTCCTCAAAGACCTCGTCTGCTATACCCATTTCTTCAAGCTCTCTTGTACCAACGTCACCTAAAAATTCGCAATAATCATCACAACAAACTATCCAATGCTCGCCCTGCCAGCTCTCGTAGCCCGGGGTTCTTCTAAAGAGTTCGTCATCCTTTTTAGCATCACTTGTAGTTAATTTGTCAGCATCTTGCACAAATGTAGCATCAAATTTCTTAGCAGCCTTACCACTAGAAATACAAGTAGGACAAAGATACGAAATATCTTGCTCGCAATAAATGCTACCGTTATAATAAACTTCAGTGTCTTTGCCGCAACACTCACACAAGATACTAATATCATCTTTAAATGCGCCAGTTTTTAAAGGGTTAGGATGGTAGATAAATTTTGGTAGTGTGGAGGCTTTATCTTCTTGAGCCAAAATTTGACCTCTACTTTTTGGGCGAGGCAGCGCCCATTTATCATTTTCGTCAATGAATTGCACTAGATAGCCAAGTGCCTTTAGCTACCTTTTATCACTTTTGTCATGTATTTTTAAAAGTAAGTCGTAAGCACTCTTTCTCATAGATAAAAGCTGATAAACATCGACTAAAACATACTTTGCGCAAATGTCATCACAATTTTTCAACTCTTCTTTAAACTGATAGAGTGCCTCAATACTAGAAGCATTGCCATTATTTTTATAATATTCTTTTGAAAGAGTGATATATTTTTCTTGAAATTTATTCATTAATACTCTTTATGTAGATTTGACATTAACAATTTTAGTGTTTAAATCTTAAAGATATAAAAGCTAGTGTAAAAATTATGGCTGTTAAAGCGATTAAATTTATATTGATTTTTAAATTGTTTTAGTATTTTGGTAGATGATGCCACAAACAAATTTGATAAGTATTCTTATAAAATTGTTGTGACTATAAATTTATTCTTCAAATGCTCCGATAGAGAGAATTTTTTCTATTCTTTTTGAAACAAGATCATTTATATCAAGCTTTTCAAGCTCAGCTAGCTCTGAGATAAAATAATTTGCAAGTGCTTTTGCAGCACCTTCTTTGTCTCTATGAGCTCCATTTATCGGCTCGTTTATCACGTCATCTATAAGTGATAAATTTTTTAAGTCATCAGCCGTTATCTTCATAGATTTTGTAGCTTGCTCTTGCTTAGCTGGGTCATTCCAAAGTATCGCTGCACAGCCTTCTGGTGATATAACTGAAAACACAGAATTTTTCATCATGGCAAGTCTATCAGCCACGCCTATAGCTAAAGCGCCACCACTTCCACCTTCGCCTATGACAACAGCAATTATTGGAGTTTTTAAATTTGCAAACTCGAATAAATTTCTAGCTATAGCTTCACTTTGTCCTCGCTCTTCAGCTCCAACACCTGGATATGCGCCTGGAGTGTCTATGAGAAATAAAATGGGTAGATTAAATTTTTCAGCCATTTTTGCAACTCTAAGAGCCTTTCGATAACCCTCAGGGTGAGGCATACCAAAATTTCTTCTTAATTTATTTTTAGTGCCACGGCCCTTTTGCTCGCCTATAACAATAGTCTTTTTGCCTCCGATATAGCCGATGTAGCAAACTATTGCTGGATCATCTCGAAATGCTCTATCCCCATGAATCTCATATCCATCAATCAAAAGCGCATTAATATAATCAATAGAATATGGTCTATCTGGATGACGAGCAAGTTGCAAACGTTGATATTCGTTTAAATTTTTATATACTTTTGATATCTCTTTGGATAAATTCTTATTTAAAATTTCAACAGCATGTTCATCGCCTCTGATCTTAGCATTTGCTATATCTTCATCAATTTGTTTTATGCTTTTTTCAAAATCTAAATAATTTGACATCTTAATCCAACTTTTTAAATATCACGACGCCATTTGTGCCACCAAAGCCAAATGAGTTGCTCATAACAGCTTTTATATCAGCTTTTCTAGCTTTATTTGGAACGTAGTCTAGATCGCACTCTGGATCAGGAGTTTGGTAGTTTATTGTTGGAGGGATAATACCATCTCTCATTGCCATTATAGATATAACAGCCTCGATCGCACCAGCACCACCTAGACAGTGTCCGGTTTGACCTTTTGTTGAGCTAACTGGTGGGCACTTATCACCAAAAACTGCTTTTAGTGCCGCAGTCTCATTCTTATCATTTACAGGTGTTGAAGTACCGTGCGCATTTACATAATCTATCTTTACACCTTTTGCCATATCAAGTGCTTGTTTCATCGCACTTAATGGGCCTTCAAGTGTTGGTGATGTGATATGGTGTGCATCTCCACTCTCACCAAATCCAACCACTTCAGCATAAATTTTAGCTCCTCTTGCAACAGCTGACTCATACTCTTCAAGTACTAATGCGCCAGCACCTTCGCCCATTACAAAACCATCACGATTTGCGTCAAATGGCCTTGAAGCCTTGCTTGGCTCATCATTTCTAGTTGATAGTGCTTTCATGGCAGCAAAACCGCCTATTCCAACACCACAAATCGTAGACTCAGCTCCAATAACTAGCATATTTGTAGCTTGGCCAATCATAATGCATTTTGCTGCTTGAGATATTGCATGAGTACTTGCTGCACATGCTGTTACGCTAGACAAATTTGGACCCTTAAGTCCGTGATTTATAGAAACTATGCCACCTAACATATTTACAAGTGCCGATGGAATAAAAAATGGTGAGATTCTCTTTACACCTTTTTCAAAGTATGTAATTGAATTTTTTTCAATATTTGGCAAACCACCTATGCCAGCTGCCGAGCTAACGCCAAATTTATGAGCATCAAACTCTTTAAAATTCGCATCAGCCATAGCTTCATTAGATGCTTTTATGCCAAGCTGTATGAAACGATCTACTTTTTTCACCTCTTTGCCGTCTAAAATGCTATTCGGATCAAAATCAGTTATCTCGGCAGCAATTTTAACAGGAAAGTCACTTACATCAAAGCTTGTGATCTCTTTCACACCTGTTTTACCCTCGCAAATAGCCTTAAAAGAACTCTCTTTGTCAAGGCCAAGTGCGTTTATCATGCCTATACCAGTTACAACGACTCGTTTCAATACATCTCCTTAAATCAAACTGTGTAAATTTTAATTATTTACCTAGTTTTTCTATATAATTTACAACGTCTTGAATGCTTATTAATTTCTCTGCTTCACTATCAGGAATTTCTACTTCAAATTTTTCTTCTAAAGCCATAACTAGCTCTACAACGTCAAGTGAATCAGCACCTAAATCTTCGATGATTTTAGACTCTAATTTTACTGCTTGTGGATCTACGCTTAGTTGCTCTACAACTACGTCTCTTACGTCTTCAAATACTGCCATTTTAAGGTCTCCTTATAAAAAATGTCTGTTATCTTATAATATTTACGCTTTTATTTATTTTAAATTTCAAAACTTGTCTGAAATTTACCTACATATAAAGTCCGCCATTTATTTTTAGCGTCTCTCCAGTTACGTAGCTTGCGTGATCGCTTAGTAAAAATGCAACAGCCTCAGCTACTTCACTAGCACTGCCAAAACGTTTTAGCGGAATGTTATCGCTATAAGTTTTCTTCACCTCATCACTTAGCCCATGTGTCATATCAGTCTCGATAAAGCCTGGAGTTACGCTGTTAAAGCGGATATTCCTACTTGCGCCCTCTTTTGCAAAACTCTTACTCATAGCAATCAGTCCGCCCTTGCTAGCTGAATAATTTACCTGTCCAGCGTTTCCCATCTCACCAACGATAGATGCGACGTTTACGACCGCTCCAAAGCGCTTTTTGCTCATCACTTTTAAAGCCTCTCTACATCCGATGAAAGCTGAAGTTAAATTTGTATTTATCACATCTGTAAATTCGCTAGTTTTCATGCGAAGCGCTAGCTTATCATTTGTGATACCAGCGTTATTTACGAGGTAGCTTAGCTCGCCATCGCTATCAACTATCAAATTTATACCTTTTATAAACTCATCTTCGTCAGTTGCGTCAAATTTTATCACTGCAGCCTTGCCGCCATTTTGCTCGATCTCAGCTTGCAAAGCGTCTGCTATCTCAGGCTTTGAGCGGTAGTTTATCCACACTTTTAAGCCCATATTTGCAAGCGTTTTTGCAATCTGTGCACCGATACCTCTGCTGGCACCTGTTATTAGCACATTTTTCCCGCTAAATTTCATAAATTCTCCTTATTTTTTAATTTTTCAATGATTGTAGCTTATATAAGCTTAACGTCTAAATTTTATCGTTTCTTTCCCACCTTATCTTTTTGCCAAAACCAAGAACATTACTTGTAAATTTTAGTTTTTCAAGGCTTATAGACCAAATTTTTGGATCCATCACCTTTGCGTAAAAAAATCTTTTAAAGTAAATTTCTCGCTCGCTTGCGTTAGCCTCTCTCATCACTCCTTGAAACTGTACGCCCTCTATCTTGCCAACGATTTTTGTATCAAGAGCGACTGTGCCAGCTACAAACTTTGAATTTTTTAAAAATTTAACATGCGAGCTATCATCTGAGCTAGCTAGCAAAAGGCTAAAATTTACATCATCAAAGGCATAAAATGCGCTAAAAGCATAAGGCTGACCCTCATCATCAATGGCACAGACACTTGCGAGATGCATCTTTTTTAGAAATTTTACTATCCTCTCATCCATCTAAATTCCCCTAAAAATGTCAAGAATGACTTGAAATTTAAAGATAACTATGGCGATTATTAGTACCCAAAGCGTAAAAATAATAAGCTCTATTAGAGTAAATTTATCTTTTGCAACTTTTTTAAAAACAAGAATTGTTAAAAATGCTCCAAAAAAGCCACCAATAAGCGAAAAATAGTGGATCGCATTTACCTTTACGAAGCTTGGCAAAAGCCCTTTAAAAAACAGTGAAAACATTAAAATGGCAAGCAAATTTGCAAGTATCAAATAATAGCCAACGACTGGTAAAACTGGGCAAATTCTAGCAAAAACGAAGCTTAAAACAGTGATAAGCATAAGCAAAAAGATCCTAGTCCCAAAACAACACATCGCCCGTCCTTTTTTGACGCATTTTACAAAATTTTGCTTTATGAAATTAAAAATTTGCCGATGTAGCCTCAAAAGGATTTAAAAATGCAAACAAATTTTTACTCTCAAGGAAGCTACAACAACATGAGCTTTTCGATGAAAACTAGCTCAGGCGATGAGATAAGCTTTTCGATGTATGACAACAAAAGTTTGGAGTTTTCAAGCCAGAAAAATGGCACTTCAAGCCAAAGAAGTCTTACTCTCATGCACGAATACGGCTACGAGTTTGCCTATAAAGGCAACGGCATAGACGAGCAAGACATGAAAGAGATCGAAGAGGCGATGAAGCAAATTCGCCCACAAGTTGATGAGTTTATGAAAAATGTCAAAGAGGGCGACAAGATCGCTGGTAGTAGCCAAAGCATAAGTGATCTTTCAAACAAGATCAAGCAGATGTTGCCTGACGCAAAAGATCTAAATCACAAAAATTTCATAAATGACAATATGCTAAAGATGTTTGACGAGCTTCTAGCTAAAAATGATGCAAACAAAAATCTACTAAATGCCACAAAAAGGCTATTTGACACATTGCTTGATGAGAGCAACAAAGTATCTTACTATGCGTAAATTTAGGGCCTTTTGGCTCTAAATTTTTATAAGTGCTTCTTTCTCGAAAAAGAGGTGTGACAAGACTATCACGAAATAAAGCTGAAAAAATAGTCCCACAAGCGGCACAAGCGAGATGAGATAAAATAAAAGTGTAAAAACTATAAATTTAACCCCGCCACCTTCAAGCAGTGCTAGCTCAAATTTATCGCTATCAAGAGTGTTTGAGCCAACGTCTATCAGTAAAAGTTTGTAATAGATATAAAAAAACGGCACATTTATGATGAAAAAATTTAATACTGGTACAAATAAAAGTGGCAGGCAAACGAGCAAGATCCCAAGAAATTTTATGATCTCAACCATCATCACCTTTAGCACTCTAGCCGTGCTAACCTCGCTTTTAAGCACGTAGTTGTAGTGTCTTTTGTTTATCTCTTTAGTAACAACTGGAGTTAAAAAGCCAGCTACAATTAGAGCAATCACGATGCTAACAATGATCGTTAAAAAGGTGCTCAGAATATAAAAAAGTATACTAACTATCCATTTTGTGGCGCTAAAGCTTAAAATTCTAATAGCATATGAAGAGAGCGTTGAGTTTGTATCAATAAAAGAGTAATTGCCACTTCTTGCTCCTTCACTTAAAACATCAAATATCTCACCGCCGCCCCAGATGCTAAGCCAAGCTAGGCAGATGATGCTAAGGCAAAGTGGCAAGATGGATAGCGCTATAAATTTGGCTGTAAAAAAGTCTTTAAAACCAAGGCGAAGAAGGTTTATCATTTCACCTTTTTATATTCATGCTCAAGTGCTGCGTAAATTTCACCTATCTTACTAACGCCATTTGACAAAATTTCACTCATCACTTCATTATCTTCGCGTCCGTTCCAATTTTTCTTATAGCTGCCTTCTTTGTAGCCATTATTTTGACGGAAGCGATTTAGCACGTTTTTAGCGATATAGCACTCATAAAGTGAGTATAAATTTACGCCGCATTTTAAAGACATAGAGAAGTAAATTTTTAAAATATCAAATATATCGTAGTCAAACCCGCTGCACTCATGTATAAGCATCTCAACATCATTCATTATCTCATAAATGCTCTCGTCTTCGATCTTTAGTGGCTCTTTGCAAAACTCACTAAATCCGCTTGATTGGCAAATATCATCGGCTAAAGTTTCTATATCTCCAAGCTGTTTTGATTTATAAATTTGCAAAGCTAGGCTCATAATAAAGTGCCAGATATCAACAACTTCTATGCGTAAATTTTGCTCATCAGTCTTAGCATCGATGCTCTTCCAGTGTTTCCAAGCAAAGCTATCAATCAGCTCAGCGCACTCCATATATATGCAGCGCCTCCAGCTGATTAGTTTATTTTTATTAGTATAACCATTTTCCCAGCCAAGCCCATTTGTCTCATCATTTAGGCTTTGCTGCATCTTTAACATCTCTAAAATAATCGTTCTTTCATTCATTTTAGGCCTTTTAAAATTTTAAAGGATTATAACAAAAAATTATTAAATGCCACGAGGCAAGCTTGACTTAAATCATTTTATGTATAAAATTTAGGAGCTAAAATAGGCAAAAATTTCAAAGGAGAAAAAATGAGAGAAAAAGATCTAGTGGTTTGCAATGTTTGCGGACTAAAAAGCAGTGATGATACAAATGCA
This sequence comes from Campylobacter concisus, assembly GCF_902460845.1. NCBI lineage: Bacteria > Pseudomonadati > Campylobacterota > Epsilonproteobacteria > Campylobacterales > Campylobacteraceae > Campylobacter > Campylobacter concisus. Next base: position 104,456 of record NZ_CABPVS010000004.1, on the reverse strand, counting down.
GTTTTTATCCACGCTCATAAAAATGGCGAAGAAGTTGATATTTGCACCAGTTGTGTTCCAAGCGTAATCCATGGTTCAGGTATGGTCGTAAAATCAAACGAAGAGATAAAGGCTGAAATTTAAACTTTAGCTATCATTTGAGGATCTTGTCTTACAAGGTCTTCAAATTCTTCTGCACTCATAGGACGAGATAAGAAAAGTCCTTGCACTTCATTACAATCAAGCTCTTTTAAGAAACGAATATCTTCTTCTTTTTCTACGCCTTTTGCGCCAACTTTTATCTTCATTGCCTTTGCTAAATCGATAATTGCAGATACGATTTGTGCGTCTATTTTGCTATTTGATGCTTGAGCAACAAATTCACTTGCTATTTTTATACGCTTAACACCGTATTTTCTAATATAAATAAATGAAGTATATCCAGAGCCAAAATTATCTATACAAACATCTATATTATTTTCTTTAAGAATAGAAAAAATTTTATCAAGCGTTTTAGAATTATTTGTCCATATTTCTTCGCCAAATTCTATTTCAAAAAGCTCTGGATTTATATGATGCGAGCACAAGCTAGAAATAAAATCTAAAACAAATTTTTCTGATTTATTTTGAATCTGCGCAACATTTATGCTTATTTTTGGTATCAAGAGTTTTTCTTTTTGCCATCTATCTACATACTCTATGGTCTTTGAAACCAAAAGCGAGCAAATATCGTTTAAAATATCACTATTTACATTGACCTCTTTCATAAATTTGCTTGCTTCCATCAAGCCAAATTTTTCTGATTTACAATATAAAAAAACCTCCGCGCAGATCATTTTTTCGATTTTTAGATCAAATATTGGTTGAAAATATACATGAAGGTCTTCTTGCAAATTAGCTTTTTTAAGCGCGATCTCGATACTTGAGCTTAGGTGCATTTCATTGCTAATTTTATCGCTATAAACCATAGGATTTAAAGCTGGATTTTTCTTGGCGTAATACATTGCCATATCTGCGTTTTTTATAATATTTCTTGGATTTGCCGTGCTATCTTTTGTTGCTACATCTATGCCTATTATGCACTTAAGCCCAAAGTGATATCTATCTATTTGAATTGGCTTTTCAATAGCATCTTTTAAGGCAATTCCAAGATTTAAGCGTTTTGTATGACTATTTATCTCCATTTTTGCTAGTACGATAAATTCGTCCGCACTAATCCTTGCTATGGCCTCTTGTCTATTGCAAACTTCAAGTATCCTTTTTGCAACTAGCTTTAAAATTCTATCGCCTATTTCATGCCCGTAAGATGTATTTATGCTTTTAAAACGGCTTAAATTTATATAATAAACTGCGATTTCCTCATCTTCAAAGATGCTTTTGCACATTCTTTCAAGCTCATTTACTATAAAATTTCTATTGCCAAGGTCTGTTAGATAGTCTTTCTCGGACATATCTTGAAGTCTTAAATTTGCGAGCATAAGTTCATTGGTTCGCTCATGCATCGACTTTTCCATCTCTCTATGAAGATTTCTCTCATAATCTAATATTTTTCTACTTGCAATAGAGCTTTTAACGTAGTAATTAACAATAGCATTTACAACCAAGATAAATAGTGAGATAAGTGCACTAAAAGATGTTAGATCTTCCTGTAACAGCAAAGGCAAAACTATTATTATTGGTAGCCATTTTGATCCTATTGAGATATCTTTATCGGTATTTGTAACATATTCATTTTTAGCTTTTAAATGAAAAGCTCCTATCATCAAAAAAAAGAAAGGAACGATATATAAAAAATCTATTTTATGGCCAAAATTTACATTTGAGATCTGACTATAGAAAATAAATAAATTTAGCATCGTAAATAAAATGCTAGCTGATATAAGGTAAAAGCCACTAATTTTTATATGAAGCAAACTGCTTGTAAAAATCTCACTTAAATTGATAAAAAGTATAAGAAAATTTATAGCTACGATAGAGAGAAAAACGATATTTGATCTATTATTTATCATCGATGAGATATCTACTTCATCAAAAATACCATATATTAAAATTACTATTAAAAAAAAGACACTTATGCTATCCATAATGATGGCTAGTTTTTCTTGACTGGCTGCAAATTTTGAATACAAAAATATACTAACGCCAGTTAAAATAGATATCATCGGCAACATAAAAAATACATCAAGATACGCGTAAGAACTATGAGCCCGCAATAGTACATCTTGATTTAATACCATTAATGCATCACAAATAGACCATAAAAAAACACCAAAACATATTGCAAGCCAATGCGTTATTTTGGTTTTTACTTTATCCATTGAAGTATAAATACCAAAAGTTATCATAAAGAAACTAAGCAAAATAGATATTTTTCCAATTAGATTATAGTCTAGTAAAGATGCTAATAGTGCAAATACGAATAGCGCTACAACTGCAACTAAGATCCATTTTCGCATGCCAGTTATAGATGATTTTGATATTAAAAAAATAGTGTCCCTCTCCTAAGAAATAGTCCAAATTATACAAAAATTGACTTTGCTTTTGGTTATAATTTCCCAAAAACTTTAAAATTCACAAAGGTATCTTATGAAATGCAATATCGTCATAAATGGACAAAATTTAATAGATTATAAATCTTTTATCTTATTTTTCTCAAAGGCGGCAAGAAAGCAGTATTTTATAAACACTTTTATGATATTTACTGAAGCCATCATAGCTGGTTTTGTTGCTGATATGCTATTAAAAAGTAAAATTTTTACTATTATCGGAGCTGTTTTTGCTATATTTTGGATCATTTTTTATCCTATTTTTTTAAAAAGAAGTCGTATAGCTGCATTAAAGAGAATTGAAATTTCAGATGTTCAAAAGCAAATGAATTTTGAAGTAAATGAGAAATTTCTGGCTTACTATGAAAACGAACCCAAAGAAAATGAAAAATTTGACCTAAATGAAGTTAGTGAAATTTATGAGTTAAAAAATATCTTTATCATTTTTTTAGAAGAAAAAATACATCTAATAATCCCAAAAGATGAAGCTAGCTCAAAAATGATAAATGAGCTGGCCAAACTTTGCCATAAAGATATTTTGAAATTTGAAAATTTTAGCGCAAAGAGCGTGCTTAAATAGCGCTTATTATAAGCTTTTCAAAATCCTCTGCACTCATTGGCTTGCCCCAAAGATACCCTTGCACCTCATCGCATCCAAGCTCTCTTAAAATTTCAAGCTGGGTTTCATCTTCGACGCCCTCAGCAATAGTCTTTAGCTCCACATTTTTAGCCAAAGCTATAACGCTTTTTACCACGTCTTTATCTATATCATTTTTAGCAATATTATCTATCAGCTCTTTAGCGATCTTTAGGCGACTCATAGGATATTTTTTGATGTAATTCATTGATGAAAAACCGGTACCAAAATCATCTATGGAGATGCAAATTCCTCTATTTGAAAGCTCAGATAACGCACTTTGCATCATCTCTTCGGCATTAACGAGGCTAGCCTCAGTGATCTCAACATCTACACAAGATGGATCGATGCCGTATCTATCTATATAGCTTAAAAATTTAGATGCAAAATTTATATTATCAATCTGTTTTGGCGAGATATTTATGCCTATTTTTAGGTTTGTATTATATTTTTCATTCCAAAAGGCCATTTGTTTTATAGCATTTTTTGCTACCCATTTTCCTATCGCATTGATAATAGAGCTTTGTTCGGCTATTGGGATAAATTTTGATTGATCTACCGGACCTTTTATAGGAGAGTTCCACCTAACAAGAGCCTCTGCTCCTACTATTTTTTTACCTTCTATTAGATATTGGGGCTGAAATTTTAGCTCAAATTCTTCATCAAAGCTTATGCTATTTAGCAATATTTCTATGTAGTTTCTATCCTGAATAATGCTTTTTATATCACTATAAAAAACATACTTTTCAGATGCATCTTTTTTTGCTGCTTCTAGTGCTGCTTCTGATTGCATGATAAAATCATCAGCCAAAATTTCACTAGTTTGTGTCGAGCTAATCCCTATTTTCGCATCAAGTACAATTTTATAATCATCTATAACGATTGGCTCTGAAATAGCTTTTAGTAGATAATGTAAAAATTCTCTGCAATGTACATTTTCGTTTTGCTTGACAACAACGATAAAGTCATCGCCGCCAGATCTTGCAAATAAGGAATCGTTTGGTGGCAATATTGACTCAATGTTTGAAGCAAACTTTGCTATTACATCATCACCGATATAGTGCCCATACGAGTCATTTATCGCTTTAAAATGGTTTATGTCAATACTATAAATATCTATCTTTTCGCCAAGTGCCTTTGACTTTATCATCTCTTCAAGCCTTGCGATAAAATACTGGCGATTTAGAGCATTTGTTAGATAATCGTATTTACTGATCCTTTGTAGGTGCCTATTTGTCTCTTCAAGCTCTTTTACTTTATTTTCTATCTGATTATTTAACACTTTTTTGATATGTATTTCACGTTTAATTAAAATATCCATCTTTCTAACGTTAGAAAATATATAAGATAATGCCCCGTATGCAAGCAAAGTAACTAAAATAGAAAATAACCATGTCAAATTTATCTTCCAAGAGTACAAGATCATGATCGTCAAAAATACGGCAAAAACAAATAGCTTTTGTATTAAAATTTTATCAAAATCGTTTCTAAGTGCCCTAAATTTTAGATTTGCCTCGCCCTCTCTTAAATGAAGCGTAGCAACAAACAACATAAAAAATGAACTCTTAAATAAAATGTCGTATCCAAAAAAGGATATTTCATCTATCCAAAAATCCATTGTAGTGGTAAAAACATCATAAGTGCTTATTACAATAAGTGCTATCAAGCATAAAAATATAGATAGTCTTCTTTTTGAAAATTTAAGTGAAAAAAACGCAGTAAATGAGGTACAAAACATAAATAAATCTATGGCGATATAGCTTAGATTAAAAAAATCTTTTTGGCTTAAAACTTGAGTTAAATTTCTATTAAAAATCATAAACCACATAAAACTAAAATATATTGCGGAAATAGAGACTGAATCCACAAATACTTGCATTAAAAATAAATTTTTCAAATTTTTGATCAAAATATAAAAAGCAGAAAATGCAAACATAAAATATGAGACCAAGTATGAGATTTGTATAAAATTGACTTTAGAAAGAAATTGTTTAAGAAAATCAACCTTATCATATAGCATCCACATAGTGTCTGATGCTACCCAGCAAGTAAGGCCTAGTAATATATATATCCAATATGTTTTTAAATTTTTTGTCTCTTTTAGCTTTAAAAAGATAAATAATGTGATCATAAAATCAAATAGAACAGTAATTATGTCATTATAAAAACTACTAGCAATAAAACAACTAACAACATATACACAAAAAAGTATTAACATAAATAAAAAAGATACTTGATTTTCGTTACTTATTTTACTTATCATGTTTCGTCTTTATCTATCTTTCTCTGCCTTTTTGGCTAAACTTTGCCACCTTTGCCACTCACCACTATCATCGACGTCGTTGCCTATAGCTTCGTATCTAGCGTAAAAATGCTCAACAAATTTCTTGCACTCTTCATCTTTTGGTAGATAGCTTAGTTCGTCTTTTTGGCAAAATTTCTCCAAAAATGTGTTCGCATCATCTTTTTTAGCGTATGTTTGCGCTAGATCATAGTAGTTTTGTAGACAATTTTCTTTAAATTTAGCATAAGTTTGCTCGCTCATATTCACACTTAGTTTGCCGTCAAATTTAAGCACTCCAGCCCTAAAAAGCAAGCTAAGATGTATGAGCCCCTCGCAGTAGTAAGCCCTCACCTCATCGACCTTTCGCCACGCAATAAGCCCAACCGCACGGGCAATTAGCTCGTGAAAGACGGCCATTTTATACTCCGCTTCTTCGTGCAAGAAGAAATTTACTAGCCCGCCAGTCGTCGCCTTATATTCTTCTATAAATTTAAAGACGCCACTTTTATTCATGCTCATCTCGGTATCAAGCCCGATAAAGAGGATGTGTCCAAACTCATGTCCGATCGTTGAGATTTCATAAACTTTTTTCCAAATTTTTGGCTTTAAAAATAAAATTTCCCTACCAAAATCCAAAAATTCCTTGCTAAAAATTTCAGCCCCAAGCTTCATAAAAGGCTTTGCCTTTGCGCCCTCATAGACGTGATTTACAAAGGCAAAAATTTTTTTACCACATTTTGCGCTCACACTCTCATCATTTGGCACGACTTGAGCGCTAAAAAGTCCATTTAGCTCGGCTCCATAATAAATCATCGGCACGCTTATATAAAGCTGCGTTCTAGCGATATTTTCACTAACTGCCTTGTTTGTCTCGGCGTTGTCAAACTTGATCTTTTCGCAAACGCTTTCGTAAGTTTTTGCTATTTTTTCTTTAAATTTAAGCTCATCAATGCCCTCGCTATCAACCAGCCTGATGTCCCACTCTAGCGCAACTGCGTGTGTATAGGCATCTTCATAGTACTCTAGTGGATGGCCTGGCTGAAGCGCACCTTTTACATCCATCCACGCTATCTCGGCCTCTTGCCATACATTTATCACCTTTGCATTGTCCTCTTCACAAAAGGCATTTTGTAGTTTTTTAAGGTATTTTACATAGGATTTTTGCTCGTCATTTTGGGCTAAATTTCTTAAAATTTCAAGGTTTTTTGCAAAGACTTTTTTAAGCTCACTAACCTCATCTTTAAAGGCAAGTGCGTAAGGCAAAAAGCTAAATTTCTCGCCCTCTTTGCAAACTGCGCCGTAAGTTCTATCAGCTCTTACACCGTTAATATCACACTGAAATAAAGCATTTTTAGTAATAAACTCATTTGCCTGGCTTAAATCTTTAAATTTAGCCTCAAACTCTTTGTTTGTAGTGTCAATAATACGATCCTGCCATGAAATTTGCCACGCATTTAGACTAAGCCCAAGTTCATGCATCGCCTGCACAAAAGCTTGGTTAAATGGATCTAAAATTTTCTCTTCTTTGGCCTTTTCTAAAAGCTTGGCGTGCAGGTTTTCATATAAATTTCTAACGTAGCCATACATTAAATTTAGCACTCGTTTTTGCTCATCTTCGCCTAAATTTAGCTTTTTTAGCTCATTTTGAAGCGGATCTACTTTAAGATCTACTATCCTTCTTGCAAGAGCCAGTTTCTCGCTTGGTGTACCAGCAAGACCACAAATTTTAACAGCCTCGTTTATGATATCATCGTCTAAATTTTTATAAATAGCATTTAGCTTGTTTTTTTGCTCTTTTGTGAGTTCATTTAATCTTTTAAAATCGTTCATTTTTTCATCCCCTGAAGTTGCAAGATTTTAGCATAAAGCCATTAAAATTTGCTACAATCAACCAAAAATTTTAACATCTAAAAGGCAGAAAATGGATATTTTAAAAGATTTTGGTGAGCCACGCATAAAACAAGTCATGCTACCAAAAGATACAAACTCAGCTGGAAATATTTTTGGTGGCTGGATAATGAGTCAGATCGACCTTGCAGGTGCACAAGCTGCAAGAGAAATTTCTCCCGAACGCGTTGTGACAATTTCTATGAAAGAGATCATCTTTAAACAACCAGTCTTTGTTGGCGACGTGCTAAGCTGCTACGCAAAGATCATCGCAGTTGGCAAAACATCTATAACAACACAGATAGAAGTGACTGCGCTGAGGCTAAATGACGGTGGCTTTAGAGAGACTATACATGTCACAAGCGCTATCGCAACCTACGTCAGTGTGACAAAAGATGGACATAAAAAACCTATAGATGAAAATCTAAAAAAACTTCATGGTTTTTAAAAATTTGGTTGCATTTTATGCAACCTTCCTTGAAAATTAATACTACTTTTAAAAATTATTGAAATTCTTAAACTAAAAGCAATATTTTTCAACTTCTTTAAATGCTTTGTGAAGTAAAATCAGGCTCTATACATTTTTTGGGAGAAAAATGAAAAAATCACGTCTAGGTCTTTTGCAAACACAAATCACAAAGATCCTAACTCAAAATGAGCTTGATAAATTTGAGTACAAAGAGCTACCAAAAACAAGCACAATCTACACCGAAGAGATCAAGATCATCATCTTAAAAAGTGGCTGTGCAAAGCTCTCATTTTTTGAAGATGGAGAGGAATTTATCCTTTATCATTTAGAAGCGAGCAACATCGCCGTACTTGATGATAATTGCGCTTTTGAAGCGCTTGAAGATGCTGAAATTTATGCTATAAATTTAAACAAAATAGGTGAAATTTTATCAAATGCAAATGTCGCAGATGAAATTTTAAAAGCTGTGTTAAATGCAGTGATCGTGCAACGCCAGATCATAAAATCAATACTTTTTGAAGATGCAAAAGGTAGGATTGCAAATTTTTTGATCGAGCTTGCAAAGGAGCAGGATCTAAAGCAAAATGGATATCACTACATATTTTTGCCATTTTCTCTAAAGGTGCTCTCAAGCTTTGTGGGGCTCAAACGACAAAGCGCTTCAACTGCTTTTAATGAGCTTATAAAAGACGACATCATAAGAAAGATCACGCCACACGAGTTTTTAATAATTGATTATGAAAGACTTGAAAGTTACACAAACTAAAAATCAAAAATTTTTATAATGGCTAGCAAAGAGTAGCCTTAGAGGATTAGTCTTTGCCAAGAAGCAAAGACTAAAATTTTTAAGCTTTTTTCTTCATATCGAATTTATTTGCCATAAAGCCAACTAAACCAACAAAGAAAAGCCCGCCGCAGATATTACCAAGTGTAACCGGAACTAAGTTTTTACCGATGAAATTTCCCCAGTTTAGCACTTCTAGCTTTTCAGCCGTGATGCCATGTCCTAAAGCTGCAGCCGCAGCAGCGATATCTCCGCCATTTGCTGCTATATAGTGAGCTTTTGAGATGATGGCTTCGGTGATGATGAACATATTTGCCACGCAGTGCTCCATTGAGCAAGCTACAAACGCACCGATCATCCACATAATGGCAAAGAATTTACCAGATAGATTGCTCTCACTTGTCGCAGTCCAAATAGACATACAAACAAAGACGTTACAAAAAATTCCACGGATAAATAGCTCATGAAATGGTGCTGTGATCTTGCCAATGCCAGCTGGTATAAAGTGCTGCAAGATGTAGCCATCATACTTTAGTGGCAAGCCTGAGTAGTAGTACATATAAGCGATCAATGCGCCGCCAACGAAGTTAAATATCCAAACGATAGCCCAGTATCCGATAGTCTTACCTAGTTTTAGCTTTCCTTCATATGCGCTAACACCACTTAAAACTGAGCTTGTAAAAAGATGTCCACCATAAAAGACAACCATCATAAGACCACAGCTAAATGTGATACCGCCGATAAAATTTGAAAGTCCAATAGACTGATTTTCAGCCATGCCAACTGTCGAGTGAGCCCAGAAAATATCACCCATAGCAATAGCAGCTCCAGCCATGATAGCAAGAAAAATAATACTAGTAAGCGGCATATGAGCCTTATGCTCCATAGAGCTTGAGACCGCTTGAGCGGTTTCTGCCGGATTTAACATCACATTCTCCTTTTTATTTTCAATCTCGCACATGAGCCAAGCTCATCTTTGCGACCAAAGTTTAACACTTTGCAAAATCACTAAAGTCAAATCGCTGCTTGCGATTAAAAGCAAAATTTTGCCTTTAGCAACCAAAAAGATTAAAATTAGCCATTTGCTAAATTTAACCAACTAAATTTTTATCAATCTCTACAATTCTTAAAAATGCTTTTCTGGCACTTTTTTTAGCCTGCTCGCTTAGTCCTTCTTCAAAATTTAAGACATTTTCGAGCAAGACGCTAATGCCAAGAAAAAGCGTCTTTGGGCAAATTTTTCGCAAATAGCTTAAAAGTACTGGAGTTGGTAGATTGTGAGTTGAGTAGATGTAGTCTCTATCGTCACTTAGGTCAAAAAACTCTATCTTATCCTCATCAAAGCCACTCATCGCATCAACCACTATCAAGATATCAGGCGCAAATTCTCTAATGGCTGAAAATTCATTCTCAGGCACATCTTGCCCAAAAAAGACTTTCCACTCTTTTAGCTCGTGCTCCACGATGCGGCCTACTTCATTACCCACATCATCATCGCCACGCATAGGATTACCGATGCAAAGGATGGCCTTTTTCATCAAAAGTCCTTCCTAAGCACGATATATCCCTCTTTTAAATTTGCCAAAATTTCTTTAAGCTTACACTCACAAAGCTGTGGCAAGAGTTTAGCGATATGCTCGGCAAAAATTTCAACTTCAAAATATTTGCTTAAATTTCCGATCTTAAATTTCACGTATTCGCCTGAGTTTTTGATCATCTCGTCAAATTCCTCATCGCTTAGCTCTAAAATTTTCTCGCTAAAATCAATCGTGCCAACGCCATGTCCCACGCAAGTGGAGAAAATTTTTATCTCCTTTAGCTCGCGTGGAAGCTTGTCGTTGTCGTCCATATGCCTTTTTGTAAGCTTATAAACTTGTATCATCTCTTACTCCAAACCTCGCTATCAACGTCTATCGCAAAGCTTTTATCAGCTTTTGCATATTTTAGATAGACATCATTATGCAAAAGCCCCATGCACTCGGCATATCTAGGATCTTCCTCTTTTTTGATAGCTGTAAGCACAGCCTCTCTTGAAATGCTTGGGTCATGGACATCTTTTGAACATTTGATAGCATTCATATATTTTTCAAAAAGGATTCTACCAAAAATATAGCTCATTAGCCTTCTGCTTTCAGCTTGCAAATCACGCTCAAACAAGATGTCGCCTATGACTGACTTCTCAACCAAAGGTGGCAATGTGTTATCTTTTTCATAGCTTTTTTTATGAAGTTTTTGATCGATGATACCAAGAGCCATGCCAAGACCGTAAATAATGCTTGCTGGGTGTGGAGGACAGCCTGGGATATAGACATCGACTGGGATTATCTTATCGATGCCACCCCAAACACTATAAGCGTCGTGGAAAATTCCGCCACTACTTCCGCATGCACCAAGAGCAACTACGATCTTAGGATCTGGAGTCGCCTCATAGGCACGAAGAAGCGGATAATACATCTGTCTTGTTACAGGACCAGTACAAAGCAAAATATCAGCGTGTCTTGGGTTTGCTACAAGCTTGAAACCAAAACGCTCAGGGTCCCACATCGGCGTAATAGCTGCAAAAATTTCTATCTCACAGCCGTTACAGCTTCCGCAGTCGATCCTATAAACGCTAAAGCTTCTTTTGATATTTTTTAGATGCTCTAGCTTTGCAGTTAGATCATTTGCTGTTTTTATGTCCTCTGGGACTTGATATAGACTCATTTTATAGCCTCCTCAATGCCTTTTGTTAGCCTCTCAGCAGATTGATTTTTCTTGCACTCTGGGCAGATATAAAGGTAGTCTTTTGCCTCTTCAAGTCTGCCTGGGAGTAAATTTGCAGTGCCAAGCTTTTCAAGTGTGAAATTTATAAGCCTTTTTGGTGTAAATGGCTTGCCACAGCATTTGCAAGTTTGCATCTCAAGCTCGCCCCTTTGTATAAGAGCGCTCTTGTCAAATTTAACCGCAAGCTCAAAGCTATCGCTAAGTCTTACGGCTCCAGTTGGGCAAACCTCATCGCAGCGTCCGCAAAATATGCAGCGCCCGCAGTCAAATTCCCAAACAAGCTTTGTTTGCTCCTCGTTCATCTTAAGTTCTATCGCGTTGCTAGGGCAAGCGATACCGCAAGCTGCACAACCTATGCAAAGATCGTATGTATAGTTTGGCTGACCACGGAAATTTTCAGGAACAATATATGGCTCAAATGGATAGGCGTATGTCGCCTTTCCATATTTTTCTGTGATGTCAAATAACTTCATCATCTTAAATCCTTCTTACTAACCCCGCCATCTTGACAGAATTTTTTAAGGTCTTTCTCTGTTAAAATTTTGCTCTTTTTAGTCCTTACATCGACTAATGTAACACGCTCGGTGCATGAGTAGCAAGGGTCAAGTGAGCAAACGATAAGTGCAGCATCACTTATGTTGTTGCCTCTGAATTGATACCTTAGGCTTGGCCAGTTGTTATATGTTGCTGCCCTGCATCTCCAGCGATATACTTTTTGAGCGCTGCCTTGCATGATCCAGTGAACATTTTCGCCACGTGGTGCTTCATCATGACCAAGTGCAAAATTTTCAGGTTTGATCATAGTCACAGGATCGATCATGATAGGTGTTTGAGGCATCATCTCAAAGCATTGGCGGATGATGTGGATAGAGCTTTTTAGCTCTTTATATCTAACCATCTCGCGAGCAAAAACGTCGCAACCATGCTCAACTGCTACTTCAAATTCTATCTGTTTAAAGAAGTCATATGGGTGATCGTAGCGGTTATCGCGTTTAAAGCCAGAGCCTCTCATATTTGGACCAACTGGGCTAAAGTCACGTGCGATTTGGCGATCTAGGATGCCCACACCTTTCCAGCGTCCGATTTGGCGTTTATCCTCCATAACTGCATCCCAAATTTCTGAAATTTGAACGTCAAGTTTATTTATGATCTCGATGCCTTTTTTAATCTCTTGATTTGTCATATCACGTCTTAAACCACCCATAACGACGTTACCGTATGTTTTACGTCCGCCAGTTACTAGCTGAGCTAGCTCCATAGAGTACTCACGAACCCTAAAGATGTGCATGAAAGCGTTGTAGTTACCAGTAACCTCACAAGCTAGACCGATATTTAAAAGGTGGCTGTGAAGACGCTCGATCTCAAGACAGATGACACGTATAGCTTGAGCTCTTAGTGGAATTTCAAGCTTGATAGCTTTTTCTGCTGCTTCGATACACGCAATAGCGTGAGCATAACCACAAATTCCACAAACTCTCTCTGCAAGATAGCCCATTTGATCATAGTTCATTCTATTTTCAGCTAGCTTTTCCATACCGCGGTGTTGATAAAAGAGGCGGTAGTCAGCGTCGATGATCTCATCGCCGTCACAGAAAAGTCTAAAGTGACCTGGCTCATCTGAAGTAATATGTAGTGGTCCAAGTGGCACATCAACTACTGCATCACCTGTTGGAAACAAAAACTCAGAATCAGGCTCATCTCTATGATCAACTGGATCAGGGCGGTAGCGATAATCCATCGCATCTTTTCTAAGTGGATGAAGTCCGTCTGGCCAGTCATCACTTAAAACTAGACGCCTTTTATCAGGCAAACCTTCAGCCACAAGGCCAAACATATCATAAGCTTCTCTTTCATACCAAACACAAGCTGGCACTAGCGGAGTAACTGATGGGAATGTCGGATCGCTTCCTGGGATAAGCGTTTTAACAGTGATAAAGCACTTATCCTCAGCTGCAAAATCATCCGCTTCAGTCATCTTGCTACCTTCCATTGAAAGAGCATAATAAAGCGCAAAACTGCCATTTATCTGGCGCTCGTCATTTGGTATCATCGTGCTTATGAAGCCGCCAATATCATAATAAAGCGTTTTAACAGCTAGTGGAAGATCGTTTCTATCAACCAAAACTGTGATTTGATCGTCTGCTTGACGAGTTACTTCTAAAATTTTTACCTTGGTTTTTAGGATTTCTATAAATTTATCGCCTCTCATTTTAAAGCTCCCATCATTATATTAACACCGTTATCTACTAGCGTATAAAAGCTATCTACGTGCCATACGCCAAAGATTATGATAAGGGCACAAAGTGCTATAAGAGGTAAATTCTCTAACAAACTCATCTCTTTATTATGAACAACCACACCTTTTGGCTCGCCAAAGCTTGCCATGTTAAAGTGTGCAAAGTCAGCTATGAAAATAACTGCAAGTGCAATAGCAAATAGCGCAACTGCGATGTATTGACCACTTGTGATAGCTCCTACAAAGACGTTATATTCGCTAACAAATATAGCAAATGCTGGAACACCAACTAGTGAGCAAACAGCCGCGCCAAACATTATAGTGGTGATCGGTGCGATCTTAACCATGCCGCCCATCTTGCTCATATCTTTGTGGCCATAAATTCTTGCTATGTTGCCGGTTGAGCAAAACGCAAGAGCTTTAGTAAAGCTGTGAGCCAAGCAGTGAAATATCGCTGCAAATAGACCAAATTTACCGCCAACACCAAGTGCAAATGCGATAACACCCATATGAACAATTGAGTGGTACGCAAACATTCTTTTTACATTGTGTTGTCTGATTAGGAAAAATCCCGCTACAAAAAGAGTGATAGTTCCTGAAACGATCATTATGCCCTCAACAAAGCTAAATCCAACAGCTTGAGCTGTGATAGCATAGTATCTCAAAAGTGCTAGCATCGCACATTTTAAAAGTACACCTGAAAGCAAAGCTGAGATAGGTGCTGGACCTTCAGCGTGAACGTCTGGTAGCCAAGTGTGAGTTGGCGCGAGACCAGCTTTTGTGCCAAAACCAATTAGAGCAAATACAAAGATAAGTTTTGCTGCATCTGGGTTTAAATTTTTAGCGTTTGCCATTATGCTTGAAAATAGCATAGAAGCTTCGCCATCTCCTAGAGTGCTAAATGTGGCTGAATATAAAAGAACAGTCGCATAAAGTGCAAATGCTAGACCGATTGAGCAAAGAACGATGTATTTATAGCCACTTTCTGTTGATTTTTGATCTTTGTGGATAGCGACAAGAAACACAGAAGCTAGTGTTGTAGCCTCAATAGCAGCCCACATAAACGCAACGTTGTTGCAAATAACGCTTAAAGTCATTGTAAAGATAAACACATGGCTTAGTGCGTAGTATTTTTTAAGATCGCTTAAGTGGATGTGTCCATCTTCAAGCTCCCATCTCATGTAGTGGATAGAGTAGAAATTTACTATAAATCCAGTTACAGCGATAAGCACCAAGAAAACACAGCCTAAGCTATCTAAAAACAAAAATTTATCAAAACTATAAAAAGTTCCGCTACTTAAGACTTTAAGAACATTGTTAAGTAAAGCCACTGATGTCGCAGCAGAAAACAAAACGTGAAGTCCGCTTAATACCGCATAATTTTTAGGACTCAAAAACAAGACCAAAGCACCAAGGAGCGGTAAGATAAGTATTAAAGCTAAACTATCCATCTCTAACCCCTTAAATTTGAAGCTTTAGAAGTATCTAAACTATCATAAGCTTTATAAAATCTAATCGCTAAAATGCTCATGATGATAACGGCAAATATCGCATCTGTTAAAATTCCAAGTTCGACTAACTCATGTGAGTTATAAGCCATTAGAGCAAGGCTTAGGTGGATACCGTTTTCAAATAAGCAGTAAGCTAGAATTTGTTTTATAAATGAGTTTCTTAGCATGAAGCCAAAAATTCCCATCATAAAGACTGTTCCAGCAGCTATTAGCATGATCTCTTCTTTGATAAGAGAGAATTTTAAAAATATAGGGTGGATACTCATTGAAAGAGCTAGAGAAAATCCCATAGCGATAACAGGGCTTACAAAAAATCCACCAACTGGCTCATCTTCGCTAACTACACCTAGCTTTTTAACAAGCCAGAATAAGATAGCTGGTACAAAAATAACTTTGGTAAAGAACGCAACGATCGCCCAAGTTGTGAGCTGTTCGGCATTAAATTTTTCAGATAATAAGAAAAATATGCTAACTAAAAGCAATGTCTCAACCGCATAAGCGATGATAGATAGCTTTAAATTTCTAAGACCAAAAACCGCAAGCGAAGTTACGATCATGCAAATGGCTAAAATATCAAGTGTTTGCATCTCACACTCCTACTACATAAAGTGTTAGTGCAACAAACGAGATAGCAAGTGCACCAAGCGCATTCTTGCGTAAAGATGAAGTCATTTTAAAGCGTGGGCCAAAGTTGTCTATAAAGACAGCTGCTACGTAAAATACTCCAGTTTTTATCACAAAAACGATGATAGCTAAGAAAGGATTGCTAAAATTCCATGGCTCAAATATAGTTAGGAAAAGTCCGATCATAGCAAACTGTTTTAATATAAGTGATGCTTGAACTAAACCAAGGTCGCTACCTGCGTACTCGCCAAGTAAGCCCTCTTGAAGCTCTTGTTCTGCTTCAGCTACGTCAAATGGTTTTCTGCCAGTCTCAACATACATGCACCATAAAAATGCGATAGAAGCTACGGCAAAACTTGGGATTTGATATCCGATAACACCAGTTTTTACCATCTCTTGGATCTCAATTAAATTTGATGTTTTAGCTGCAAGCATTACGACGATTAGACACATGATCATGACTGGCTCAACATATACGCCCAGCATTTGCTCCCTGCCGCCGCCTGTTGCTGCAAATGGGTTGCCGCTATCCATTGAAGCTGCACCAAATACAAATCTAAGCAATGCGCCAAGATAAAGGATCACAAATATATCTGAATACGCTCCAAAAACAGTATCCTTGCTATATGTTATAGGTATAGCAGCTAGTACTGCAGCTGAAGTTGCAAAAAGGAAAAACGGAGCCCATCTAAATACCCAGTGTGAGCACTCAGGGACGGTTCTTCCTCTTCTAAATAGTTTTATAATGTCGCGATATGTTTGAAAGAAATCGCTACCTTGTTTTGATTGAAGTCTAGCTCTTAGTTTTCTTGCCATACCATCAAACAAAGGAGCTACCAAAACGATAACGACTACTTGAAATATCATTAAAAGTATAGTTTGCATTTTCGTCTCCTAAACTAAAAAGTAGCCCACAGCAAGTATGGCACAAAGATAAATTAGGATATAAAGCGTATAGATGTTTGTGTATCCGCTTTGAACGATGCCTAGTTTATCGGCAAATTTCATACACCATTTGATGACTGGCTCATAAAACATTCCCCACCAGATATCTTTTGGATGGTTGTGATATTCAACCGCGTCAAAATAATTTCTAGTAACGATCTTTTTATCAGCTCTAAATAGCCATTGCATGATCTTTCTAAGATCGCCTGTAAATGGTCCACCTGTCATTTGCATACGTGAGCTATATTTAAAGCCGCATGCCCAAGGATCAGTCTCGCGTGGTTTATCTCTATTTGCTTTCATAACAGCAAGGATGATAAATGGCAAAATCATAGTCGCACATAGAACTAAAGCGATAAGCGGAGTTGAGATCATACTGCCTATTGGTGAAGTTACATTTATAGCACCAAGACTAGCTTTATAGTCGCTTATAGCGATAGAATTTACAGCTTGCATGATGTAATCAACTATATAGTTTGCGCCAAGACCAAAGCCAACGCAACCTATCATCAGGATGATCATGCCAAGAACCATGCCTATTGGACTCTCTTTAGCATTTTCCCAAATTTTTTGATCTCTTGGAGTACCTGCAAATATAACAGCGTAAAGTTTGAGGTGCATACCGACCAAAACGCCAGTTAGCGCAAGAGCTACGACACCAAGCGTAAATGCATATCTAACTAATGTTCCCTCACCCATCGCACCTTGAAGCATACCTTGATATGTAAACCACTCTGAAACAAAGCCGTTTACTGGAGGCAAGGCTGCGATACCCATGATACCTATAAACATACCAAGGCTTGTCCATGGCATTTTTTTAGCAAGACCGCCAAGGATGTCCATATTTTGTGTGTGAGTAGCGTGGATGACTGAACCAGCGCAAAGGAAAAGCAGACCTTTAAATATAGCGTGGTTAACTACGTGGTAGCAACCTGCTAGAAAACCTACTGCTGCAAGTGTTAAATTTCCAGCTGCGACACCGTAAATTCCTGTGCCAAGACCTAGCAAGATGATACCTATGTTCTCAACTGAGTGATAAGCAAGCAAAGCTTTGAAGTCGTGTTGGCAAAGAGCATATAAAACACCAAATAATGAGCTAGCTGCACCAAGAGCGAGTATTGTAAGTCCAAAATATGTGCTAAGTGGCAAGTAAAGTGTAAATTTAACTAGTGTAAATAGAGCAACTTTGATCATAACGCCCGACATAAGGGCTGAAACGTTTGATGGTGCTGCTGGGTGAGCTTGTGGGAGCCAAACGTGAAATGGCCACATACCAGCTTTGCTGCCAAATCCAACTAGGAATAGTATAAATGTAGCAACAGAAGCGCCAAATGGCATCTTAACACCCATGAACGCACTAAATTCTGTGCTTCCTGCGTAGTAAGCAGTGATAAGCAAGCCACAGGTGATACAAAATGCACCGATTTGTGCGATACCAAGATAAACCATGACTGCTTTTAGAGTGTTTTTGCCATCATTTACTATGATAAGGAACGACGAGATAAGAGTCATAAGCTCCCATAAAACGACAAAGCAAAATACATTATCAGCGCTAATTACTAGAAGCATTGAGAGTATAAATGTATTAAACAAACATGCAAACACGCCAACATTTGCTTTTTTGATGTACTCGTCTGCATAGCTCATACCATAAACGCTGCTTGCAAATCCGATGAAAACAACGACAAAGCTAAAGAAATTTCCAAGTGGATTTAGCGCAAATTTTGGCGAATACAAAAAGCCATCCATAAGAGCAAAGCTATCGCTTACTCCCATATTTGCAACGAAGTGACACATCGCATAAAAGCAGCTTAAAGCGCTTAGCCCAAAACCAACCTTTACAGCGGCCTTTGGAGCACAATAAAGCAAGATGCTAACGACGGCACTTACAAGAAATAGCATATAAACCGTAGTCATCTTATGCTCCTTGTCCGTTTAAAATTTTAGTAGCAAATTTATTCGCTGCCTCATAATCTATCCTTTTGCCAAGTTTATGCTTACCCTCTTCAGGATCGATCATAACAAGAGCACTCGTTGGACAGACATCGACACAGGCTGGTCCGTTCTCACGACCAAAGCACATATCACATTTAACGGCGATATTTTTTGCACCTGATTGTGACTCTACCTCAAGGTTATATTTTGGCTCGACAGCGTAATTTACTGAAGGCATAAGCTCCGCACTAGAACTTATCGCACCATAAGGACAAGCGATCGTGCACATCTTACAGCCTATACAAATTTCCTCGTGAAGCTCGATGCAATTATCATTAAATCGCAATGCTCCAGTTGGACACACATTCGCACAAGGACCATCGTCGCATTGTCTGCACTGAGTTGGCATAACGCCAGTAGCTTCTCTTAGCACACTTAGCCTTGCACGTGACAGCTTGCCGCGTTCATAAGCGCTCTTAAAACATGCAGCCATGCAGGTTGCACATCCTATACAGCGTTTATAATCGGCAATCACAAATTTATGTTTTTTCATAAATTCCTCCCATTAAACAAGGCTAAACTGCCCTGCTCACTTTTAAAGTGATGGTTAGTCACCAAAATAGAGATAGTTAAATTTTTATTTAACATCTCAAACGCTCCTTCCTAATTTTTGTAATAATTCTATAACTTACAATGAATAAATTCCGTCATCTATCTGACAAATTTTGTATTTTTAGAATTAAATTTTTATTTTATATATCTTTAAGATTATCTACTTAATATCGATTTTTAGGTATGTTTATTTGCTAAAGGATAATATTTATTAATAAAATTTTCCTATAAAGAGTAAAAATATCTTAATTAAGTTTAAAATTATAAGTTAATTATTTAAGCTCGGGTTAATTAAATAAAGCTGAAATTTAAAAATCTAAAATATAATCCGACCTTTAAATTTAAAGGCTTTTTATGGGAATTTTTATAGTTATAGTTTTGTTTATTGTTGCAGTTTTTGTATTTATGAGATTTGCCCCAGTTTTTGGTGGCGTGCCAGATATTAAAAGCCAAAAGCTGATAAAGGCTTCGCCAAATTTTAACGGCAAAGTTTTTATAAATTTAGAACCAACGATTGATATAGTAAAAAATAATCCGCAAGCATCTATGTTAAATTTCGTCCTGCAAGCGCTCTTTCCACCAAAGGGCAAGCTACCAACTAAGCCTTTGCCAAATTTAAAATTTGACGCAAATGCCTTGAAAAATGGAGAATTTATCTGGCTTGGGCACGTTAGCCTCATATGCAAGCTTTATGATAAAATCATCATCACAGACCCAGTTTTGCACCGAGCATTTCCACTGCCAATTGGCGGTAAGCCCTTTACCTACGAGCATGCTATCACCGCTAGTGATTACCCAGATGTGATCGACATCGCCCTCATCTCGCACGATCACTACGATCATCTTGATCATAAAACGATACTTGAGCTAAAGGATAGAATTTGTAAATTTCTAGTGCCGCTTGGCGTAAAAGCTCACCTTGTAAAATGGGGCGTTGATGAAGACAAAATTTTTGAGTTTGACTGGTTTGGTGAGCAAAAAATAGGAAATTTAAACTTCACGTTTTGCCCTTCAAGGCACTTTAGCGGGCGCACATTTAAAAGAAACACGACACTTTGGGGTGGCTGGGCGGTTGAAGAGGCTGGCTTTAGCTTTTATTTTAGCGGAGATGGCGGATACGGCAAACATTTTAAGATGATAAATGAGAAATTTGGCTCATTTGATCTAGTTTTTATAGAAAATGGTGCTTACGGCGATGGCTGGCCTTACGTGCATATGAGGCCAGAGGAGTCGGCGCAAGCGCTAAAAGATCTTGGTGCAAAGCTTGGTGTACCGGTACACTGGGGTAAATTTGATCTATCTTATCACGCTTGGGATGAGCCGATCAAGCGTTTTGAAAAGGCAGCGACAAAACTTGAGCTAAACTACGCAACGCCGATGATCGGAGAAGTTTTCACTACCCAAAATCCGCCTAGAAAAAAATGGTGGGAGGAAATTTAGGAATAAATTTTGCTCTAAATTTTAAAATCCAAAAGGAAATGCTGATGAAAATTTCTGAAAATTTAGCAAATCTAAAAAATGCCATCGATAAAGCTGCAAAAAACGACCTTGATATGAGCGCAACTGGAAGCTTTTTACAAAATTTAGAAAAAGCAAATAAAGAGACTGAAAAAATTTATAAACAGCTAGAAAAAGAGCTAAAAAGCGATGCACAAATGTTTAAACAATTTGACTTCATGCAGATGATAACAAAGCTTCAATACGGCAACCTAAAGCCAAATGAACGTGAAAAACTGCTCAATAAAATGAGCAAGATCGCCAAGGAAATTTAGTTTTAAATAGGCTTGATGCGGAGCTAAATTTTACTATTTTGTGAAATTTAGTGGGTTTTAGTGAGTGATTTGCTTAAAATAAATTTATTTAAATAGCGACCGTTAAAACTCAGATATATTTCTATTTTCTACCGAAACGCTTATATATTCATAGCTCACATGGTAGCATAGATATACTACTGCTTTAGGTTTTTAGGCAAATTTTTAAAATTTCATAAACGAGTAATTTCGACTTTGATTTTAGTAGCAAGCCTTGCGAGGCTCAAAATCGGTAGTCAAATTCTTGCGAGTAAATGAAAGTTTTAAAATTTGCAAAATAGTAAATTTCTATTTTTAAAAATATAGACTTTAAATTAAAAACTTTATTCAAGGTGGAGACAAGGGGACTTGAATTACGAAGCCGTACCCTTATCCTCTTTTTTTAAATCCCCTGTCTGCCTGCAGTTACGAAACGAAGTCGAAGTAAAAACCTCTCGCACGTTAGAGAGCATGCGATAGCGCTTTGCGCCGCATGTATTTTACATCAGGCAAGTGTCAGGTAAATTTTAAAATTTATGAGCGAGCATATCACGGCTCTAAATTCAGTACTAAACGTAGTGCAGCCTAAGTTTAGTAGTCTGCTAAGGCGAGTGAATAAGATTTTAAAATTTGTAAGACTGCTTGATTAAATTTTGTAAAAGAATAAATTTAAAGAATACCTATTTATATATGTAAATTTACCAGAGAGGATTTAAGAGCCAAAGAGGCTCTTAAATTTTAGTGTAGTTCGCTCCAAACTTTGCGTTTCCAAAGCCAAGCAAAAATTCCTAATATAAAGAAGTAGATCATGACATAAAGCCCTGTGCTCTCGCGCTCAGCCTTTTTCTTATCACCTACTTTTTGGATATAAGCTACCACGTCGTCTTCAGCGGCTTTATTTAAACCAACTCTAGGCATCGCAGTGCCTGGAAGCATCTTTTGAGTATCGTTTATAAATTTATGTAAATACTCATCGCCTTTTGAACGAATCATCATCGATAGATCAGGTGGATTTGAGCCCATATAAGCAGCAAGGCTTACTTTGTTGCTAAATGCATATTTTTTGTCATATTTTATATCATGACATCTTTGACATGCATCAGCAAAAACCTTTTCTTCAGTGATCTTATTATTTGCCTTTTCATAATCAGCAGATACCTTTTTCAAATAAGCTACTATATCGGCAGTCTCAGCATTTATATCGCCACCAGCACCCATAAATGCGGTCATCGGAAATGGATGCTCGTCGTTAAATTTATGAGTTAGCTTTAAAGCCATATTTGGATTTTTAATGAGTGCAGCCAAGAATTTATCGTCATAAATTTTACCAGCGGTACTAAGATCTGGTGGCACTACACCAAAGCTTTGACTAGCTGTCTCAACATCCATACCAGCTGGCATACCTGCTGCTTCTATACCGTGGCATCCTGTACATCCTGCTGCTACAAAAGTATCAGCACCCCTTGTGGCGTCACCTTTTGTGAGGTCGATAGAGTTAATGTCATTCCAAAATGCTGTATAGTCGTCAAGAATTTTTTGTGCTACTTCTACATCCTTTGTAGCCGCGTCTATACTTGCCTTATTTCCGCTAGCCTTAGCAGTCTCAAGTGCTGTCTTTTTTTGCTCTAAAAAGTGCTTTGCATAGTCAGTATCTTCTTTTGAGAAGTTATACTCAGCATTTGCAGTATGAGGATGAAGCTTTGTGTGAGCATAAGGCTCGATACCCCAATATAAAACACCTGAAAGAATAACAACAATGGCAAAAATTTTAAGCTCTTTCATAATTAGCCCCTCTTTCTTTCAAGTATTGTGATAACTGGCAATGCAATTATAAATAAGAACAAGAATAGCAATGATGAATAAAATCCTATCCAGTCGTTGATGCCACCTGTTGGGAGTTTGCCATATATCGATAAAACGATAAGATCGACAACTAAGACCCAAAACCATACGAAAAATAGTGGTCTTTTGTGAGCTGGAGCCACAAGGTCACTTCTATCAAAAAGCGGTATAAGCATAAATGCAACACCTGCAAACGCAAACGCGATAAGACCAATGTTATAAGCAGAAATTCCAGCTATATCAAAGAAAAAGCCACGTAAAATTTCATATTGCCACAAGAAATACCACTCTGGGTAGATATGTGGTGGGGTTTTTAGTGGATTTGCTGGCTCAAAGTTGATAGGATCCATTGCAAAGTTGAAGTGATAGCAAACAAGATAGATGACAAATATCATAAAGAATGATACATACATAAAGTCTTTTGCCAAAAATCCTGGCCAAAATGGTATAACTTTAGATTTCGCTCTATCGCCGTGTAGATACTCTTGTGCCTCTACTTCAAAGTCGATATCTTCGCTTGTTAGGTTATTTACGTGCGGAACTCTTAAAGAGTAGAAGTGAATAACCAAAACAGCTATCGTTACAAGTGGCAATAAACAAACATGAAGCATAAAAAATCTAGTAAGTGTTGAGTCGCCAACTGCATAATCACCTCTAATCCACTCAACTAAAGCATCGCCAATAACTGGCACACCGCCAAAAAGCTGAGTGATAACAGTCGCTGCCCAGTAGCTCATCTGTCCCCATGGGAGCATATAACCACTAAATGCCTCTGCTGAAAAACAGATAAATAGCACCATACCACTTATCCAAATGACTTCTCTGCCTCTTTTGTATGAACCATAGTAAAGTCCAGTAAGTAGGTGAATATACATGATAAGAAATATTGTAGAAGCTGAAACTGCGTGAATGTGACGCCAAAGCCAGCCATACTCGACCTCTTGCATGATAGTATAATTTACACTATCAAATGCCAAATTTACATCTGGTTTGTAATACATTAAAAGTAAAAAACCAGTAACAATTAAGAGCATAAAAAGCGTTGTTAAGATAACGCCCATCGCCCAAAGGAAATTTATATTTTTTGGAATCCAGTATTCGCTAACTAAAACCTTTATAAGTTTTGTAAAAGCTAGGCGTTGATCAAGCCAGTCAATAACGCCAGTTGATTTATGAGCTAAAGACATTGCTATCCTCCTAAGCTTTTGCTACTAATTTTTCGTATTCTGGGCTTGTTTCGCCTAGAACTAGCTTGGTTCCATCGATCTTAAATGGTGGTATATCAAGTGGTCTTGGAGGAGGTCCGTATGTCTGCATTCCGTCGGCATTAAATTCGCCGCCATGACAGGCACATACAAACATTTGTTTACTTGCTTTATACTCAGGTATACAGCCAAGATGCGTGCAAAGTCCGATAAGAACTACGTATCTAGCATCCCCTACGACAACATCTCTTTTGTCATTTTTAGCCATATCAGGACTTTTTTTAAGGATGAAAATAGGCTTTTTACGCCATTCAACCTGCCTCATTTCTCCATCTTTGATCGGACTTAGATCAACTGTTGTGAAACCAGCAGCTTTTACGCTTGGAAGCGGATCCCAAGTCTTTTTAACAGCCACTAGTGACATAGCGCCGCCGACAGCTGCCACAGCACCAAACGCAAGGCCGATAAAGCTACGTCTTTCTTGCTTTACTGACATTAAATTCCTTTCTATAAATAAATTCTTAACGATTATACTCTCAAAAAATTAAAAAAGTATAATTTCTAAATATAATCTGCAAAAATAATGTTAATTTTAACTTAAACGTAAATCTTGATTTTAAGATAAAATTTTTTAAGCTTTATAGCTTTTTGAACTAAACCAAAAATCAAAATCAGCCAAGCCTTTTCTCATTCATCTTTATATAAATATGTAAGATATCAATCGCAGCTGGCGTGATACCTGAAATTTCACTCGCAGCAAAGAGCGTCGGCGGAGCAAATTTCTCAAGCTTTTCGACCACTTCATTACTAAGACCACTAACACTTCTAAAGTCAAAATTTTCAGGAATTTTTACATCCATCATATCTTTCATTTTTTCTATCTGATTTTTTTGCTCATTTATGTAGTGCTGATATTTACACTCGGTTAAAATTTGATCCACACTCGCATCATCTAAATTTGCAAATTTCTGATCAAGCTTTCTTAGTTTCTCAGCTGTAAAGCTCTTGCGTGCGACAATCTTTTGAAGGCTCACATTTTGGCTTATTGGCTCTTCATCAAGGCTGGCTAAAAGCTCTAAATTTTGC
Source organism: Campylobacter concisus (assembly GCF_902460845.1). Classification (NCBI taxonomy): domain Bacteria; kingdom Pseudomonadati; phylum Campylobacterota; class Epsilonproteobacteria; order Campylobacterales; family Campylobacteraceae; genus Campylobacter; species Campylobacter concisus. The sequence goes on along the minus strand of NZ_CABPVS010000004.1, from coordinate 79,321 downwards.
TTGCTCGGCGTAATTTGCGTATTGTTAAGGTAAGCAAGGCCATCTTTTAAATTTTGCCTGATAGCTTCAATTTCATTAAAAGTCTCATCATCAAGAAGCCCAAGCTCATGGCCATATCCGCCAAGCCTTAAAATGGCATTTTCCTCACGCAAAAGCAAGCGGTACTCCGCCCTACTTGTAAACATCCTATATGGCTCTTTTGTCCCTTTTGTAACAAGATCATCGATCAAAACGCCGATATACGCCTCATCACGGCGCAAAACAAGCGGCTCTTTATTATCCAGTGAAAGAGCTGCATTTATACCAGCCATTAGTCCCTGAGCACCGGCCTCCTCATATCCAGTCGTGCCATTTATCTGCCCAGCTAGATAAAGACCTTTTACCTTTTTTGTCTCCAAACTATGTTTTAGCTGTGTTGGCTCGACGTAATCGTACTCGATGGCGTATCCATGCCTTACGATTTTTGCATTTTCAAAGCCCTTTACAGAGCGAAGCATCTGCACTTGCACTTCATAAGGCAGGCTCGTTGAAAAGCCATTTATGTAGTACTCTGTCGCTTCAAGTGTCTGAGGCTCGATGAAAAGATGGTGTCTGTCGCGGTCGCCAAAGCGGTTTATCTTATCCTCGATACTTGGGCAATACCTTGGTCCGACACCCTCGATCTGGCCTGTAAAAAGTGGCGCTTTATCAAAATTTGAGCGGATTATATCATGCGTAGTTTCATTTGTATAGGCGATGTAGCATGGCAGCTGTGTTGGAGAGAAATTTTTAGTTCTAAAGCTAAATGCAGCTGGATTTGCGTCGCCATCTTGCTTCTCTAAAATTTCAAAATTTATCGTTTTTGCATCAATCCTTGGACATGTTCCAGTCTTTAATCTGCCTAAATTTAGCCCAAGCTCCCTTAGATTACCGCTTAGATCCTTGGCACTTAGTTCGCCAACACGTCCGGCTTCTAGTTTATTAAATCCAACGTGTATTAGTCCATTTAAAAAAGTGCCAGTGGTAATTATCACCTTTTTTGCATTATAGGTATTATTTAGATGTGTTTTAACACCACTTATTTCGCCATTTTCGCTTAAAATTTCAGTGGCGATCTCTTGAGAAATTTCTAAATTTGGTGTATTTAAAAGCAAATTTCTCATATAAACACGGTATCTATCCATATCGATCTGAGCGCGGCTACCACGTACTGCTGGACCTTTGCTCTCATTTAGCACGCGAAACTGGATGCCAACAGCATCGGTTGTAAGACCCATTTGACCACCAAGCGCATCGATCTCTTTTACAAGATGTCCCTTTGCAAGGCCTCCAATGGCCGGATTACAGCTTGCAGCGCCTATTTGCTCGGCTAAGATCGTGATAAGTAAAGTTTGCTTGCCCATTCTAGCAGCCGCAAGACTTGCCTCAATGCCTGCATGTCCGCCGCCAATGACGATGATTTCATAGTTCATGATAAATTTTTCCTTATTTTTGATTGCGTGATTTTATCCAAAAGCATATAAAATTTAAATTTTTAAAAAATTTTTATTGTCAAATTTAATATAGAGTTTTTTATTAATAATATTTTAAATATTTTGCTGTTAGATTTACAAAATTTTTAAAATCACAAAGGTATTTCTATGATGAGTTTATTAAAAGTTGCTGGCTTTTTGCCCTACCTTGCGATCGCATTTTTAAATGCAAGCGTCGATCTAGCACACAAAATAACCATACAAAACGTTCTTTTAAAAACATACGATGGCGATATACTTTTTATCCTAACAGCCGTCATAAACGCAATGATCTTGCTTCCATTTATATTTTTATTTTCGCCTTCAAGCTTTATAAATGATAAATTCTCAAAGACAAAAGTCATAAGAATTTGTGCTATTTTTGGCCTTGTCATTAGTGTCGCGGTACTTTTTAGCTATCTTGCAGGTGCTTTTGGCGTAGCCTTTGCTTTAACGCTCATACTAGCTGCTCAAAGTGCGATCTACTCACCAGCAAAATACGGCATCATCAAAGCCCTAGTCGGTCCTGAGCGCCTTGGCACAGCAAACGGCATCATCCAAGCGCTCACCATCGTTGCGATACTTTTTAGCTCATTTTTGTTTTCATTTATATTTGAAAATTTATACATCCAAGGCGAAAACTCAGAAGAGATCTTAAAAAGCGTCTATCCTATTGGCGTCTTTTTAGTCGTATTTAGCGCACTTGAAGCGTATTTTGCTTATAAGTTACCTTGCATCGATGAAAAAGACGAAACAAGCGAAAATTTTGATATTAAAAAATATATTCGCCTTAGCTATTTAAGAGAAAATTTAAAAGAAGTGAGATCAGATAAAAATATTTGGCTCAGTATCGCTGGGCTTAGTATATTTTGGGGAATTTCTCAGATCATCATCGCAGCTTTCCCAGCTCATTACAAAGCCGTTTTTAACGACGACAGCTCGCTAGCGGTACAAGCGATCCTAGCAGCAAGCGCCATAGGTATCGCATTTGGCTCATATGTGGCTGGCTCTATGTCAAAGCTACATATCGAGCTTGGTATCGTGCCAATGGGTGCTATGGGTATATTTTTCTCGCTTTTATTTTTCGCATTTGGCTCAAATATCGGCGTAGTGAGCCTTAGCTCATTTGCATTTGGCTTTTTTGGAGGCATATTTATAGTGCCACTAAATGCAATGATCCAGTACTTTGCCCCGCAAAAAACGACCGGCAAGATAATGGCAGCAAACAACTTCTTGCAAAACGTCTCAATGCTGCTATTTCTAGCCATTGGTATAGGCTTAGTATATTTTGAAATTTCAACAACTGGGCTTTTTGTCTTTACAGCGCTTGTTTGCCTCATCGGTAGTTTTTACGCCATTTTGCAGCTTCCACACCTTTTTACAAGGCTACTTTTACTGCCATTTTTAAAGACAAAATACCGCTTTTTTGTAGAGGGCCTGCAAAATTTACCACAAAGTGGCGGCGCGCTACTTCTTGGCAACCACATCAGCTGGATAGACTGGCTCGTGCTTCAGGCAGCCAGCCCAAGAGGTATAAGATTTGTCATGTATAGAACGATCTATAACAAATGGTATCTAAAGCAAATTTTTAAATTTTTCAAAGTGATCCCGATAGGTGCAGGGGCGAGCAAAGAGTCGATCGAGCTTGTGCGTGAGTGCCTAAAAAATGGCGAAGTGGTCGCACTTTTCCCAGAGGGGCACATCAGCTATAACGGCCAAATCAACGAATTTCAAAAGGGCTTTGAGCTCATCATCAGAGATCTAGAAGAAATTTGCATAGTGCCATTTTATCTTCGTGGCCTTTGGGGCTCGAGCTTTTCAAGAGCTAGTAAATTTTATAAAGACCTCACTTCTAAAAACGGCAGACGCGACATCATCGTCGCCTTTGGCAAGCCAATAAACACATTTATAAACGCTGCAAAGATGAAGCAAAAGGTGCTTGAGCTTAGCTTTTCATCATGGGAGAGCTTTATCTCAAGGCAAAAACCACTAACCGAGGAGTGGCTAAGCAACGCAAAAGAGGATAAATTTAAAGAGTGCGTGAGCGATAGCACAGGGCTAAATTTAAGCAACTTGAAATTTATAACAGCCGTTTTAGTCTTTATCAAAATTTTTAAACGCGAGCTAAAAGATGAGAAAAATATAGGCATTTTATTACCTAGCTCAAGTATCGCAGCGATAGTAAATATGGCGCTTCTTGCCATGGGCAAAGTAAGCGTAAATTTAAACTACACACTTAATGAAACCTCGCTAAATCACGCCCTAAGAAAGGCAAATATAAACACAGTTATCACATCTAGCAAATTTCTTGAGAAGCTAGCACTTAAGGGCTTTGATCTAAAAGATGCGATGAGTGGCAAGGCTAAATTTGCAGAAGATCTCTCAGCCAGCGTCTCAAAAAGAGAGAAATTTTTAGCGCTTTTAACTGCATTTTTTGCCCCAACTTGGCTCATTAAGCTTTGCTATTTTAGGCCAGTGAGCTTAGAGGATACGGCTACTATTTTATTTAGTAGCGGCAGCGAAGGCGAGCCAAAAGGTATCGAGCTAAGCCATAAAAATTTACTTGCAAACATTAAGCAAATAAGCGAGCTTCTAAATTTCAAAAAAGATGATGTGATCTTAAACTCACTCCCTGTATTTCACTCATTTGGACTAACAGTCACCACACTCATGCCGCTTTGCGAGGGCATAAAAATGGTAAGCGTGCCTGATCCAACAGATGGAGCGACTATCGGCAAAATGGCTGCAAGACACAGCGCTAGCATCATCTTTGGTACCTCGACCTTTTTTAGGCTCTACACCAGAAACAAAAAGCTTCATCCACTGATGTTTCAAAGTGCCAGAATGGTCGTAGCTGGGGCTGAGAAGCTAAAGCCTGAGATAAAAGACGAGTTTAGGCTAAAATTTGGCATAGAAATTTATGAAGGTTATGGCGCGACAGAAACAGCGCCAGTAGCTGCTGTAAATATGCCAAATATCCTAGAAAAAGAGAGCTTAAAGGAGCTTACATTTAATAGACCTGGTAGCGTTGGTATGCCTCTGCCTGGCACTATCATAAAAATAATCGACCCAGAGACACTTGAAGAGCTTGAAACTGCCGAGGACGGACTAATAGTCATCGGCGGATCGCAAGTTATGAAGGGCTATCTAAACGACGAGGCCAAAACAAACGAAGTCATCACGCACATTGACGGCGTAAGATACTATAAAACTGGCGATAAAGGCCACATAGATGAAAACGGCTTTGTATTTATTGTCGATAGGTATTCAAGATTTGCCAAAATAGGCGGCGAGATGATAAGCCTTGGAAGCGTTGAAGAAGAGCTTACAAAGGTACTTGGAAACGACGTTGTCTTTAGTAGTGCAAATGTACCAGATAGCAAAAAGGGTGAAGCGATAGCACTTTTAGTAAAAAGTGGCACAGAGCCTGAAAATATCGAGCAAATTTTAAAAGAGAGTAGCCTAGCTCCTATAATGATGCCAAGCTATATCTTCATCGTTGATGATATACCAACGCTTGCAAGCGGCAAGGTTGATTTTAAGGGCGTAAAAGCTCTAGCGGTCTCACTTCTAGCGGAGTGAGGCACCGCCCTCTTTCTTTGTGATAAAATAGCGCCAAAATACTACCCAGATTGCAGTTGCGACTGACATTTGCATAAATCTTAAAAATTTTTTGCAAAGAGCTTTGTATAAAAATTTCTATTGCCTTTTAAGTTTGCTGTAATTCGTGCGATTGTTTGCTAAATTCTACCTTTATAAAATTTTACTAGCAATCATAAAAGATGATGCCATACAAATAGCGAACAAATAGACTATAACGTAGAAAAAGGTAACAAAGGGCTGCTAATTAAGATAAATTTTGCCCTAAATGAGCTTAGCAAAGAAGGAGCTTTAAGCGAAATTTCGCTTAAATACTTCGGCAAAGATATTTCTAAATAAGGAGAATCAATGAATTTTAAGCCCATTTTTGGCTTGATCGCAGGTGCTTTTTTAGCTTTAAATTTAAATGCTTCAACTATCAAAAAAGGCGAACTTATCGTCGCAACTGAAGGTACTTACTCACCTTACTCATTTTACGATGAAAAGGGCGAGCTAGTAGGATATGACGTAGATATCGCAAGAGCCGTAGCGCAAAAGCTAAATTTAAAAGTTGAGTTTCTAACAGCTCCTTGGGATGCGATGCTTGCGGCTTTTGATGCTGGTAAAGCCGATGTTGTGTTTAACCAAGTAAGTATAAACGAGGATAGAAAGAAAAAGTATGGTATGAGCGTGCCTTACACTATGCCATATCCGGTAATTGTCGTGCATAAAGACAATAACGACATCAAAAGTTTTGCTGATCTAAAGGGCAAAAAGAGTGTGCACTCTGCTACTAGCAACTGGGCAGCAATAGCCGAGAAAAATGGCGCAACAGTGGTCGTAGCTGATGGCTTTAGCAAAGGCGTGGAGCTTATCATCTCAAAAAGAGCTGATGATACGATAAACGATAACGTCACTTTTTATGACTATATCAAACAACGCCCAAATGCGCCACTAAAAATCGCATACACAAGCAACGAGCCGATGCCAACAGCTGCAATCGTTAAAAAAGGCAATACTGAGCTACTAGAAGCGATAAACAAAGCACTTGATGAGCTAAAAGCCGAAGGTAAGATAAGCGAAATTTCGATGAAATATTTTGGAAAAGATATATCAAAATAAAGGATCAAAATGAAATTTACAAATTTATTAAAAGTAGTAGCAGTGCTTGCAATGGCTCTAAATTTGCAAGCAAAAACTATAAAAGATGGAGTGCTAACAGTAGCAACAGAAGGCACTTACGCGCCTTTTACATTTTATAATGACAAAAATGAGCTAGTAGGATACGACGTAGATATCGCAAGAGCTGTAGCACAAAAGTTAAATTTAAAAGTTGAGTTTCTAACAGCTCCATGGGATGCGATGTTAGCAGCATTTGACGCTGGCAAGGCTGATGTTGTATTTAATCAAGTAAGCATAACTGATGAGAGAAAGAAAAAATATGCTTTTTCAGTGCCTTATACTGTGACATTTGGCGCTATCATCACTAGAAAAGACAATAACGACATCAAAAGTTTTGCTGATCTAAAAGGCAAAAAAGATGCCGACTCAGCAACTAGCAACTGGGCGAAAGTCGCCGTAAAATACGGTGCTGAGCACGTCGTAACAGATAGTTTTGCTAAAAGCATGGAGCTTCTTATATCAAGACGTGTAGATGCTGTTGTAAGAGATAACATCGTATTTTACGACTTCATAAAAGAGCGTCCAGACGCACCTGTAAAGATAGCCGCCTCACTTGATGAGAAAGACTACACAGCAGCAGCTGTTAAAAAGGACAACGCCGAGCTTGCAGAGCAAATTTCAAATGCTTTAACTGAACTTTCAAAAGAAGGCAAACTAGAAGCTATCTCAAAAAGCTACTTTGGCAAAGACGTCTCAAAATAAATTTATAAACCAACAAGGCAAAAATGGAAAATTTAGATAGAGTGATCGAGCTTGTTTCAAGCTCGACGCTACCGATGATCATCGCACTTTTAAAAGTGACGATCCCACTTACTTTGCTCTCGTTTTCGCTAGGGCTTGTCATCGCCATTATCACAGCAGTAGCAAGGCTTTCAAATATAAAAATTTTAAAATTTATATTTGCCACCTATGTTTGGATATTTCGCGGTACACCGCTTCTTGTGCAACTTTTCATCGTATTTTACGGACTTCCTAGCATCGGTATCACGCTTTATACTTGGAGTGCGGCCACTATCGCATTTAGCCTAAACGTGGGCGCTTACGCCTCTGAGTCTGTAAGGGCTGCCATACTTTCTGTGCCAAAAGGTCAGTGGGAGGCAGCCATATCGCTTGGCATAACACACTATCAAATTTTAAAGCGCATCATCGCACCTCAAGCAGTGAGGATCTCGCTGCCACCGCTTTCAAACACATTTATAGGCCTTGTTAAAGACACTTCACTAGCAGCTTCTATAACGATGGTAGATATGTTTATGGTCGCTCAAAGGATCGCGGCAAGGACCTTTGAGCCACTCATCCTCTACATCCTAGCAGCACTCATCTATCTAGTGGTTTGCACACTTTTAACCTATCTTCAATCAAGGCTTGAAAAAGCTGTCTCAAGGTATGTCTAATGGCTATAAATTTTAAAAATATAAGCAAATCTTACGGCGATCATTTGGTGCTAGATAACATAAATACAAGCTTTAAAGAGGGGCAAACGACCGTGATAGTTGGCTCATCTGGTTGTGGCAAATCAACGCTTCTTAGATGCATAAATTTACTTGAGATCCCACAAAGTGGCACTTTAGAGGTAGATGATAGGAGTGTAAATTTTAAAGAGAAGCTAAGCTCAAAAGAGCTTTTAGAAATTCGTAAAAAAACAGGCATGGTCTTTCAAAGTTTCAACCTCTTCCCGCACCTAACAGCGCTTCAAAATGTTACCGAAGCTCCGATCTACGTTCAAAAAAAGGATAAAAACGAAGCGGTAAAAGAGGCAAAAGAGCTTTTAGCTAAAGTGGGGCTTAGCCACAAAGAAGATACCTATCCAAACAGGCTCTCAGGCGGACAAGCACAGCGTGTAGCCATCGCTAGAGCCCTAGCTGTAAATCCATACTTTCTACTACTCGACGAGCCTACAAGCGCGCTTGATCCAGAGCTTGAGGCTGAAGTTTTAAAGGTCATCTTATCTCTTGCAAAAGAGAAAAAGTCTATGATCATTGTCACTCATAATATGAATTTTGCTAGAAAGATAGCTGATAGAATTTTATTTTTAGATAAAGGTGTGATCGCATTTGATGGCTTGGTAGATGAGTTTTTCAATAGCCAGAATGAAAGAATAAAAAGCTTTATCTCGGCTATGAATATATGAAAATTTTAGCTAGAAAATCTAGCTAAAATTACATTAAGCAAAGTGAGGTTTTATCTGCTCGATCCAAGCTGAAATTCTACCCTCAGTTTTGTCACTTTGGTTATCAGCATCAAGTGCTAGACCTACAAATTTTCCATTTCTTGCAGCATCAGAGCCATCAAATGTATATCCATCAGTGCTAACCTCACCAACTACCTTTGCACCAGCTTTTACGACCTCATCATAAAGCTTTGCCATACCGTTACAGTACTCATCAGAGTAGCTCTCGCTATCACCCATGCCAAAAACAGCGACTGTTTTTCCGCTTAGATTTAACGCTTTAAAGTCAAACGCATCCCAGTCATCTTGAAGATCACCACTGCCCCAGGTTGATGTACCAAGGATGAGCTTATCAAAGCTATTTAGTTTCGCTGCATCTACGTCAGCAACGTTTAAAAGCTCATTTTCAAGGCCTAGACCCTCACTTATAAGTTTCGCTGCATCTTCGGTATTTCCCATGCTGCTTCCATAAACTATACCTATCATTTTTATCCTTTTTAAAAAATTTTACTAATAATCGTATAAGGCACAAGCTTGATCAAGCCTCTCGCATAACAGTGCCTAACCTCAACGTGTCGCCTAAATTCCTCATTTCTAGGAAAAACAATATAAACCATCTCGCACTCGTGACCAAGCACACCGACAGCTCTATCTATATCGTCGTTTAAATTTCTCATATCATCAAAGCTTACTTTTTTAAAGCTTGGCATGACGCTGAGCAAATTTTTACCATCTTTTTTGACTGAAATGACACCGCCATTTAGCACGACATCTTTGTCTTGATGACGGAGGCGTATTTTATCATAAACAAATTGACAAAACATCTGTGCCGCATCGATGCAAAACTCAAATTCTCCACTTGCATAAAGCATTTTTATCATCTTTGCAGCTGCCATTTTTGGCTCTTTTGCTACAAATTTTATCTTTGAAAAATCACCTTTTAAATAAGCATTTATGATGATATTTGAGGGAAGACAAAAGCGATCTGCTGGCTTAAAATTTAGACATTTCTCACGAAGTAGGAAATTTATCCTAGCATCAAAAATTTCTTTGAAATTTAGAAATTTAGCGTAAGAAAGTGGTATTTTTAGCTCACTTTCTACACCAGAATTATAAAGTGCAATAAAAATTTTTGCACGTGAAAGCCTATCAAGCTTTGCAAAAATATTTGGAGTTATTTCGCCAATATCTGATAAAAGCCCGAATCTCATTGATTATTCTTTGCATCCAAATTCCTTATCTAGCCCAAAGACCTTGCAGTACTCGCAAAATACGCAACTAACGCTTCTTTTTGCACAAACAATTGGAATATTTCTCTTTTTTGCTTGAGTTTTAATAGTCTTCATAGTGTTGTGGTTTAAAAAACTAGTTAGCATCACCACGCACTCGGTATCTTGAGGAATTGGCTTGCGATTTACACGGTTTTCATTTCTAGCATCCCAGTGTTCTATCTTCTCAGCTCCCAAATCATGTAAAACTGCCTTGATAGGCGTTATCTCATCTGCACCGATAACTAAAACTGACATAATAAGCTCCTAAAATTTATTCATTTTCTGATAATGATTATAAGGAAGCTTAACTAAAATTTTTCTTAGTTATGATATTTATTATCACTTATATGTAGAAATTTGTAACGTTTTACTTAGATATTTAAACATCTTCTTTTAAACTCTTTTAATCTTAGATACTGCAAACAAAAATATGATAAGTCCGCTTGTGGCAAAAAAACTACCAACATTGCCGATATTTTGCTCGCCTAAATGAACTATCGTTTGATGCCCTATTAGCGCCCCTGCTCCGATGCCTATGTTATAAATAGCCGAAAATATCGCCATTGCAGCATCAGTTGCATTTGAGGCAAGATTTAGCACTTTTATTTGAAAGCTCATATTTACACCAGCTATGCCAAGCCCCCAAATAAAGGCCAAGACTAGCATTAAAACTTCATTTTTAGCAATAAAATTTAACAAAAGCAAGCAACATAAAATAAGCATGATAGAAATTGCTGAAAATGCATTTGGAATGAGCTTATAAAATTTAGAGAAAAGCCAGCTTGCCACGATACCAGCAACACCAAATATAAGCAAGAATATAGTGATAAATTTGCCACTAAAACCACTAATATCCTTTGCAAATGGCTCAATGTAGCTATAAGTGCTAAAATGCGCGCTTATGATAATTGCCGTTAGTAAAAATACGACCATTAAAAGGCCATTTCTTGCAATCTCTGGCAAGCTTTTAAGCGAGCCTGAGTTTTTGCTTGGCAAAAGTGGCAAAATTTTATATAGCCAAACTCCAACACCAACAGCAAAAATTCCGATCAGTCCAAAGGTCACACGCCAACCAAGTGCGTCACCTAAAATTCTTCCAAGTGGCAGACCAAGTATCATCGCTAGCGATGTACCAAGAGCTAGCAATCCAAGAGCTTGCGAGCTTTTATTTATCGGAGCTAGCCTAACAGCAAGTGAAGCAGTGATAGCCCAAAAAATAGCATGCGCTATGGCTATCATCAACCGAGCAATAATTAAAATTTTAAAATTCCAAGCAAAGGCACAAAGAGTATGAGCTACAACAAATACGATAAAAACCTTTAAAAGAAGAGATCTTCGCTCTAAATTTGCAGTCAAAAGCATAAGTGGCAAAGAGAGTATAGTGACGCTCCACGCATAAATCGTAATGATAAGGCCAGTATCAGCCGTGCTCATATCAAAGTCTTTTGCAATATCACTTAAAAGTGGTACTGGAACAAACTCAGTAGTGTTAAATATAAAAGCACAAAAAGCAAGAGCTATAACCCTTAAATAGGCCACCCTATGAACACTTATCAAATTTTATCCTTAATTTTTTTCATTACGGTAATGGAATTTTGCTTAAAGTTAGTAATTTAAAAGGCAAAATTCTCGGAATTTATTAATGACATAGATTAATAGTAGATTTTGGAAACTATCTCTATAATAAAAGATTTTTAAAAATCGTAAGAAAATTTAAGGCGGAAAAATGGCTAAAATAATGAAAACTATGGACGGAAACGAGGCTGCGGCGCACGTGGCTTACGCATTTACGGAGGTTGCGGGCATCTACCCGATCACCCCTAGCTCGCCGATGGCTGACTACACCGATATGTGGGCGGCTCAGGGTAAGAAAAATCTATTCGGCATGCCGGTTAAGGTAGTCGAAATGCAAAGCGAAGGCGGGGCTGCGGGCACCGTGCACGGCTCGCTGCAAGTAGGCGCGCTAACTACGACGTATACGGCTTCGCAAGGACTTTTGCTAAAAATCCCAAATATGTACAAAATCGCAGGCCAGCTACTACCCGGCGTCATCCACGTGAGTGCGCGCTCTATCGCGGCGCAGGCACTTTCTATCTTCGGCGATCATCAGGACATCTACGCCTGTCGCCAAACGGGCTTTGCTATGCTAGCAAGCGGCTCCGTGCAAGAGGTCATGGATATCGCGGGCGTCGCTCATCTAGCGGCGATCAAGGGTCGCGTGCCGTTTTTGCACTTTTTCGACGGATTTCGCACGAGCCACGAGATACAAAAGGTTGAGGTGCTTGACTACGCGCACTTTGATAGGCTTCTTGACCGCGAGGCGCTGCAAAAATTTAGAGACGAAGCGCTAAGCCCCGAAAGCCCAAAAACTCGCGGTACGGCGCAAAACGACGACATCTACTTCCAGACGCGCGAGCTAGCTAACCGCTACTACGACGCGGTGCCTGATATCGTGGCCGAGTATCTAAAAGAAATTTCAAAAATCACGGGACGCGATTATAAACCGTTTAATTATTACGGCGATCCGCATGCTACACGCGTCGTGGTCGCGATGGGTTCGGTAACGCAAACTCTAGAAGAGGTCGTCGATCACCTACTCGCAAAGGGTGAAAAAGTAGGCGTGCTAAAGGTACATCTATACCGTCCGTTTAGTCTAAAATACCTCTTTGACGTGATGCCTGAGACGGTAGAAAAGATCGCCGTGCTAGACCGCACGAAAGAGCCCGGAAGCCTAGGCGAGCCGCTATATCTGGACGTCAAGGCGGCGTTTTACGGACGCAAAAATCAGCCCGTGATCGTGGGCGGACGCTATGGTCTAAGCTCAAAGGACGTCGATCCTGCTCAGATGCTAGCCGTCTTTGAAAATCTGAATTTAAGCGAGCCCAAAAACGGCTTTACCGTCGGTATCGAGGACGACGTGACCTTTACTTCGCTAAAAGTCGGCGAGAAAATTTCGCTAAGCGACGCAAGCGTGAAAGAGTGCTTATTTTACGGCCTTGGCGCGGACGGTACCGTGGGAGCCAATAAAAACTCCATCAAAATCATCGGCGATAAAACCGAGCTTTACGCGCAGGCGTATTTTGCCTACGATAGCAAAAAATCAGGCGGCTATACGCGCTCGCACCTGCGTTTTGGTAAAAATCCGATCCGCTCGACCTATCTCGTCTCAAATCCGCACTTCGTAGCCTGCTCGGTCGCGGCGTATCTTGAAATTTATGACGTCATAGACGGTATCCGCGAGGGCGGGACGTTCCTGCTAAACTCGATCTGGGACGCCGAGCAGACGGTCGCTAAACTGCCGAATAAAGTAAAGAAAATTTTAGCCGCCAAAAAGGTAAATTTCTACATCATCAACGCCACTAAGCTAGCTCGCGAGATCGGACTAAAAAACCGCACGAACACCATCATGCAGTCGGCGTTTTTTAAACTCGCAGACATTATCCCGTTTGCCGACGCGCAAAAATACATGAAAGAGTACGCACACAAAGCCTATGCCAAAAAGGGCGAAGCGATCGTGGAGATGAACTACAAGGCTATCGATATGGGCGCGGACGGGCTGGTTAAGGTCGAGGTTGATCCTAGCTGGCTAAATTTGACGGATGACGCCGCTAACGAGGAAAAATACGTCGGCGACGAATTTATAGAAAAAATCGTTAAGCCTATCAACGCCGCTAGGGGCGATAGCTTGCCTGTTTCGGCGTTTGTGGGCTTTGAGGACGGACACTTTAAATCAGGCACCACGGCCTACGAAAAACGCGGTATCGGCGTGATGGTGCCTAAATGGATCGAGGAAAATTGTATCCAGTGCAACCAGTGCGCCTTCGTCTGCCCGCACGCGGTGATCAGGCCGTTTCTCATCGATGAAAACGAGCTCGCCGCCGCTCCGCAAACCGTGCAAGATCACGTCCTAGACGCCAAAGGCAAGGAGGTAAAAGGACTAAAATATAAAATCCAAGTTAGCCCGCTTGACTGCACGGGCTGCGAACTGTGCGCTCAAAACTGCCCGAGCAAGGAAAAATCGCTCGTCATGGTGCCGCTAGCAGAGGAAATGGAGAAAAACGAGCAGGAAAACGCGGATTATCTATTTAAAAAGGTTACCTACAAAGACGACCTGATGAGCAAAGATAGCGTCAAGGGCGTGGGATTTGCGCAGCCGCTATTTGAGTTTCACGGTGCGTGTCCCGGATGCGGCGAGACGCCTTATATCGGGCTTGTTACGAGACTTTTCGGCGACCGTATGATCGTGGCAAACGCCACCGGATGTAGCTCGATCTACGGCGGTAGCGCGCCTTCGACGCCTTATACGACGAACAAAGAGGGCAAGGGCGTAGCGTGGGCAAATTCGCTGTTTGAGGATAACGCGGAGTTTGGCATGGGTATGAATGTCGCGGTAGAGACGCTGCGCCACCGTATCGAAGACGTCATGCTACGCACCAAAGACGCCGCGCCAAATGCCCTAGCCGCGCTATACTCCGACTGGATCGCGCATAAAAACGACGGCGAGAAAACGACGCAAATCGCTAAAATTTTAACGCCGATTTTGGAGCAAAATTTAGACGTAGAGGGCGTTAAAGAAATTTTAGAGCTAAAAAGATATCTCGTCAAAAAGTCCCAGTGGATCATCGGCGGCGACGGCTGGGCGTACGATATCGGCTTTGGCGGGCTTGACCACGTGCTAGCTAGCGGCGAGAACGTAAACGTGCTCGTGCTAGATACCGAAGTCTACTCAAACACCGGCGGCCAGAGCTCAAAATCCAGCCGCGCGGGCTCCATAGCGCAGTTTACCGCTAGCGGCAAGCCGATGCAGAAAAAAGATCTAGGCTACATCGCGATGACCTACGGAAATATCTTTGTCGCGCAGATCAACTCAAACGCCAGCCAGGCAAACACGATAAAGGCCATCGCTGCAGCCGAGGCCTACGACGGTCCGAGCCTCGTGATCGCGTATTCGCCGTGTATCGCGCACGGTATCAAGGGCGGTATGGCGCTCTCTGGCGATCAGGGCGAGCTAGCGACCAAATGCGGTTACTGGCCGACCTACGTCTACGATCCGCGCCTAATCAAAGAGGGTAAGAATCCGCTAAAAATGACCTCAAAAGACCCTGACTGGTCGCTTTACGAGGATTTTTTGCTAAACGAGGTTCGCTACAACTCACTTAAAAAGACGAACCCAGAGCACGCCGACGAGCTACTAGCTAAAAACAAGGCCGACGCGCAAAGACGCTACCGCCAGCTAAAACGCCTAAGCTTGTCTGACTTTAGCGATGAGGTCGAGTCTGGCTCGCCTGAGAGTGCCGAGGATGCCTCTGCCGGCAGCGTAGCCGAGTAAGGCACGAATTCTCCCACTTAAATTTATTATGTGGGAGAATTTTCTTTTTTAGATAATTTCACTTAAAAAAATTAAATAACCCATAAACAAAATAAGCAAGTTTCTAAATCCTTAAAGTGAAATTAAGTCGTAAAAAGTCAAAATCGCATATTTTAAAATAAGTAAAAAGGAGCAAAAATGCTTATTACTATAATTGTCGTTGTTATTGCCTTAGCGGCTTATATTATTAAAATATATAATAAACTACAATCAATGATGCAAAACATCAGAGAGAGCTTCGCAAATATCCAAGCTACGCTCAAAAAACGTTTAGATCTATCAAATCAAATAATAGATATAGCCAAAGATTATGCAAGTAGCGAACAAATGATTCAACTTGGCGTTTCTGGAAATGGAGTCGCAAAAGTAGCTGCTTTGGCTCAAGCCTTTCCGGAACTAAAGGCTAACGAAACATATCAAATGCTAATGTCGCAGTTAGAAAAAATCGAGAGCGAACTCCTAAATAAACGTGAGAGCTACAATGCTGAGGTTAAAAGCTATAATTCTTACAAAAATGCATTTCCACAAGTCCTAATAGCCTCAAAACTATCTTTTGAATCAGTCGCTTATTTTGACATTAATGATGAGGACTTTAGCGAAAATTTAAAAATATTTAAAAAAGATGATTCGGCTAGAATACAAGAAATTTTAAGTGACTCTAATAAGAAAATCACCGATATTGCAATGAATGCGAAAAAGATGATTAACGATAAAATTTCAAATAATCCAAATCAAAAAGAGTAACTTCTTATAAAATAATAAATGGTTTAAATGGCTAAAATTTTAAAAGAGATAGATGAATCAAATTAGTCCATTTAAACCGATTTTTGATAAAAACTCTAAAATTTTAATCCTCGGATCCTTCCCTTCCGTCGTTTCTCGTAAATTTAGCTTTTACTACGCAAATCCGCAAAATCGTTTCTGGCGGGTGCTGGCCGGGATTTTAAACGCTCCGTTACCAGGAAGCACGGATGAAAAGATAGATTTTCTACTCGCTCACCGTATCGCTATCTACGACGCTGCGATCTCGTGCGAGATAAAGGGCTCGAGCGATGCTAAAATGACCGCCGTTGAGCCTGCAAATTTGGAGCCGATTTTTAGCGGAGCGCGCATAGCGCAAGTTTACTCAAACGGCGGTAAGGCGCACGAAATCTGCGAAAAATACCTAAAAACTCAAATTTTAAACGCAACGGGTAAAGAACCCGTCAAACTACCCTCGACTAGTTCGGCAAATGCAAATTTTAGCTTTGAAAGGCTCATGCAAGAGTGGAAGGTCGTCGCCCAAGCACTAAAAGACAGCTAAATTTGATGTGAGCCTTCAAATTTAACTCATCCGAAATAACCGTGCCTTCACCTTAAATTTAATTTCAAATTTTAAAATTACCTAAATCAAACAAAGCAGGAGAACCATGAAAATCCTAAAATTTCTATTTTTACTTCCGCTTCTAGCCGTCGGAGCGCAGGCATTAGAGCCAAAAATCGTAATGAAGCCCGAAGCGAGCCTAAAAAACGGGCTTTACTACGTAAAAGGCAAGCCCTACGACGGCACGTTAAAGATGCTTCGTTACAGCGTCGAGGACCTATATGACGTAAATGCGATGGGCATTGTCTATCCGAGGCTAAAGCCTCTGCCACCCACGCTTATACGCGAGATAGATGTGCAGGGCGGTGCGGCGGTGCGATATCGAGACTATTTTGACGGTAGGGACAAGCCCTCAAACGAATATCCCCTAAAAAACGGCGTCCGCGAGGGCATGGCGAAGCACTATCACGCAGATAGCGGCGCGCTGATGGGCGAGAGCGAATACAAAAACGGCGTCCGCGACGGGCGCTACCGCCGCTACTATTTTGACGAGGGGGGCGCGTTAAAGCAGGAGGGCACCTACAAGGCGGACAGGCGAGAGGGCGTATTTACCGACTATTACGTTAGCGGCGAGGTTAGCGCACGCAGCCCCTATGTCGGAGGACTGCGAAACGGCGAGGACTTCGACTATTACAAAAGCGGCAAGATCCGCGGCGTGCGAACGTATAAGGACGGCAAGCGAGAAGGCACGGAAAAATGGTACTATGAAAGCGGCGCCGTGGAGGAGACGGGCGAATACAAAAACGACCGCAAAAACGGCGTTTGGAAGCGATATTACCAAAACGGTAAAACGCGCGTGGTAGAAAACTATAAAGACGGCGAAAAGGACGGCGTCGCGCGCGAATACTACCCAAGCGGCAAGCTCAGAGGCGAATACGAGTATAAAGACGGCCGCCAAACAGGCGCGGGGCTGGACTACTACGAGAGCGGGGCGCTGGCTGCAAAAGTGATGTTTAAAAACGGGCGCTATCACGGGCTATACGAGGAGTATCACGAAAACGGCAAGCTAAAAGCCAGGGTGATGTTTGAGGACGGGCTGGAGGTCGGCACGGCGAAACACTACTACGCAAACGGAATGCTCGAAGCCGAGGGCGAATTTGAGCGCGGCAGGCTCATCCGCGCCAAAAAATACGACGAATCGGGTAGGCTAATCAGCGATAAGTCTGATAAAAACGGACTGCCGAGGGAGTAAATACTAAAATAAGTTGCTACTGGCATTATTTGAATATTCACCAAACCAAATATTTACATCCTTTTATATTTTGCATATTTTGATTGGCTTTAAACAACACTACAATAGTCGTACTTAATATTAAAATTTTTATATTTATCTTTTGCATCTTAGCCATAAAAGTAGCAATCTCATTTATAAAATTAATAATATTTTTATAAATAAAAGCGAAATTTCAATATAACAAGTAGTATAATTGCAAGCATATAAATATTATTTTTTATATTTTAAGTGTATTTTTGATTTTTGTATTCTGGTTTTTAAATATCTTAATAAGGAGCAAAAATGCATACTCTTGGTCTAATCATAGCTCTACTTACGCTTTTTGTCGTAGGCTGGGCGATTTTAAAAGGCAAATACGCCACTTTCGTGCTTTTACTATCTGGTGTTATCATGCTTGTCTCTTCGGTCATTCTTGATACGGGAAAATTTTTACCAGAAAAGGTAAAGAGCACTGGAAATTCCTTACTGGATGTAGTTGAGTTTATCCGCTATATGCTCTCAAATAATTTTTCACAACTTGGACTTTTAATCATGTTAATGGTCGGTTTTGCAAGTTATATGACCCATATTGGAGCAAATCAAACCTTTGTGGGCATCGCCACAAAAAGGTTTAAAGCCATAAAAAGCCCATATTTTATGATATTCATAGCTTTTTGCGTAGCAAAACTTATAAGCATGGTAATAACCAGCGCAGTTGGACTTGGCGTGCTTTGTCTTGCACTTCTTGGACCAGTTCTTATATCACTAGGACTAAATAAACTAAGCGTTGGTAGTATTTGTGCGATGAGCGGAGCTAGCTCAATGGTACTTCTTGGCTCATCGACAGCTGCTGCTGCAAAAGCAACTGAACTTGAGGTGCTTGATTATGTTTTTATCTATAAAATTCCAGCGGCTCTTCCAACTGTGCTCGTGATCGGCATTGCATTAGTTCTTTGGAATAGATACTTAGACAAAAAAGAAGGTTGGGTTTGTAGCGAGCATATAGGAGAGAGTATTAGTTTTGACGATAAGGTGGATGTTCCAAAAGAGCAAGCACCTATGATCTATGCTCTTTTACCATTTTTACCGATGATTTTAGTAGTAGTTTTTTCGCCATATTGTTTAAAAACTATAAAACTAAACATATCAAGCGTCATAATCCTTTCTATGATAATTGCTATGGTTTTTGAAGCATTTAGACATAAATTTAGCTTTGAAAAGCTTGGTGAAGGGCTAAAAGTATTTTTTAATGCCATGGCAAAAAGCTTGAGCGGTGTTGTTATGCTAGTTGTAGCAGCTGGTATATTTGCTGAGGGTTTTAAGGCTCTTGGCATGCTTGATGCTATTGTAAATTTGGCAAAAAGCATAGGCTTTGGAGGGCTTGGCATGTCTATACTTTTTGTATTTATAACAACCATCGTTACAATCATAGCTGGCTCAAATGGTGCAAGCTTTTATCCGCTTTTAAACATGGTGCCAAATATAGCTAAGAGCTTAAACATCAACTCTGTTATGCTCGTGCTTCCTATGCATCAAGCCTCCACAATAGCTAGACCACTTTCACCTGTCTCTGGTGTAGTGGTAGCCATTTCAGGCATGCTTCACATTAGCCCGCTTTCGCTCATTAAAAGATGTAGCGTGCCAGCTATTTTAGGTCTTATAAGCCACCATATATTTGTATTTTTACTATCATTTTAAGGAGAAAATATGAGATGGAGCTTTGATGATTCTTATATAGATTTTAATAGCGAAATTTTTACCTCATCGTTTGAAAATCTAAAAGCACAAAATGAAAATTTGGTTAAATTTTTAAACAATAGCGAGCTTACCAAAGCTATCATCTCATACGAAGAAGCATACAAAGAAGCAACTAGCCTACTCGCATTTTGTCGTTGCAAAAGTAGTGATAATACAAAAGATGAGCTAGCTAGTAAATTTGAGCTAAAAATAAAAGAGCAAAAAGCTAAACTTGATACGGCAAAGGAGATACTTTTTGATAAATTTGATAGCCTAAAAAATGATGATAAATTTTTTCAAAGCACTCAATTTAAACATATAAAATTTCTATATTTAGAGCATAAAAATAGCAAGAGCAAAATACGAAAAAAGAGCGAAAGAGACTTTTTTGCAAATTTAGCGCTCACAAATTTTTTTCCACTTTTTGCAAATTTTAGACATCTAAATAATTTAATAAATATCTCTGCTACCAATAAAAATGCAAATACACAAAGCTATAATCTTGCAAAATGTATGGGTATATTAAAAGGATCAGATGATGAAATTTTACGCAAAAATGTGTTTGATGCTCTGAGTTCTCGCTATGATAAATTTTCCGATCTTTATCTTGATATCTTAAATATGCTTCATGGATTTAGACTGGCTAAATTTAAGGCAGCAAAAGTTGATTTTTTAACTCCAAGCCTTGAAGAAAATAAAATGAGCCTTGACACTTTAAATGCCATGCAAGAAGCCATTAGCAAAAGAGTGGAAAAAATAAGAGAATGCGTAAGAGTAAGAGCTAGCTTTTTAGGTGGCAAAAGTATGAGAAGTTGCGATCTTTTGGCACCTTATCCACTTAGCAAACACAGTAAAATTTCTCATGATGAGGCTATTAAAATCATCAAAAAAGCATTAAAACCACTGGGCGAAGATAGTTTTATAAAGCTTATGATAGACAAACACTGGATAGAAAGCGATGTACGAGAAAATAAAGCTGGCGGAGCATTTTTTGTGAGTTTGCCAAAATTTAAGCAACCAAGAATTTTTACCACCTACATGAATACTCTTTCGCACTTAATCCAGCAAGCTCATGAGCTTGGGCATGCTTGGCACTACTATTTGATGCGTGATCTTCCGGTTTTAAGCGCAAACTTTCCAATGAGCTTAGCCGAGAGCGCGAGTACATTTAATGAGACTCTTTTACGAAATGAACTAAAAAAAGATGACTCACTTAGGGTAGAAATTTTATGGCAGGAGCTAAAAAGTGCTGCAAATTTTTTACTACACATAAGCGTTAGATACGAGTTTGAAACTAGCTTTTTAAGACTACGACAAAAAGGTCAAGTCAGCAAAAAAGATGCAAGCGATCTTTTAAAACAAGCTTGGGATAAATTTTATAAAGATAGTACGAGCGATGTTGAAGAATTTTTGCCATATTTTAAGCCACATTTTTATAAAACAGACAACTATATCTACAACTATCCTTATAGCGTCGGTTATCTGCTATCACAATTTTTTCTAAGTGAGTTTAAAAAAGATGAAGCAAAATTTTGCAAAATTTATAAACAATTTTTAATAGAGTGTGGTACAAAAAGCGTGGAAGAGCTAATGAAAAAACACTTTAAAAAAGATACGACAAAGTGCGAATTTTGGCTGATTGGCATAGATGAAGCGCTAAAAAATTTAGATGAGTTTAAAAAGGTAGTGGCTGTATAAATTTACTAGTTATCTTAAACGTTTTATTTTTTTTCGAGAAATTTTATAAATTTTTGATGGAGCATCTTCGAAAAAATGATCATCTACTATTTCATCAGCCACGCTCATAGCCCAAGCTTCATTAAAATTTTGCCCATTTTTGTTCGCACTACTTGAATAAAGCCAGTCAAATTTAGCTAAAAATTTTTCGTGCTCGCACTCTTTTACGACTCTAATAGCCTTTAAATTTGGATACAAAAATGTGGCTTTCCTTGAACGGCGTATAAAATTTTTATATTTTTTTGGCACTCTAACAAGCTCATTTAAAACGCTAAATTTTGCCGTCGTGATAAGGCAAGGTTTATTTTCATCACGCATTTTGGCCTTATTTATCTCTTTATAATCTTTACTCAAAAAGCCAGCTGTCGTATCAGTTTGTGCTAGAAATATCATATTTTTTCTCTTTTTGATAGTAAAAATATACAAGAGATTATTAGAGCAAATCCTAAAAAATCCCAAAATACAAATTTTGTTCCAAGCCAAAAGTAGCCAAAAAATGCTGCGCTTAGTGGCTCTATGCAGGCTAATAAACTAGCTTTTGCTGCGCCTATTAGCTTAACACCTATCATATAAAAGCTAAATGCAAAAATGGTGCCAAGCGCAATAACAGCAATAAATGCCAGCCATTGATTTATACCATTAAGCCCAGCAAAATCCCAAACTCTCATATAGCAAGCAAGCACTATTCCGCCCATAACCATGCCCCAGCCAAGCGTGAGAGTGACTGAATATTTAGCATTTAGCCTTGCTGGAGCAAGATTATAAACACAAACGCAAATGGCACTCACCAAGCACCAAAATAGCGCTTTTGGCGAAATGACAAGAGATGAAATTTGAGCATGTGTGCTTAGGAAAAATACGCCAAGCATCGCGCAAAGCAGAGCTAAAATTTCAAGTGGTCTTGGTGCTCGCTTCTCTTTTAGGCAGATGACGGCTAGGATGAGAACTGGCGCAGTGTATTGAATAACAGTCGCAACTGCGGCATTTGAAAGCTCAATGGAGTAAAAATAAGCGTACTGCGTCATCATAAGCCCAAGCAGGGCATAGACTAAAAACTCGCCAAGTAGCTTTATATCTTTAATCGGAGCAAAAACGGTACTTGGTTCTTTAAAAGCATAAAAAATCACAATAACAATGCCAGCTAGCATCAGTCTATATGGCACCAAAAGATCAGAATTTATACCAAGTGAAAATAGATACTGCCCACAAACCCCACTAAATCCCCAAAGGATACCGCCAACTAAAGTAAGGAGTATCCCAAGACGATGAGTATTCATTAAATTTATCTATCTTTATGAAGCTGTGCATCTTTGCCATAATACGGCGAATATGGTCCATAAAGTATGCAGTTATGGCAATCTCTTGAAAATAAATAAGCATCTGCCATTACTGCTAGATCGTATGATCTATCTGAGATGGTATTTGCCACCTGTGAGATGACGGCTGAGACTAACATGCCAAGTAGGCTGCTTTGGCCACTGCTGCTATCTTCTGCTGCCATAGCACTGCCTTGCCAAAGAGTAGCGCCACTTTTTATATCGATAAGCTTTGCTTCAAGGACAACCTTTGTTGAGCTTGAGATGACTGCATAGCTCGTACCATAATCTTTTATATTGATGTAAAGCACACTATCAGCATGGAAAATTTTATCAAGCTTATTTAGTGGCACGGCTGCGATCTCGCTTGGCTCGGTTATGCCATTTAGCTTAAAGGTATCATTTACAAGAGCTACTGGAAATACGTAGTATCCCGCCTCACTTAATGGTGCGACTGCATTTGCTAAAACAGCAGCTGGACCTGAAATTTCTGTGCTATCGTTTGTTGGCATAAGTACCAAGATAGAGTGAGGTCTTTTTTGTAAAAATTCTGAGTAGTCGTATGGCTCAGGCTCTTTTATAGAGCAGCCCGTAAAAAATACTGCTAAAAATGCAAAGGCTATAAATTTCAGGCTATTTTTCATTATTTGCTCCCTCTTTTTGCTCTACTTTTTTTGGAGTCAAATTTTTAGAGCCTTTGATGAAATTTATATACTCCCTTGACTCTGGGAAATTCTCTACTTCTTTGTCAAAATTTGCATTTGCAGCGCCTAAATTTCCGTTATTTAAGTATAAAAGTCCAAGGTGTGCGTATACGCCAGGAGCGATCTTATAGCCCTTTTGTATTGATATCTGCGCCAAATTTTCTAAGCGTGAAATTTGCTCGTTTGTATCGCCCTCTTCATTTAGATAACTATATAGCGAGCTACTATATGATCCATCCCAATAATAAAGCGACTTTGGAGCACTTGAGTGGCTGCAACCCGCTAAAAATAGCGCAAAAAGCGCGAGGCCGGCAAGCCTTATTTTACTTGCCATGCTCCACTTTCTATGCCATTTACGAGATTATTTACCGCTTCAATAATAGCTAGGCTTAAAACCTTGCCATTTAGCGTAGAGTCGTATCCTGCTGTGCCACCAAAGCCTATGATCTCTCTGTTTGAAAGGGTGTATTCGCCAGCGCCGCTAACTGAATAGACAACCTCAGCCGTTTTGGTATCAACGATATTTAAATTTACCTTTGAATAGGCGGTTTGTTGCTTACCTTTGCCAAGTATGCCAAATAGCTGATGATCACCAGTAGTTTTTCGTCCAAACTCGGTCACATCACCAGTTATCACGTATCTTGCACCTTTTAGATTTTGAGCAGTTTTACTTAGCTCACTCTCTTGTTTGATCACCTTCATATTTGATCTATCAAGCACTAAAAACCTGCCACTTTGCTGTAAATTTGTGATTAAAATGCTTTGAGCTTGGTTACCAAGCCTATCTTCACCATCAGCAAATACACCATTTTGGTAAGCTGATTGATTATTAAATCGACCTATCGAAACCGAAATTTTTTGACCATTGTAAACTGTGCCGTAGCTTGCCACTTTTGGAGTCTCGACAACCCTTGAGCTCTCACTCGCGCATCCAGCAAAAAGAGTTGCCGTAAGCAAAACCGCACCAAATTTAAATATATTTTTCATTTTTTATCCTTTGCGACAAAATCGCTTGTATATTACTAAATTTCTTTTTAAATAGCTTTAAATTTCATCCATGTGCCTTTTAAGTATCTAATAGTAAAAAGCACCGCCTTTACAGCCCAGTCAGCAAACATTGCAAACCAAGTACCTATCATGCCAAGATCAAATGTGAGTGCAAAGATATAGGCCAAGATGACTCTACAAGCAAACATACAAACTAAATTTACAATCATCGGATATTTAGCATCCCCTGCAGCACGAAAAACGGTCGGATATGTGTAGGCAAGTGGCCAAATAAGACACATAGCTATACCGTGATACCAGACGATCTGTCTTGTTAAATTTATAGCTTCTTCCGAGAGATTATAAACAAGAAGCAATGGCTCAAGTAAAAGCAAAATTACTGCCGTGCTAAAAAGCTGCACGATATAGATGCTTATCATCGATTTTTTTACGTAAAATTTAGCCTGAGCAAAGTCGTTTGCGCCAACGCACCTTGAGATAACTACACTAAGTCCTGTGCCTATCGCCATGCCAGGGAGCACTTGAAACATCACGATCGTCCCTCCCACGGCATTTGCAGCGATACTTGCCGTGCCAAAAAGTGAAACAAGGCTCAAAACGATGATGCGACCCACATAAAACATCGAATTTTCAAAGCCATAAGGTACACCGATATTTAAAATTTTCTTGATGATCTCGTAGTCAAATTTATAGATAAAGCTCTTTCTTATGTGAAGTTTTAGCCTTATATCAAGAAGCAAATAGACTATAACAAAGCAAGCAAGCATCTTGGCTATAAGCGTACTGATGGCAATACCTAAAATACCAGTATGAAATGTATAAATATTAATGGCAGTTAGAAGTACGTTTAATAAATTTGCAGCCGCCATAATATACATAGGAAGCTTGGCATTTGACATTGTGCGAAAGATCGCCGCAGCTGCTGCATAGACAGCCAAAAATGGCGCAGAAATAGCTGAGAAAACAAGATAGTGACTAGCATCATGCCTTACTTGCTCACCAATATCGCCAAAGACATAATCTAGGATAATATCTTTTAAAACTATGATGACCGCTGCGATAAAAAGGGCAAAGATAAAACTAAACCATACGAGCTGATTTGCTGTGATTTTGGCGTTGCCACTTTGTTTATTGCCTAGATACTGGCTAGCAACCACTGAGCCGCCAGTAGCGATAGCTGTAAAAATGCTAATAAATAGCGCCATGACAAATTCCACAAGACTAATCGCACTTACAGCGCTTTCACTAACACTTGCTGCCATTAGCGAGTTTGCAAGCCCTAGGCTATACTCTAAAAACTGCTCAACCGCAATAGGGAAAAATAGCTTTGCAAGGTCGGCATTTGAGAAAAATTTTGTATTTTGATCTTTGATTTTGTTTACCATGCTTCCCCTAAGATAAACTTAAAAAATTTTAATATTTAAGCCAAGATCTGCTTTTTGCAAATCCTGACTTAAAAATTTTAGTGTCTTGAAAGATAATTTGTATCGTAGTTATTGCTTAAAAAGTCTTTATTTTCCATCATGGCGATGTGAAAATCTTTTGTTGTTTTTATGCCATTTATTATGAGCTGATCAAGAGCTACTTTCATCTTATGGATCGCCCTATTTCTGTCGGTGTCCCAAACTACGAGTTTGCCGATCATGCTATCGTAATACGGCGGTATAGAATAATCTTGATAGATATGGCTATCCATTCTTACATTGCGGCCACCTGGGCAGACATATTTTGTGATCTTGCCAGGACACGGCGTAAATGTATTTGGATCTTCAGCTGTTATCCTACACTCGATCGCATGACCTTTTAGCTCGATGCTCTCTTGTGATGGTAGTGCCTCGCCTTCAGCCACTTTTATCATAAGCTCGATGATATCAAGTCCGCTTACCATCTCACTCACTGTGTGCTCAACTTGAAGTCTTGTATTCATCTCGATGAAGTAAAAGTCCAAATTTTTATCAACCAAAAACTCAAACGTACCAGCTCCCTCGTAACCAATCGCTTTTGCCGCTTTTATGGCTGTTTCGTGAAGTCTCTCTCTTGTCTTTTCATCAAGCAAAATAGCTGGGCTTTCTTCAATCAGCTTTTGGTGGCGACGCTGCATCGAGCAGTCACGCTCGCCGATGTGAAGTACATTGCCATGGCTATCGCCAATTACTTGAACTTCGATGTGGCGTGGGTTTAGGATATATTTTTCCATATACATTGTGCCATCGCCAAATGCACTCATCGCCTCGCTCTCAGCAGACCAAAATGCTTTTTCTAAATCAGCCTCTTTTTCAACCACGCGCATACCACGTCCGCCACCACCTGCAGCAGCCTTTAAGATGACTGGATAGCCTATCTTTTTAGCTAGCTCTTTTGCTGCTTTTGTATCAGCCACAGCGCCGTCTGAGCCAGGTATGACTGGTACGCCAGCTCTTTGCATGACTTGTTTTGCCTTACTTTTATCACTCATCAAAGCCATTGCAGCGACACTTGGTCCTATAAATTTGATCTTGTGATGTGAGCAAATTTCAACAAAATTTTGATTTTCACTTAAAAAGCCATAACCAGGAAAAATAGCGTCTGCTTCGCTGATCTCAGCTGTACTTATGATAGCTGGGATATTTAGATAGCTGTCACTTGAGCGCTCTTTACCGATGCAAATAGCTACGTCGGCATATTTTACGTAAAGTGCGTCTTTATCAGCGGTTGAATAGACTACAACGGCTTCTTTACCCATCTCCTTTATCGTTCGCAAAGCACGAAGAGCGATCTCGCCTCGGTTTGCGATTAAAATTCTTTTTAATTCCATTAATTTTTCTCCACGCCAAATAACGGCAATCCAAACTCAACTGGCTGTCCGTCAGAGACTAGCATCTCAGTGATCTGGCAGTCAAACTCAGCCTCGATCTCGTTCATTATCTTCATAGCCTCGATGATACCTACTACATCGCCTTTTCTTACTCTTTGACCTACTTTTACAAATGGAGCGGCACCTGGGCTTGGAGCAGCATAGAAAGTACCTACCATAGGAGATTTTATGCTATCTTTTGGCGAGTTTGTGGCTGGTTTTACCTCTGAATTAACGACTACATTTACAGGTGCTGGAGCTGGTGCTTGTGCTGCTGGTTTAGCAGGCGCGCAATAATCTGAAAATTTTTCAAGCTCTACCTCAAAATCACCACTTTTTATTTTGATATGATTCATCTCCATATCATTAAAAAATTCGATAAGCTCTTTTATATCTTCTTTTTTCATAGAAATTTCTCCTAAATTTTTATATAAGCGTCTAATTGTAGCGAAAATTAGATAAAAAATTTTTTTATGAAGCAAAAACGAGAACTCAAAGTTACTCTTTTTTGCTAAGTTATTTTTCAGTAATAATTATTTTAATTCCTTTAGTATCAACTAAATTTTCATCGATGATGATCTCATCTATCTTTGCTGCCCTTATTGCGCCACTTTTTGGATTTTTTATGCTTTTTATCGCTCCGCTTGTGCTTACATCGACACTTGAATATTCAAACGCAAGACTCGTATCCATAAAAATGCAATCTTTTACGACCAAATTTTCCACGTAACAAAGTGCTTGCAAGCTCTTTATCGTGCAGTTTATGAGCGTCACATTTTTTGAGTTCCAAGCCAGATATTCACCTGAGATTAGGCAGTTTTGCGCGGTCACGTTTTCGCAGTTCCAAAAAGCATCTTTTGAGATAAGTTTTGAGTTTGTGATATGGACATTTTTACAACTATCAAAGCAGTAGTTGCCATCAAGATTTAGCCCTTCTATCTCCAAATTTTCGCTATTTGCCCCGAAGTAATCGCCTTTTGCAAAAACATTTTTTATCTTCACATCCGTGCATCCCCAAAGTGTTTCACTAGCATCTGAAAAATTTATATTTTCTAGCGAAATTTGCGAGCTTTTTCTAAAGCTTTTTGGAGCGTTGATGAGCGCGCCTTTGAAGCTTAAATTTGCACTGTACCACATGCCAGCTCTTGCTAGAGGCTCCAAGTATCCGCCATTTAGCGTGATATCATTTGCGTACCAAAGTGGATATTTGTAGGCAAAAACGCACTCATTTAGCTTTAAATTTGAGCTGTGTTTTAGCGGCGACTCGCCATCTTCAAAGATACAGTTTGTAAAATTTACACTTTTTGCCCCAAACATCGCACGCTCGCCAGTAAAAATTTCTGCATTTTTCTCTTGCATTTTTGTCCTTTATTAATTTTTGCTGTTAAAATTATACTAATTTTCATCTAATTTATTCGCTTTATTAAATTTACTTTAAAGACGCAAAGCGTTATAATCGCCCAAAAAAGGAGCAAAAAATGGGTTTAAAGTCAGACTCTTGGATAAGAAAAATGTCGGTTGAGAAAAATATGATAGTGCCGTTTGCCGAGGAGCAAGTCGGACGCGGCGTGGTTAGCTACGGAGTGTCTAGCTACGGCTACGACATCCGCGTGGGCGACGAGTTTAAAATCTTTACGAATATCGGCGGTACCGTGGTCGATCCAAAAAATTTCGACGAAAAAAACGTGGTGGATTTTAAGGGCGACGTCTGCATCGTGCCACCAAATTCTTTTGCTCTAGCGCGCACGATCGAGTACTTTAACATGCCTGATAATGTGCTAGCGATCTGCCTTGGCAAAAGCACATATGCAAGGTGCGGTATCATCGTAAACGTCACACCTTTTGAGCCCGGATTTAAGGGGCATATCACGATAGAGATCTCAAACACGACGCCACTTCCTGCGAAGATCTACGCAAATGAGGGCATCGCGCAGGTGTTATTTATCGAGGGTGATGAGCCTTGCGAGGTGACTTATGCTGATAAAAATGGCAAATACCAAGCGCAAGAGGGCATCACTTTGCCTAGGATTTTGAAGTAGTTTTTAGCCTTTGCGACCTTGCAAAGGTAAAATTTAAACGCTGCTTTTATAATTTTCTCTAAACATTAATTAAAATTTGACGAAATAGAATCTAGAAAGATAAAAAATTTTTTAATAAATTTTAAAAATTTGGCATAGCTTTTGCTTAAATTTTTATAAAATACAATTTAGATTTAGCTATTTATACCCCAAAAATAGTTAGTAAAGGGCGCAATAATGTTTAATGATAAATCAATACTAATCACCGGCGGAACAGGAAGTTTTGGTAAAAAATACACCGAAATTTTGTTAAAAAAATACAATCCAAGAAGGCTAGTTATCTACTCACGCGACGAGCTAAAGCAATACGAAATGGCTCAAGTCTTTAAAGATAAAGCGATGCGTTTTTTCATCGGCGATGTGAGGGACTATAAGCGCTTAAGAACCGCGATGAGTGGTATAGACTACGTCATTCACGCAGCTGCGATGAAACACGTACCAATCGCAGAATATAACCCAATGGAGTGCATAAAAACAAACATAGATGGCGCTCAAAACGTCATCGACGCCTCTTTGGAGTGTGGCGTTAGTAAGGTCATCGCTCTCTCAACCGATAAAGCTTGCAATCCTGTAAATTTGTATGGAGCCACAAAGCTAGCAAGCGATAAGCTCTTTGTTGCTGCAAATAATATTGTTGGGGATAAAAAGACAAGATTTAGCGTCGTAAGATATGGAAACGTCGTTGGCTCTCGTGGCTCAGTCGTACCACTCTTTAAAAAACTGATCGCGCAAGGCGAAAAAGAGCTTCCTATTACACATGAGAAGATGACAAGATTTTGGATCACGCTTGAGCAAGGTGTAAATTTCGTCCTTAAAAACTTTGAGAGGATGAAAGGCGGCGAAATTTTCATACCAAAGATCCCGTCAATGACGATGGTCGATCTCGCAAAAGCCCTTGCACCAGATCTTGGCGTCAAGATCATAGGCATTCGCCCAGGAGAAAAGATGCACGAGATGATGATCTCAAGAGATGACGCGCATCTTACATACGAATTTGATGATTACTATGTTATTAGTCCGTCTATCCAGTTTTTAACAGCGCAAGACTTCTCGACAAATGCTCTCCATCAAAAGGGCAAACCAGTGAGCGAGGACTTTGAATATAGCTCAAATACAAATAAAATTTGGCTCGATAGAGCAGGCCTTCTTGAGATGATAGGAGATGCTAAATGATACCTTACAGCCGTCAGCAGATCACAGAAGAGGATATCAAGGTAGTAGCAGATGCGCTAAGAGACGACATCTTAACAGGTGGCCAAAAGGTCGGTAAATTTGAAGAGGAGCTAGCAAGCTATGTTGGCGTAAAGCATGTTGTCGTCATGAACTCAGCCACTTCGGCTCTGCACGTAGCCTATCTAAGCCTAGGCGTAAAGGATGGCGATGAAGTGATCACGACGCCCATCACCTTTGCAGCCACTGCAAATGCGGCTTTGATGGCAGGAGTGCAGGTTAAATTTTGCGATGTTAAGATGGATGGCAATATCGATGAAGAGAAAATTCCAGCTCTTATCACGCCAAAGACAAAGGTTATAACTGCGGTTGATTACGGTGGCAACCCAGTGGAACTAGATAAGATCATAAATTTAGCTAAAAAACACGGCATAAAAGTGATAGACGACGCCTCTCACGCCCTTGGTAGCGTGCAAAATGGCGTAAAAGTGGGCGTTAAGGCTGATATTAGCATATTTAGCTTTCACCCTGTAAAGCCTATCACCACGCTTGAAGGCGGCGCGATTGCTACAAACGACGATGAGCTAGCAAGGCTAGCAAGGCTATATAGAAGCCACGGCATCGCTAAAACAAAGCTTTGGGATAGCGACATGAGCTTGCTTGGATACAACTACAGGATCACAGACGTGGCCTGCGCTTTGGGACTTAGCCAGCTAAAAAGACTGGACGACTTTATCGCTAAAAGAAATGAGATAGCTAAATTTTATGATGAGAAATTTAGCGAATGTGAATATTTTAAAACTATAAAGATCCCAGCAAATACAACTAGCTCAAGGCACCTATATCCGGTGCTTTTGGATGAGAAATTTTGGGATAAAAAAGAACAAATTTTTGAAGCACTTTTGCAAAAAGGCGTTGGTGTGCAGGTGCATTACAAGCCAACATATAAATTTAGTTTTTACAAAGCGCTTCTTGGCGAAATTTCACTACCAAATGCGGAGAAATTTTATAGCGCCGAGCTTAGCATCCCTTGCCATCACGGCATGAGCGTGGATGATGCTAAATTTGTTGCAAGCACGCTTCTTGATGTGCTAAAAAGCTTTAGCGAGTAAAAATGATCTGTATCATCCCAGCAAGAGGTGGCAGCAAGAGAATACCTGGCAAAAACATCAAAGACTTTTTAGGCAAGCCCTTAATCGCATATAGCATCGAGGCTGCGCTAAATTCTAAAGTTTTTAGCGAAGTGATCGTAAGCACCGATGACGAAATGATCGCAAATGTGGCTAGAGAATTTGGAGCTATCGTGCCATTTTTTAGAGATGCGAGCCTAAGCGATGACTACGCGACAAGCACTGACGTGATAAAAGACGCTATAAGGCGCATAAATTCTAGCTTTAGTGACGTCTGCTGCCTTTATGCTACAGCACCGCTTATAACGGCTGAAATTTTAAAAGAGGCCGCAGGAGAGTTTAAAAAGCAGGAGTGTAAATTTTTATTTTCAGCGACTGCGTTTGATTTCCCTATACAAAGGGCGATAAAGCTTGACGAAAACGCTAGAGTTAGCATGTTTTATCCGCAGTTTGAAAAGACACGCTCACAAGATCTTGAGCCTGCGTTTCATGACGCTGGGGCATTTTATTTTGGTAAAAAAGAGGCTTGGCTGGAGTGTAGTGCCTTGTTTGCGCCACACTCAAAGGCATATTTATTGCCAAGAAATTTAGTCTGCGATATTGATACACTAGAGGATTTTGAGTTTGCTAAGAAGCTTTATTTGATAAATAATGGAAAGATTTGATTGAAAGAATTTAAAGGACTCCCCCTGCTAAAAACGCTCGTGCGTGCTGATAGTAGCAGCAAGATAGGGCATGGGCACATTAGGCGAGACCTTTTGCTTGCTAAAAAATTTAACGACATCTCATTTGCATCTTTGAGGCTAGATGGTGACATTTTTGATGAGATAAACTACTCTAAATTTAGCTTAACAAGTGGCGAGATAGATGAGCTTTGCGAGCTTATAAAAGATAATAAATTTGAACTTCTCATCATCGATCACTACGGCTTTAGCTTTGAAGACGAAAGAGCTATAAAAGAAAAAACTGGCATTAAAATTTTATCATTTGACGACACTTACGAAAAACATTTTGCAGACTACATATTAAATGTAAATTTGTATGCGCAAAAGGCAAGATATGAGGGGCTGGTAGAAAAAAGCTGTGAGGTATTTTGCGGAAGCGAGTTTTTGCTAGTTAGAGATGAGTTTTATGAAGAAGCGCAGGTAAAAAGGGAGAAAATTTACGACTATGCTATCATTCTTGGAGGCACTGATATCTCAGGGCTAAGTGCTAAAATTTCAGAAAAATTGCTTCTTAAAAAGCTAAAAACAGCCGTCATAACAACTAGCGGAAATAAAAACTTAAGCGCACTAAAAGAGCTATCAAGCAAGAGCGAAAATTTTAGTCTTTTTGTAGATAGTAAAAATGTAGCAAGGCTGATGAACGAAGCTAAAATGCTCATCATAACAGCAAGCTCACTTGTAAATGAAGCTTATGTTTTAGGGGCTAAATTTAAAGCCATTTGCGTAGCGGATAATCAAAAAGAGATCTTTGCTTGGCTAAAAGAAAATGGGTATGAAGCTTACTGGGGAGATGAAATTTGCTTGAGCTTATAAATTTTACCTCGCTTAGTGACGAGCAAAAGCTGATGATCTTAAAGTGGCGAAACGACGAGTGTATAGCCAAATTTATGAAAAACAAAAGTGTTGACAAAGAGGAGCATTTTGCTTTTTTAGAGAGATTAAAGAGCATTCAAGATAAGATCTATTTTCTAGTAAAGGACGAAAACGAATTTATCGGAGTGATAAGCTTTGTTGATATCACGAAAGAAAGTTGTGAATTTGGTGTTTATAAAAATCCAGAATTAAAAGGTGTGGGCAAAAAGTTGCTTGATCTTATAAAAAACTACGCATTTTTTACGCTAAAGGTTGGCTCGCTAAAGGCAAAAGCTTATAATAACAACGAAAAAGCGCTCGCACTTTATAAAAATTTTGGCTTTAGGATCTATGCAAAAGATGGTGAATTTAGCTATCTTGAGCTTAAAAATAAAACGGACTAACGGATGAAAATAGGAAATTTTGATACAGACAAAAAGGTCTTTATAATAGCAGAGCTCTCCGCTAATCACAGCGGCAGCATAAAAACGGCAGTAGATACGATAAAGGCAGCCAAGCGCGCTGGAGCTGACGCGATAAAGCTTCAGACATATACGCCTGATAGTTTGACTCTAAATTCGCACCTAGACGACTTTGTCATAAAGGGCGGACTTTGGGATGGGAGAAATTTTTACGAGCTTTACCAAGAGGCGCTAACGCCAAAAGAGTGGCACGCCGAACTTTTTAAAGTAGCAGAAGAAGAAGGACTTGTCTGCTTTTCAAGTCCATTTTGCAAGGACGACGCCAACTTCTTAGAGCAGTTTAACCCGCCAGCTTACAAGATCGCAAGTTTTGAGGTAACGGACTATGATTTTGTAGAGTTTATAGCTAAAAAAGGCAAGCCCATTATCATCTCAACTGGCATAGCCTATGAAGAAGAGATAAGAGATGTGGTGCAAATTTGTAAAAATGCAGGCAATAGCGATATTGCTCTTTTAAAGTGTACTTCAAGCTACCCAGCACCGCTAAATGGCATGAATTTACAAACGATAGCTGATATGAGAGAGAAATTTGGCGTAGAGGTCGGCTTTTCAGATCACACTTTAGGTGTGACAGCCCCGGTAGTGGCGGTTAGCCTGGGTGCTAGGATAATTGAAAAACACTTTATACTTGATAAAAGCGTAAAAAGCGTTGATAGCGCATTTAGCCTTGATGAGAGCGAATTTGCCCTTATGACAAAATGCGTTAGAGAGGCTGAGGAGCTTTTAGGCAAAGCAACCTACGAGCTAGACGAAAAAGCGGTTTTAAACAGGAGATTTTCACGCTCACTTTATGCAAGCAAAGATATAAAAAAAGGTGAAATTTTTAGTGAGCAAAATGTAAGGAGCGTGCGCCCAGGATATGGTCTGCATCCTAAATTTTTAAAAGAACTGATCGGAAGGTCAGCAAAAAGAGATATAAAATTTAGCGAAAGAGTAACAAAAGAGGATTTAATATGAATAGTAAAAACAATAAATTACCTAGTAAAAAGACTAACCTGCCTAAAGATAACGGAGCGAATACTCAAAATCCTATCTTTCAAAAAAATCTTCAAGCACTATTTCAGCAAGATGAAATTCTAGCAGCTAGACTTTGGTCTATTGCGGGTAATGAAGACTATGAAATTTTTATAGGAAAAGATCCCATTGATATAAATTTAATAAACAAGCATACTTTTAAATATATCTATGAAAATCCTGGAGCAGACATTTTAAAGCTACTTGAAGATATAGAAAGTGACTATAAACGTTATCCGATACTATTTTTTTATGGACTAGGCAATGGTGTGCTCTATAAAGCACTAGCAAAAAATGAAACGCACCAAAAAATAGTAGTCATAGAGCCAGAGATCGAGATCATATATCTTGTTTTAAATGTTATTGATCTATCAAGCGAACTAGAAAGTGGGCGGATAATACTTTTTTATTCAAAATTTGCAACCTATACACATTTTTATTATCTGGTTACAGAAGCAAAACTAAACTCATATGCAAAAACCTATGATAATCTTATGATTCATATGCCTTTTTATGATCAATTTGAAGAGGACTACATAAGAATAAACAAAGAGATTACAAGAGCATTTTCTCAAATAGTAGTTGCTCACGGCAATAGCATAGACGATCTTTTATTAGGCACAAGACAAAATTGTGAAAATTTAGTGCCCATGATTAGCAATTATTGCTACACAAGTCTTGTTAAAAAAAGATATGGTCTTATGGATACAGCTATAATTGTATCAACTGGCCCAAGCCTAGATAAACAGCTTAATACACTTAAAAAATTTGCTCCATATGTTACCATTATAAGCGTTGATGCTTCTTATCCAATCCTTGCAAGACATGATATCAAGCCTGATTATGTAATGTCGATTGAAAGAATAGAGCCAACTTCTAGTTTTTTTGAAAAAAAGTATCCAAATATTGATGACAATATACACTTTATTGTTGCCTCAGTTACACACAAGCAAACTATTAAAAATATCTTGCCAAGAAAACTAGTACTAACCATGAGACCTCAACAAGAGGAGTATATGTTTGGTCTAAAAAGATATGGATATTTGGGCGTGGGACATAGTTGCGCAAACATGGCCTACCAGCTAGCCTATGTCTTAGGACATAAAAATATCGTTTTCATAGGACAGGATCTAGCTTTTGGTAAAGATGGAGCGAGCCATGCAAAAGGTCACGCTTTTGCACAAGCGGATGAAAATATATTTGTTAAAGCTTATGGTGGAGAGGGAGAGGTTAAAACAACATATGTTTGGACTCTATTTAAAAACCAGTTTGAAAATGACATCGCCCAATCAAGCTTAGAGAATATAAAATCATATAACTGTACCGAAGGTGGTGCTAGAATAGAAGGAACTATAGAAAGGCCGTTTTTAGAAGTAATGCATGAGCTTTGCAAAGACAAAGAGATTAAAAAACTGCCTAATATAAAAAAAGATAGTGAAACGACGGTAAATAAAAACCTTTTAAAAGCCTATAAAGTCATACTTGCAAAAATAAAAGCTCAAAGTGAAGTCAAACAACAAATAGAAAAAGTCTTTTTGGAGGTGGTGCCTAGCATAGATAAATTGCTTGAGCTCAATAAAGAAAATAAAACAGAAAAAAAGCACTTTGATGAGCTTCTTAAAATAACAAAAAAGATAGATAAGCTAAAAGATGTAATCGCAAAACGTAATTATCAAAAATATGTAGATAATATATTGCAAATTTCAGTTTATTATCAAGAACTTGAGCTTGCAAAAATTTCTGTAGCGCCAAGTGACACGACCATCCAAAAAACCAACAAACTTCTTATGTGGGTAAATATGCACAAGTACTGGATGTTCTCCGCAGCTGGCGGCCTAAATGCTGATATTGAAGTTACTAAAAAAGCTTCAAAAACTCTTGTTGCTGAGCTTAAAAAAAGAAAACTAATAACTAAAAATGAGATAGGAAAAGCAAAAGAAAATTTTATACTGAGTATATAAACTAATTTGTAAGTAGAATTATTTTACTTACAGTCTTTTTATTTGGCTTACTAGTTTTAGTAAGCCTCTGTCACGATTATAAATTTATAACACAACCCATTATTAAACCATTAGAGCAAAGACAAAATAGATACATTACTATTTATTTTTAGTAGATAAAGCCCCAAAGTTAGACTTTGGGGCGTGGGTTTGCGTATTGTAAAAGCATTAACACTCTTAAGGCTTTGTTACTACGACAAAGCCTCTATCTAAAACCTTAATAAAACTATTGTGGTAGCTTCATTACGTTTTCGAGGAAATTTCACTCAGCTCCTACTATTGTAGAAGCTTCATTACGTTTTGTTGTACGCTGTTTGCTTGACTCATAGCATAAGCACCTGATTGAGCTAGGATGTTATGTTTTGAGAAGTTAGCAGACTCACTAGCAAAATCAACATCTCTAATTTGAGATTCTGCTGATTTTACGTTAACTTGAGTTACAGTTATGTTATTAACTGTAGCTTGAAGTTGGTTTTGAACTGAACCAAGGTCTGAACGAACTTGATCAAGTGTTTTTTGAGCTGACTCAGCGATACTCATAACAGCCATCGCACCACGAAGTGTCATAACACCAGCAGATTGAGCTACTGATAAAGCTCCACTCATTCTTTGGAAGCCCATAGCAGTTGCTAGGTTTTTATCTATTTGGCCTCTTATATCTCTTAGTGATACTGATTGTTGAGCACCACCATTAGCAGAGAATGCCAATGATAGTTTAGCAACGCCACCAGCATTTAGCTTAATATCTCTACCGTCAAGACGAACTAGGTTTAGTCTACCTACGAATCCAGTTAAAGATGTACCTTTAGCAGCTGCACCTTTACCGCCAAGACCCTTTGAGATGTCTTTACCAGAAGCTACGATAGCACGGCCATCACGGCTTGTTAATACCATTTTGCCTGTTTCAGCATCAACAGAAGCTTCAACACCAGTTTGATCTTTTACAGAGTTGATAGCATTTACAAGTGCACCGTTTGCATCATTTGCTTTAACTTCTAGGTCGCCTATTTTAACGCCATTGATTGTTAAAGACTGAATTAAGCCGCCACCAATAGCAGCACTTGCTTTCCAAGTAACATCAGCTGTAGCTCTAACACCAGTTCTATCAGCAACTTTGTTGATGTTCTCGGCTAGAGCGCCAAGGCCTTTACCGATACCTGTTGAGATAGTAGCGCCTGTAACACCTACATCGTTTACACCATCAACGTTTAAGAATTTAAGGTTTACTTCACCCATAGCTGTAAGTAGTCTTGAACTCTCAAAACGTGTAAGACCGATCTTATCAGACGTAGTCGCACCAATACTTGCTTTAACAGTTTGGTTTGAGTAAGCACCTATTTGGAATTCTTTATTAGAGAATGTTCCGTTTAGTAGTTGCTGACCGTTAAATGAAGTAGTGTTACCGATATTGTCAAGCTCTTCCATTAGACGAACGATATCAGCTTGCAATGCTTGGCGTGATTGAGTTGTTTGGCCGTCTTGAGCTGATTGAGTAGCTTTTGTCTTGATAGTATCAAGAATTTTTAGCTGCTCGTCCATAGCTTTATCGGCAACTTGAATGATACCAATAGCATCATTACCGTTTGCAATAGCTTGACCTAAAGCTGAAGCTT
Organism: Campylobacter concisus; assembly: GCF_902460845.1. NCBI lineage: Bacteria > Pseudomonadati > Campylobacterota > Epsilonproteobacteria > Campylobacterales > Campylobacteraceae > Campylobacter > Campylobacter concisus. The sequence goes on along the minus strand of NZ_CABPVS010000004.1, from coordinate 41,286 downwards.
GACTTCTTAAGCTATCTGCGATAGATAGACCTGAAGCATCGTCTGCAGCTGTTTGAATCCTAAGACCTGAGCTAAGTTTGTTAAGTGACTTAGATAGGTCAGTGTTGTTGCTAACTGCGTTAGCGTGCGTGTTAAGTGCGTTTACGTTTGTGTTAATACGAAAACTCATTGTAAATCCTTTTAATTTTTTAGTTACGACTTCTTGTCGCACAAAAACTATATCGTGAAATTTTCTAAAAACTTTATAGGTATGAATGAAAAATTTTCAAAAGATAGACCTTGGGCTTGATTTTTTATGCCTTGATACTTTAAAAATTATTTTTGCTACAATTACGCCAAAAAATACAAAGGCTATATATAATGAAAAGCTTAATCATCGTGGAATCCCCCGCAAAAGCAAAGACTATCAAAAATTTTCTAGACAAAAGCTACAACGTCATCGCCTCAAAAGGCCACATCAGAGACCTGCCAAAAACTAGCTTTGGCATTAAGATAGAAGATGATAAATTTACCCCAGAGTATCGTATCAGCAGTGATCACTCAGCCATCGTAAAAGAGATAAAAGAGCTTGCTAAGGGTGCTGATGAAATTTATCTCGCGACCGATGAGGATAGAGAGGGTGAGGCGATCGCGTTTCACATCGCAAACGCCATCGGCAAAGAGCCAACCAGTCTGCCTCGCATCGTCTTTCACGAGATCACCAAAAGCGCCATACAAAACGCTCTAAAAAGCCCAAGACACGTCGATATGAACAGCGTCAATGCCCAGCAAACAAGGCGCTTGCTAGACCGCATCGTTGGCTACAAGTTAAGTCCGCTTTTAAATTTAAAGATACAAAAAGGCTTAAGCGCTGGCCGTGTGCAAAGTGCGGCCCTAAAGATAATAGTTGACCGTGAGCGTGAAATCCAGGCATTTAAGCCAGTTGAATACTACACTATAGACACCGTTTTTAAAAAAGACCTAGACGCCGAGCTAGTTAAATTTGAAAATCAAAAGATAGAAAAGCTCACTATCCAAAACCCAGACCGTGCAAAATACATCATTGAAAATTTACAAAATGAGAAATTTAGCGTCCGAGAGATCGAGAGCAAGGATAGAAAGACCCAGCCAAGCCCGCCATTTATGACCTCAACGCTTCAGCAAAGTGCGAGCAACCGCCTTGGCTTTAGCCCTAAAAAGACGATGATGATCGCACAAAGCCTCTATGAGGGCGTGCAAACAAACGAAGGCTTCATGGGTGCGATCACTTATATGAGAACGGACAGCTTAAATTTAGCCAAAGAGGCCGTTGCAGCCGCTAGAGAGCATATATTGCAAAACTACGGCAAAGAGTATCTGCCAGCCAAAGCGATAAGCTACACGACAAGCTCAAAAGGCGCGCAAGAAGCCCACGAAGCGATCCGCCCTACAAATTTAAACTTCACACCGCAAATTGCTGCTAAATTTCTAGAAAAGGATGCGCTAAAACTCTACACACTCATCTACAATAGATTTTTAGCCTGCCAAATGAGCGCATGTGTGAGCCAAACGCAAAATGTCTATGTCGCAAGCGAAAAAGGCGAGTTTAAGATAAGCGGCAGAAAGGTACTATTTGACGGCTTTTACAAAGTTTATGGCGAGCTTGATAAGGATAAAATTTTGCCAAATTTAAAAAAGGGCGACGAGATGAGCTTGCAAAGCATAAAAAGCACGCAAAATTTCACCGAGCCACCAGCTAGGTACTCAGAAGCTGGCCTTGTTAAGAAGTTAGAGAGCCTAGGTATCGGTCGCCCAAGTACCTATGCACCAACTATCACGCTGCTAACCTCAAGAGACTACGTGAGAGTCGAGAAAAAGCAGCTCATACCAAACGAGATCGCATTTAGCATGATAGGCGTTTTGGAGGAGCACTTTAGCAATATCGTTGATAGCGAATTTACTTCACATCTTGAAGAGAAGCTCGATGAAATCGCACTTGACAAGGCCAACTGGCAAAAGGTGTTAAGCGACTTTTACTATCCATTTATGGAAAAAATTAGCGCTGGCAAAACTGGCATAAAAAGCCTAAAAACAGCCACTCCGATCGGCGAGAAGTGCCCAGAGTGCGGAAGCGAGCTAGTACTTAGAAAGGGCAGATACGGCGAATTTATAGCTTGCTCAAATTTCCCAAAATGCAAATACTCAAGAAACGTCGCAAAAGATAATGAAAAGAGCGCAGAAACTGACACTGCAACGGCTGCTAAGCCAAAACGTGAGCTTAAAAAGCTTGATGTGCCATGTCCAAAATGCGGTGGCGAGATCGTCGAGAGATTTAGCAGGCGCGGTAAATTTTATGGATGTGCCAACTATCCAAAATGTGACTTCATCTCAAACTACGAGCCAGTTGAGCAAAAATGCGACGAATGTGGCGGCGATATGATCAAAAAAGAGCTTAAAAAAGGTACTTTTGTGGAGTGCACAAAGTGTAAGAAAAAGACCCTTATCTCTGAAAACTAAAAATTTCTAGCCAAATTTGAGCCCTTGAGCCTAAATTTGGCTTTTATAAATTTGGACTTTAAATGCCTGGAACCATTGTAGAAGTTAGCCAGTACAAAGGGTAAAAGAGCCTCGTCATAAACTGCACTCAGTTAGATGGTAGCTTCACACAGTAGTACAAAACCTTCAAATAAAAAAAGAGCCGTACTTGATGAGTGGTGTGAATTTTTTTAAGAAGCGAACAAAACGTTTTTGAAGAGCTTAGCTTTTGCACGAAAATACCTTAAAGGCTCTTTGATACGGTGTGATGCCAAAGAATTTTAAAAAGCCTTCATATCAAATGAGACTCGCATGAGAACCTTGACGCGCCAGCAAGCCTTTCTAGTCTAAAGAGCCTTTTTGTAGGCTCTGGAGCTAGCGTAAAAAACATAGCGCTAATCGCAAAACTTTCTGGACTCAAAAGCCTTGCCGTGGAAATTTTTTAAAAGATAAATTACTACTCTGCGTTTTTAAATTTATAAAATTTAAAAAGTCTTGAGATCAGCAAAAACGGACTTTCGCCTAGATTTATTCACATCGAAAGTCTATAGTTTTTACGCCAGATGCCTAGGCCAACCAGCCTTGTGATATTAACAACTAGGATAAAAAGCAAGAACTACTCGCCTATTTTATCTCTAAAATCCTTAGCTTGCCGACACAGCATGCACTTCTAACGTGCAAAGAGCTTAGATGATTAAAGGGGATAAGGGGACGGCTCTTGGCTTCGCTAGCTCGCAGCTGCAAACAGATCGTAACTCAAGCCCATTTATCTCCCTTTGAATAAAAATAATTTTATACATTTCATCAAACTATTTTTGCAAATTCATAAATCACCCTACTTAAATTTTAAACCTACCAAAGCTATAATACGCCCCAAAAAGGATGAAAAATGAAAACAATTATGCTCTGTGCGATATGCTCAGTCACTCAAGGAAACTGCGCCGAGGACTGCGCTTACTGCACGCAAAGTGCCAAAGCCGGTGCGGATATCTCAAAATTTAAAGAAAAAAGCGTGCAGCAGGTGGTGGACGAGGCCAAAATGGCTTATAAAAACCACGCTCTTGGCTTTTGTTTAGTTACAAGTGGTGCTAGGCTAAATGACAAAAAGACCGACTATATCGCATCTTTAGCAAGAGCAGTGAGCAAAGAAGTGCCAAATTTGATGCTCATCGCATGTAACGGCATGGCGACTTATGAGCAACTTTGCGAGCTCAAAAAAGCTGGCATTTTTAGCTACAACCATAACCTTGAAACAAGCCGAGAATTTTTCCCAAAAATTTGTAAAACACACACTTGGGACGAGAGATATCAGACAAATTTAGATGCAAAAAGAGCTGGGCTTATGCTTTGCACTGGTGGAATTTACGGCGTTGGCGAGAGTGAGGCCGATAGAGTAAGCTTTTTAGCTAGCCTAAAAGAGCTTGAGCCATTTTCATCGCCGATAAATTTTTTCATAAAAAATGAATCTCTAACTCTTGATCTGCCCCCTCTTAGTGTGAATGAAGCCCTAAAGATCGTACGTGATACCAAAAGCGCTCTTCCAGAAACTAGAGTCATGATAGCTGGTGGCAGGGAGAAAATTTTAGGCGATAGACAGTACGAGATCTTTGAAAATGGCGCCGATGCGATCGTGATAGGCGACTATCTCACTGCAAAAGGTGAGAAAGCTAGCAAGGATATCGAGGAGCTTACTAAGCGTGGTTTTAGCTTCGCAAGTATCTGTCACTAATGCTTGCAAATTTACTTTTTGCAGGGTTTGGAGGCTTTATCGGAGCTGGGTGCAGGTTTTTAGCCGGTGAGCTGCTAAAATTTAGTCACTTTCCGCTAGCCACACTTGGCGTAAATGTGCTTGGCAGCTTTATTATCGGCGTTTTGTTTTGTCTAAATTTAAGCCAAAGCGTGAGAGTATTTTTGGTCGTTGGCATACTTGGCGGATTTACAACATTTTCAAGCTTTAGCCTTGATAGCGTGAAATTTTTAATAGAAGGCGAGCTGATAAAAGGCTTTTTAAATATCTTTTTAAACCTTGTTTTTTGCCTACTTGCAAGCTATCTTGGCATTTTACTTGGTAAGAATTTGTGAGGTTTTTAAGGTACGCAACAAAATAACTTTATCTATACCATTTTTAAATTTTAAAGCTTCACTCACTCGCCACTAAATTTAAAGCCGCGATATGCTCGCTTTAATTTACTCAAATTTATCTGATAACAAATCGCATGCAGTGTGTTAGCACTGGAGCATGTCACCTCTAACGTTGTCGGGGTTAGGGGATCGTTAAGGGGGAAGGGAGCGACTTCGTAATTCAAGCCTCTTCCCCCTTAACAAAGAAACAAAACTTTAAATTTCTAAAAACCTTAATTTATAAATTTTAAAATTCCATTCACTCGCAAGAATTGACTACTGATTTTGGGTCTTACAAAGCTTGCCACTAGAGCCGAAATTACTTGCTTATAAAATTTTAAAATTTGATAGAGTTTTAACCGCATTCAGTGCGCCAGCACTATTGCGTGCACTTTGAGCGTGTTAAGGGATTGGGGGGATATAAAGTGGGATAAAGGAGGCGACTTCGTGTCTGCCATGCAGTTGCGAGCTTGCGAAGCAAAATTCAAGCCCCTTTGTCCCCCTTTAAGTAAAAATTTCATCAATCTATGTGCAAATTTTAAATTTCATTCACTCACAAGAATTGGCTACTAAAATTTGATGAAATTTAACAAAACCACATGCAGTGCAAAATACCACCACATCCACCTTTCTACCTAGCTTCTACCTTTGGCATCTGAAGCATAAAATTTCTAGCTTCACTTAAAAGTACAGGCTTAAGCCCATCTACCAGAGTTTTTGGATCATAAATTCTCTCATATGAAAGTATTAAGACTCCATCTTTTTTAAGTAAAAAGTGGATTATTTCTATATTTTTACTGCTAGTTTCATCTTTTATGAGAGCTAAAATTTGATCATTTTCTTCGCTATAAAGCACCTCTTTAGCCTCTTTTATCTTTCTTTTTAGCTCAACAAGCATACTTTCACTTTTTATATTTTTGTCAAATTTCACTCTAAAGCCTACAAAATGCTCATCAAAATTTTCATTTTTTAAAAAGTAAAAGCTCTCATCTTTGGCTATATTTTTCTTATAAAAAATACTTCCATCAAATTTAAAACTTTGAACCAAACTTAGCTCATCTGCAAAGCCAAAAATTCCAAAAAACATCAAGACAAAAAATAGAAATTTACGCATAAATTTGCACTCCAAATTTTTAAAAATTTGTCGCCATTTTGCCCAAAAATCGCTTAGCTTAATCAAAAAATAACAAAGCTTTTTATACAATCAAACATTTTTAATTTAAGGATCTTTTTGCAGTTACATCAAGCTAGCGAGCTTAGTATTCTTGTCGTTTTGGCATTTATCGTCTTTGCTTCGCCTTATATTTCTAAAATTTTACGCATTCCTGTCGCTCCTGCTGAGATAATACTTGGAGCACTAGCTAGCTACATCGGGCTTGTCGGCGAAAATGAGATGTTTAAGCTAATTAGCGAAGTTGGTTTTTTCTTTTTGATGTTTCTAGCTGGCATGGAGATCGATCTTAGAATGCTTATAAACATTGACCGTAAAATTTTACGCCTGGGGCTTATCTATCTTGCGCTCATCTACTCGCTAGCAACTGCACTTACATTTAGTTTTAATCTTAGTTTGCTCTATATCATCATTATCCCGATAATGGCCGTTGGCATGATATTTACGCTGTTTAAAGAGTATGGCAGGGATGTAAAATGGCTAAATTTAAGCATGCTTATTGCAACTATTGGCGAGCTTATAAGCATTACGCTTTTGACATTTATAGCAGCCTATTTGCAGTTTGGAGCTAGTATAAATTTATGGCTAACGATTGGCTATTTGATCTTATTTTTAGCCATCAGCGTACTTAGCTTTAAAATTTTAGATGTGCTTTTTTGGTGGTATCCGGGGCTTAAAGTGATCCTTATGCCACACTACGACAAGGACGAAAAAGACATTAGACTAAGCATTGCGGTATTTTTTTCGATGATTGCACTTATGCTTTATTTAAATTTAGAAGTTGCCTTTGGTGCGTTTATCGCAGGTATGTTTATAGCTACGTTTTTTGATCATAAAAAAGACTTACCGCACAAGCTTTCAAGCTTTGGATTTGGATTTTTGGTACCGATATTTTTTATACACATAGGCTCAACTTTCAAGCTCTCAAGCCTAAGCTCAAATGAAGTGATAAAAGATGCTATTTTTATATTTTGTGCGATGCTTGCCACAAGGCTTTTTTCAAGTGTGTTATTTGTAGGAAAATTAGGATTTAAGGGGATATTTTTGTTTTCCCTCTCACAATCCATGCCACTAACGCTTCTAGTAGCAGTTGCTACTATCGCACACAGATCAGGTGAGATAAGTGATTATTCTTACTCATCTTTTATCCTAGCAAGCCTAGCTCAAGCTATAATAGGGACAATAATTATAAAATTTCTAATGCAATCAATAAGTAAGGAGTAAAAATGTCATCAAATACAGCTACGCTAACTGATAACAGAACCGGCAAGAGTTACGAGTTTCCTATACTAAAAGGCACTATGGGACCTGACGTGATAGACATCTCGACATTTTTTAGTGATACTGGAATGTTTACTTTTGACAGAGGTTATACTTCAACTGCGATGTGTCGCTCAGCGATAACTTATATAGACGGCTTAAAAGGCGAGCTAATGTATAGAGGTTACGATATCGCGTATTTGGCTGAAAATAAGACATTTTTAGACGTGGCATACTTACTCTTAAACAAAGAGCTTCCAACAAATGATCAGTATATAAATTTTAAAACCGAGCTTAAAAAAAGAAGCTTTATACATGAAGGCATGATGAAGCTATTTGACGCATTTCCAGATAAAGCGCACCCTATGGCGATTTTGCAAGCAGCGGTATCAGCGCTAAGTGCCTTTTACTCAGATCACCTAAATATGGATAAACCTGAAGAGTATCACGAGATGGCTATGCGTATAATCGCTAAAATTCCAACGATTGCGGCATTTAGCTACCGCTACTCACGCGGTCTTCCTATCATATATCCAAATTTAGATCGTGGCTTTACTGAAAATTTCCTCTACATGATGAGAGGCTATCCGTACGAGCACGTCGATCTTAAGCCAATCGAGATAAAAGCACTTGATACGGTCTTTATGCTGCACGCAGATCACGAGCAAAACGCTTCAACAACGACTGTTAGAACCGTTGGCTCAACGCACGCACACCCATACGCATGTATAAGCGCAGGCATCGGCGCACTTTGGGGCTGGGCTCATGGCGGCGCAAACGAGGGCGTTATCCGCCAGCTTGAAGAGATAGGCTCTGTAGCAAATGTCGATAGATACATCGCTAGAGCAAAGGATAAAAACGATCCATTTAGGCTAATGGGCTTTGGTCACAGGGTCTATAAAAATTTTGACCCTCGTGCAAAAGTGCTTAAGAAGATGAGAGATCAGCTTATGGACGAGATAGGCATTAACTCAGAGCTTATTAAAATCGCAAACCGCATTGAGGAGATCGCGCTAAATGATGACTACTTTGTGAGTAGAAATTTATACCCAAACGTTGATTTTCACTCAGGGCTCATCCTAAAGGCGCTTGGCATACCAAATAATATGTTTGCCGTCATCTTCGTCATCGGCAGGACTCCAGGCTGGATCAGCCAGTGGATCGAGCTAAAAGAGCAAGATACGATAAAGATCGTCCGCCCAAGACAGCTTTATGTTGGAGAGACAAACAGAACACCAAAATGAGCGAGCTTCTAAATTTAGCTAAAAAAGCAGCCGTTAATGCTGGAGCGCAAATAATGAAATTTTACTCTGCAGATAATACGGCTCTTAAAGTCTGCCTAAAAGATGACAGCTCGCCACTAACTAGCGCTGATCTAGCCGCAAATGAAACAATACTAAAAGTTCTAAGTGAAAGCGGGATAAAAATTTGCTCTGAAGAGAGTATCTTGCAAGAAAGCGATAAAGACGAGTTTTGGCTCGTAGATCCTCTTGATGGCACGAAAGAATTTCTAGCTAGAAACGGTGAATTTTGCGTTTGCATAGCGCTTATAAAAAAAGCTAGACCGGTGCTTGGTGTGATATTTATCCCAGTTAGTAAAGAGCTTTTTTATGCTGATGAAAATGGCACTTTTAAAGAAATTTTAGATGATAATGATGAAAACATAAAGAGAGTTGATTTAAATAAAAAAGATAAAAATTTAGACAATCTAATCTTTTCAAGTAGAAGAGGCGATGCCAAAGAGATAGAATTTATAGGGCAGAGCTTAAATTTTGAGCAAAGGTGCATCGGCTCAGCCATAAAATTTTGCCGTTTGGTTGAATTTGGCGGAGCTTATTTGAGATTTGCCCCAAGCTACCTTTGGGACAATGCTGCAGGAGAAGCGCTCGTAAATTTTTGTGGCGGAAAAGTATTTGACGCTAATAGCAGCAAAGAGATGAGCTACGAGCTTACTAATTTAAAAAGTCCATTTTTCATAGCTCTCTCAAAAAACACACTAAATCTAAAAGATAAAATCACACAGCTATATAAGCAAAGTAAAATTTAAACCTTAAATTTCTTCTAGTAGATAAAGCATGCTAGCTATTTTTGCTGTGCCTAGCACGTAGCTCATTATGTTTGCTGCGACTTTATCTTTTTTAAGCACTTTGCCATTTATGTCAAATATATCTTCGTTATTCTCTTTGATAAATTTCAAAGCTTTTGCTGCGACATCTTCTAAGCTATTTTTACCATCAAGCAATAAAAGTATGTAATAATCGATATTGTTAAGCTTTCTTGAAATGCTAAATTTATTAGCAAAAACAACATCGGCATTATTTTTATGATTTAAGAAATATCTTACATAATTTATTAAATTTTGACTAAGCCTTGAATAGCCGGGCCTATACTCGATATTTTTTTGCTCATCTTTTAAGATCATTGCATCAGACGAGTTTGTTAAAATTCTTACAAAGGCGCTATAAACCATGAGCTTATCTTCTGGCAAAATTTCTAAAATCTGAGAAAGGTTTATACTAGCTGGATACATCTTATAAAAGACCTCGCAAAGCCATGATATATCTTGTGGCATAGCACCATAACTATCTTGCCACTGGTTATCTTTCTTTATAAAATCTGCCACAACGTGAATTTTATTGATATCGCTTGGGCCTATTTGTTTATTGGCTATGCTCTCATAAGTTTTGCTATGGACTATTAGGCTTTGTCTAAATACTTTGTTGCTAATCATATCCATGAATTGCTCTAGATCGATTCTGTCCTTAAACTTGTTATTTTTGTATTCATCTACTACGGCTGTGCCAACATCTGGGGTAAAAATATCATCAAGCGTATATTCACAAAGATAAGTAAGATCATTTTTAGCGAGCATGGCATTAAAATCTTTAAAATAAAATGGATCATTTGTGTATTCTAAAAACTCATGAGCTATGTAAAAGTCATCTTTTGAGAGCACATGTTCTGTTATAAAAAGAAGCATCTTAAGGGGTATTTTCCCCTCATAAATTTCTTCATTTCTTGTTAGCAAATATTCTTTATAGACTAAAAGTGCTTCTTTGGCTGCTTTTAGCCTCTCTTGCATGCTCTCTTTATCTTTTGCGGCAAGTAGCATTATATCCCTTACGATATCTTTTACTTTCCAACCAGGATAAACATTATAAGAGATAAATGCCACGCCATTTGTACTTAAATTCTCTCTTACGACTTTTAATATAGCTTCTTTGACAAAGTCAGGTACCCAGCTAAAAACGCCATGAGCAATGATATAGTCAAATTTTTCATCACTGTTAAATTCGCAAATATCGCCATGTATAAGCTCTAAATTTGTAAGCCCCATCTCTTTAACGATCTCTTGTCCACGCCTTATCTGCTCTCCACTGAGGTCTATGCCAACTACTTTTGCGTTTTTGTTATTTACTGCAAATGGGATCAAATTTCCGCCAAAGCTACATCCTATCTCTAAAACTCTTGCATTTTCGCATGGCGGTGGAGTTATGCCAAGAAGTGTAGCACAAGCTTCAAGCCTATATGGCGATGATTGGGCAAAAGCTATTGATTTATAAGTTAGCTCATCATAAGACTTTTCGATTTTGCTATTTTGGCTCATTTTAGCTCCTAGTAGTCTTTTTCTTTGAGTTTTTCTAGCATATTTTTAGCATCATTCTCGGGATCATCCACTATATATGCGCGCCTTATCTTGCCATCTTTTATGATGAGCGTTTGCCTAAAGTAAAATTTATGTCCATTTGATGCAGAAAAAACTGGAAGCTCAAGCGCCCTCTCAAGCATAAACTCACTATCGTTTAAAAACATAACACCAGTTGAAGTCTCTTCTTGAAATTTCTTTTGAGCTGCGATATCTTGTGAGCTAATGGCTACCACCATAAAACCAAGATCGTTAAAATCTTTTAAAAATTTCTTATAGTTTATAGCTTGTTTGGTGCAGCCCTTCATGCCAGGTGTATTTTGTAGTTGCTCGCTTAAAAGACTAAAGTCCTCGCCTATCTTTGGATAGATGAAAATAACGCAGTCGTGCGTCCTTGCAAAGGCGGAAAAATCAAATTCCTTACCATCTAAGGTATTTAAATATATACTTGTAGGCACTTTTATCATACTTCATCCTTTAAAATTTTTACTATTATATCTTTATAAGCTTTGTCTTAAGCTTTTTTAGAATTTAAAAGATAAACTACGAAAAGGACAAAAAAGCTAATTATTAGCATCAAAAGTGCATAGATATGAGCCTTGGTGTAATCAAGCATTTCAACCGCTTCAAATATCGCGATGCTAGCGACCTTGCTCTCTCCAGCTACGCTACCGCCTATCATTAAAACAACACCAAACTCGCCCATGGTGTGCGCAAAACTAACGACAGTAGCTGTTAATAAATTTGATCTGATGCTTGGCAAAATCACCCTAAAAATAGTCGTGAGCTTATTTTTACCAAGGCTATAACTTGCTTCAAAAAGGCTCTTTTTTAGGCTATTTAGCCCAGCATAAATCGGCCCAAACATAAATGGCAATGAATAGATACAACTTGCCACAACAAGACCTGTGAAGTTAAAAACAAGCCTAACTCCAAAAATTTCTTCAATAAATTTACCAAAGGCCGAATAAGGCGAAAGAAAAATGAGTAGATAAAAGCCAAGAACACTTGGTGGTAAGACCAAGGGTAGTGAGATAACCGACTCTAAAAACGACTTGCCAAAAAATTTCTTTTGAGACATAAAATAGGCAAGTGCGATGCAGACAAAAAATAAAATAAAAGTTGTTATAAAAGATAATTTTAGTGATAGCCAAAATGGCTCGTAATCGATACTTTTTAACTCGTCTATCATGCTTTTTCCAAATTTACACTAAATGCTTTTGTGCTAACTACTACCATATCGCCTGATTTTAGATTCATTGCTTCGCTGCTACTTAGCACCACTTCACAAATTTGGCGGTTTATTAATACATTTGCCACGTAAATAGCATCACGTTTTTTTATCTCTAAAATTTTAGCATTAAAGGCAAATTTCTGCGATCCTGCACTCTTTAAAAATATCTCACTTGCGCTACCTGATCTTGAAATTTTTCCATTTTCAAGGACAAAGACTTTATTGCAAAGCTTATAAATTTCAGCGATATCATGGCTTACTAAAATGATGCTCATCTTAAACTCATCATGAAGTGCTAGTAAATAGTCTTGAAGTTTCTCACGCATAGCATTATCAAGCGCACTTAACGGCTCATCAAGTAGTAAAATTTCAGGCTTTCTCATAACCGCACGAGCCAAAGCAACGCGTTGCTTTTGACCGCCAGAAAGAGTGCTAATTTTTGCATTTTTTAGACTTGTTAGGCCGCAAATATCAAGAAGCTTGTTCGCTAGAGCTAGATCATTTTTTGCAAAGAGTAAATTTTTAAAGACATTCATATTTTCAAAAAGTGCGTAGTCTTGAAATAAAAAGCCGATATTTCGTTCTTGTGGAGCTAAATTTATCTTATCGTCAAAGAAAATTTTATCACCAACCTTTATAAATCCGCTTTGTGGTGTTTCAAAACCGGCAATCAACCTTAAAATAGTGGTCTTTCCGCCACCACTTGCTCCGTAAAGTGCGACAAAATCGCCATTTTCAAAGCTAAGATCTGCCTCAAGCATAAATTTGCCATCGCCGCCATTTAGCTCTTTTTTACAAGAAATTTCTATCATTTTTGAGTACTTATATGAATGCTAGTAGATTTTATATAGGCAAAAACACTATCATTTTTGCTCAAATTTAATGCTTTTAAAGCGTGATTTGAAATGATGGCTTCGAAGTGGATTTGATCGCACTTTAGGCTAACAACGCTTAAAACTTCACCAAAATTTATAGCCTCTACCATGCATTTTAATTCATTTTCAAGCGAGCTAGTGTCAAGTTTATTTTTTGCCAAGACGACATCTGAGCTTTTAAAACCTAAACCGATCTCGTCATTTAAGGCAAATTTGCTAGCCTCATTTAAGACTAGCATAAATAAATTCGCCTCTAAATTTAGACCCTTTAGCTCAAATAAGCTGACATCATCTTTGGTTAAAATTCCAACGATCTTTGCTTTTATCATTTAGCTGGGACGTTATAGCCAAATTTCTTAAAAATTTCTCTTGATTTATCACCCAAGATAAACTCGTAAAATGCTTTTGCGTCATCATTTTTATCAGCATGTTTTAGAAGAACTATGCCTTGATCGATCGGAGTGTATAGCTCTTGCGGAACAAATATGTAATTAACGCCCTCTTTGTATTTTGACATTTTCTCATCAAAAAGTGCACTAGCAGCGATAAAACCTACATCAGAAGCACTTAATGCTTGAGATAGAGTTTCAGAAATTTTTTGAGCATAGACGATATTTTTTTCTACTTCGTCATAAAGCTTTGCATTTTTAAGTGCTTCTATGCTGGCCTTACCGTACGGTGCTGTTTGTGGATTTGCGATAGAGATCGCTTTTAAGCCACGAACAACTTCGATACCTTTTTTGAAATCAACATTTCTAATAGAAAAAATAGCAACAGCGCCTTGTGCATAAACTTTTGGAGCAGCTACTGCAAATCCTGTGTCATAAGCTTTTTGAGCAAAGCCCATATCAGCAGCCATGAATATATCAGCTGGAGCTGAGTTTTGTATCTGTGTAACAAGACCGCCACTTGCGCCAAGAGTTAGGTTGATTTTAGCATCTGGATGAAGCTTATTAAACTCTTTTATAAGCTCTGGAAATGCATATGTCGTATTTGCTGCAGCATATACATTTACTTCAGCACCAAGTGCGTTTATGGCAAGCAAAGCTGCCACACATAAAAATTTAAAAACTTTTCTCATTTAAACTCCTATGATGATTTGTGATGATTTTACTATTGCTAAAAGTGTATCGCCAACACCTATCTTCATCTGGATAGCACTATCTTTTGTGATGATGGCAGTTAAAGTCTGCTCATCGCTTAGCTTTAAAGTGATTTCAGCATTTACAGCACCTATCTTTGCTTCGATCACTTCGCCTTTTAGTTGATTTTTTGTGCTTATTTTTATATCTAGATCCTTAGCCAAAATAACAGCTGGAGCTTTAAAAATATAAATAACTTTTTGTCCAACTTTTAGTCCTAAATTTTTCTCACTCTCGACTGTAATGTTTGACTCAAGCGTACAGCCATTACTTAGTTTTGCAACTATTTGAGAATTTACCGCACCGCGGTTTATGCCAATAATCTCGCATGAGAGCTGATTTCTAGCACTTAAGTTCATATTCATTCTTTGAAGATTTATAATATCTACATCCTCAAAATCTACTTTTTGACAAATTTTTTGCAAAAAATCCTTTTGAGTCTCAAGAATGGCATCATAAATTTTTATCAGTTTATTGGCATACTCGCTTAGCTCAGAGCCACTATTTTTTTTATTTCCATCAGCCCTAATAATAAGTGGCTTGCTACTTTTGTTATTTATCGTATCAAGGCAGTCCCAAGCATTTTTGTATGATATACCAACCAGTTCTGCTGCTTTTGTGATGCTTTTTGTCTCTTTTATGGCCTTTAATAATGTAATATGCTTAGCTAAAACCTGTGTATCTTCGCCTAAAAATAGTTCTAAATTTATATCTGCTTTCAAAATTTTTACCTTTACTATATTAGAGAATAATTTGTGAAGTATATCTAATTATATTAATCCTTAAGCTTAAAGATTTAAGCCAATTTATAAATTTCTCTTAATTTCTTGTAAAGTTTTTAAAAGATAAAATCGAGCTACATTTTATAAATAAAAATAAGGCTTAGTATGAAATTTTTGCTTTCTATCTTTTTTAGTTTGCTTTTAGCCTGTGCTAATACGGACATAAATACAAATAGCGAAAGCGACGAATTTGATGTTGAATTTGAAGCAAGAAAAGATGTTTTTGACCCGCTTAGTGGCTACAATAGAATGATGACACATGCAAATGACTTTATCTATGTAAATATGCTAACTCCGGTGGCAAAAGGCTATGCCTATGTTGTGCCAAAAACAGCTAGAACAATGGTTTCAAATTTCTTTGATAACCTGCTTTTTCCAGTTCGCTTTGTAAATAACTTACTTCAGTTTAAATTTCAAAACGCTGGCGAAGAGACATTAAGATTTTTAGCAAATACGATAATTGGCTTTGGCGGACTAACAGACGGAGCAAAATACTACAATCTCAAAGCTCACGATGAAGATTTTGGACAAACGCTTGGATATTGGGGGCTTGGCAGCGGTTTTCATATCGTTTGGCCACTTATTGGACCATCAAATTTAAGAGATACTGGTGGTATGGTCGGAGATTATTTTGCTGATCCTATTAGCTACGTTGACCCTATACTTTTATCAACTGGCATAAAGTCATATAGAGCGTTTAATAGCTTTTCACAAGATCCAATTGCTTATGAAAAACTAAGAAAAGATGCTATTGATCTTTATCCATTTTTACGCGATGCTTACGAGCAAAGACGCGATAAGCTTATCAAGGAGTAAATATGAAAATTTTAAAAATTCTAACTATGATTTTACTTTTTACAACTAGCCTTTTTGCTATTTCAAAAGAGCAGATCAAGCCTGAAGTAGAGATGAAAACAACAAAGGTTATTGAAATTTTAAAAGATACAAATTTAGACAATAATGCAAAGACAAAAGAAATTTTTGCTCTTCTTGATCCATTTTTTGACTATAAGCAAATGGCAAAGATAAGCCTTGGCAAACGTTACAATAGCCTAAGTAGCGATGAGCAGGCTAAATTTGACGCAGCATTTGAGCAAAAATTAAAAAGCTCATACATAGATAAACTTTTAGGGTACAAAGATCAAGAGATACATATAACTGGCGAGAGCGAACCTCAAAAAAATAGATACTGGCTAACATCTGAGCTTGTAAATGATGGCAAGAGCTACGAATTTGTCTATAAATTTTATGACGCTAAAGAGCGTGGTTGGCTCATTTATGATCTTGATATCGTTGGTGTAAGCATCATTCAAACTTATAGAAGTCAGTTTGGAGATGTGCTAAATAACGCTGATTTCAATACTCTTTTACAAAAGCTAAATGAAGCTGTTTTGCCTGATCAAAATAAAACCAACCCTTAATGCGACAAATTTTTAAATTTATCATTGCCAAAAACAAGCTTATTATTGCTCTAATTTTAGCTTTAAGCGTAGTTTTTGGCTATCTTAGCACCAAGCTTAGCGTTGATGCGTCAGCTGAAACGCTACTGCTTGAGCATGATCCTGACTTAAAAGCTTATAGAGAGATAGCCAAACGCTACGACTCACCCGGATTTTTAGTGGTCGCTTTTACTCCAAAAGATGATCTTTTTTCACCTAAAAATTTAGAACTTACCAAAAATTTAGGCAATGAACTAGCTAAAAATGATATGGTAAATAGCGTCATCTCTATAATAAATATTCCGCTTTTAAATAGTGTAAAAGGCGGGATTACTGGTATCTTAGATCATACCCCAACGCTGCAAGATAAAGATATAAATATTTCAAAAGCAAAGTTTGAGTTTGCCAAAAGTCCGATTTACAGCGGAAATTTGATAAGCAAAGATCTAAAAACAACAGCGATTGCTCTAAATTTAAAACAAGATGAGAAATTTAATGAGCTTGTAAATGAAAGAAATTTACTTAGCCAAAAAGAGTCAAACGGTACGATCACACAAGCTGAGCGACTTAAGCTAGAGGCTCTTGCCTATGAGTTTAAAGCCTACCGAGATGAGCTTAGAAAAAGTGATCACGAAAACCTTGAGGCTATAAAAGCAACCATAGCTAAATTTAACGCAAATGACGAGCTATTCTTAGGCGGTGCAAATATGATCGCTGATGATATGATAGGCTTTATAAAGAGCGATCTTTTGGTCTATGGCTTAAGCGTACTTGCTCTTCTTAGCTTTAGTTTATGGCTATTTTTCAGGCAGGTTAGATGGATAGTTTTGCCGATGTTTATATGTGCCATAAGTGCCATTTTTACGACCGGAATTTTTGGTATATTTGACTGGGAAGTGACGGTCATTAGCTCAAACTACATCGCACTTCAGCTCATCATTACCATTTCAACTGTGATTCATCTTGTCGTTAGTTATAGAGAATTTTACGCAAAGCATCCAAAATATAGCCAAAATCAGCTAATTTATCTAACGCTTCGTGATAAATTCTCTCCATCTTTTTGGGCGATATTTACCACGGTTATTGGCTTTAGCTCGCTTATGAGTGCTGACATAAAGCCAGTTATCATGCTTGGCATTATGATGAGTACTGGCATTAGCGTTTCGCTTGTGCTTGCGTTTTTGCTATTTGGTGCAATAAATGTAAATTTAGAAAAATTAGCTCCTATTAGAACCTTTGAAAATAGCTTTAAATTTGCAAAATACTGCGCGAATTTAGCTCTAAACTCAAGAAAGATTATCTACGTAGTTTGCGCTCTAGTTGTCTGTTTTGGCATTTATGGTATCAGCAAGATAAAGGTTGAAAATAGCTTCATTGGCTACTTTAAAGAAAGCACAGAAATTCGCCAAGGAATGCAAGTCATTGATACCAAACTTGGCGGCACGATACCAGTTGATGTGATAGTGAAATTTAAAGAACAAAAACAAGATAAAAATACCGAGCAAGATGAGTTTGAAAATGAGTTTGAAAGCAATGCCAAGGATGCAAAATACTGGTTTAATAGCTATCATACAAGGGTTGCTGAGAAAATTCACGACTATTTAAAAGAGCAAAAATTTGTCGGACATGTAAGCTCGCTAGCAACCCTTATAAAAGCCATAAAAGAGCTAAATAACGGCACGAGTGATGATTTTTTATTAGCTGCGATGTATGAGAAATTGCCACAAAATTATAAAAATATCTTATTAAGTCCTTATGTAAGCGTTGAAAATGATGAGCTTAGATTTAGTATGAGGATCGTCGATAGTGACTCTGAGCTTAGACGAAATTTATTTCTAAAGGAGCTTAGAGAAGGGCTAGCACAGCTTACTAAAAATGACAATGTAAGCATAGAAGTTGCCGGCATGATGGTGCTTTATAATAATATGCTTCAAAATTTACTTAGCTCGCAAGTTGATACTTTTGGGCTAACTGTCGCTATACTTTTTGTCATATTTTGCTTTATCTTTAGGAGTATAAAGCTAGCAACCATTGCAATAGTTTCAAATTTAATCCCGCTTTGCACACTCTTTGGTGTGATGGGGTTTTTTGGCATTCCGCTTGATGTGATGAGTATCACGATCGCAGCCATTAGTATAGGTATCGGCGTTGATGATATTATCCATTACATCCACCGCTTTAAAGAAGAAATGCTTACAAAAAGCGTTTTTGAGAGCATTAAAGTCGCGCACGCAAGCATCGGATATGCGATGTATTACACATCCTTCACCATTTTTCTTGGCTTTAGTGTGATGATAACTAGCAATTTTATTCCAACCATATATTTTGGCTTACTAACCGATCTTGTTATGGTTTTTATGCTTCTTGGCGCGCTAATCATCTTACCAAGTCTAATAGCAAGCTTTGTAAAAAAGAGCGATATTTAAGCTAAATTTATTTGATAACTTTGATGAACGAGTAGACATCGGCCACGCCGTCAATATGTTTAGCATACCAAATAGCATGTTTTTCTTGCTCAATGCTATCAACTACGCCACTAAATACGACATCGCAGCCAACTATGCTAACACGCACATTTGTGCCCTCAACTATACTATCTTTAAAAAGATTTTGTTTTAAGTTTGCAAGAATTTTTAGACTATCGCATGGATATTCTGGCTTCTTGATACGAAGATAGGTATAAATTTTTCGCACACCATCTGTACTTTTGGCTAGTTCTACTAGCTTATCTTCAAGCTCTTTACTATCAACAAGTCCTATCAGATAGGCATCTCCGTAAAAGACCTCAATCTCGATATCAATATTGCTAAGCCCTTTTGAAAATAAAATTTTGCTTTGCAATTTGCTTTGTATAAATTTATCTCTTGTGATCGAGTAAATACCACGTTTATCGCGTGAAATAGAGTACGCATCATATACATTTAGCGGTGCAGTTGCTGGAGAAAGAACCGAAGAACAAGAGCAAAAAAATAGAGCCAAAAATGCAAAAATGCTAAATTTTAAAATTAGAAATCCTTTTGTAATTTCAAAAAGTTTATAGAAAATGGGCTAAAATTTATCTAAATCTGCTAGAATAACGCGCACGGAGGATAAAGTAATCTGGTGATGCTCACGGGCTTCAAACCCGATGACTGGGCGGTTGACCGTCTGGTGGGGAGTTCGATTCTCTCATCCTCTCGCCATTTTTTGTATTAAATTTTACTTTTATCAAGCAAATTTATAATCCCAAACAAAATAAAGCTTAATACAACCAAAACAAGGCTTAAAACTAGAGCCTCATCGCTTTTACCATCATATACGGCATTATAAATGGCAAGCGAGATAGTGTCGGTTTTTCCTATTATATTTCCGCCAAGTATAAGTGTTATGCCAACCTCGCCAAGCCCACGCGAAATCGCTAAGATAAAAGCCGCTGCTACGCTTTTTGCAACACATGGGAAGAGCACGAAAATAGCTGTTTGAAATTTATCTTTTCCAAGGCTATATGCTGCTTCACTTAGGCTTTTTGAAAGTGAGCCAAGAGCAGATGCGACAGGCTTTACAAAAAGTGGTAGCGAAGCTATAAAAGCAGCTAACACAAGAGCCTTAAAACTAAAAATAATTTCTAAATTTAAAGCCTTGCCGACGATGCCATTTTTGCCAAGCAGACAAAGCAGTAAAAATCCAGTAGCAATGGGCGGAAAGATGAGTGGAAAAGTTACGATCATCTCTAAAATGGCTCTAAGTTTACCTTTATAAAAGGCCAAAAGATAAGCTAAAGCCAGCCCAAAAACGATAAGCAAAGCCCCTTGGCACAAAACGACCTTTACACTTAAAAATAGTGGATCAAATAGCCAAGAGAGCTCTTGCAAATTTAGCCTTATCTTATGCCAAATTTAGTGTAAATTTCTTTTGATCTCTCGCTTTTTAGCTCAGTTAAAAATTTCTCACAATCAGCCTTTTTATCGCATCCTTCAAGCTTCGCAGCCACGATGTTTGCTGGAGCGTAAAGCGATTTGTCTATCAAGACAAAACTACCAAATTCATCTTTGTGTGCATTTAGTTCAGTTTGGTTGATGAATCCAGCATCAACTTCGCCGTTTAATATATATGTAACGACCTGTGGCACACCAGCAACTGCTAAAATTTTATCCTTTAGCTCGCTGCTTAAATTCGCTTTTTGCATAAATTCATTCGCCCTTTTGCCATAAACCGTCTTTACAGCATCTGGCATAGCGATCTTAGAAAGAGCTTTTAGCTCTTCAGCTTTTTCAATTTTTACACCTTTTTTGGTAGCTAGCACCAAAGCGCCTGAGCCTAAATTTACATACTCAGCGATCTTTAGATCAGATTTTTTTAAAAAGTCCTCATCGCCTACTATCACGTCAGTTTTTCCCTCTTTTGCCTGAGCCATGATAGCTGTGATGTTCGCAAAAGAAGTGTCGATATTTACGCCATCTTTTTTGAGATTTTGCGCGACTGCTTCGACTATCTTTTTATATCCGCCACCAGCACTTACTAGCAAATTTTCATTGCCAAATGCAAAAATTGCGACCATTAAAAGTAAGAACTTTTTCATATTTTTCCTTTAAAAGTAAAATTTCAAGATTTTATAAAATATACTCTTATACATTCTTAAAATATATTTTTATAATTTTTACTTTTCTACCAAAATGCTATAATCACGATAAAAAAAGGACAAATATGAACGAACTTGAGCTAAAGATGCAAGGCAAAATAAAAAGGCTAACAGATAAGACTTTTAGGCTAGATCAAAGGATCGGCGAGGGCTATTTCACGGCGAAATACTTTCTAAAAGTAAATGAGATAATTAAGCAAAACCTGCCAGATCAGCACGTGACGATGCAGTTTTTCCAAAGGCGTGATGATATCGTGCTTTGCGGTATCGACGAGGTTTTAGCGATAGTCAATAAATTTGCCAAAAACCCAAGCGAGCTTGAAATTTACGCACTTGATGATGGCGATATCATAAATGCAAACGAGCCAGTTTTAAAGATAAGCGGCAAGTATGAAAATTTTGGCTTTTTAGAAAACGTGATCGACGCGACACTTACTAGAAGAAGCTGCGTGGCGACAAACTCTAGAGACGTGATAAAAGCGGCAAATGGTAAGGACGTCTTTAGCATGGCAGACAGGCAAGATGACATCTGCACGCAGCCAGGCGACGGATATGCTTCATTTATCGGCGGCATCAAAAAGGTCGCCACAGATGCTCAGGGCGAGCTTACAGGGCTAAAAGGTGGTGGCACCATGCCTCACGCACTCATTCAAATGTGTGGCGGAGATGTGGTGAAGGCTTGCCAAATTTACGCTAAAACCTTTGAAAACGAGCAGATCACGGCATTGGTTGATTATAACAACGACGTGATTACAGACGCATTAAAGGCTGCAAATGCCTTAAAAGAGAGGCTTGGCGCGGTTAGAGTCGATACTAGTAAAAATTTGATAGATAAGTATTTTGAAGGCAAAGATACGAGTAAATTTGACCCACATGGCGTTTGCAAGGAGCTTATATTTGCCCTAAGAGAGGCGCTTGATAAAGCTGGTTTTAAATACGTCAAAATCGTTGTTAGCTCAGGTTTTAGTCCTAAGATTATGGAAGATTTTGAAGCTCATAACACGCCGGTTGATACTTATGGCGTGGGAAGTTATCTTGTTAAAAATGACATTTGTGGCTTTACAGGCGATCTAGTCGAGCTAAACGGCAAAGATGAGGCAAAATTTGGTAGGAAAAATTTCGCTTCAGATAGGCTAAAGAGAGTGAAATTTTAAGAGAAAAGATGAAATTTATAAAAATTTTAACGTTTCTAGCGCTTTTTCTAACCGTTTGCACCGCCGCAAACTACGCTAATGCCTTTGAAAAGGCTGGTATCCTTGAAGACGGAGTTTACCGCTTTAGCCAAAATGGCCTCGGCGTCAAAAAGGACCTGCTTGTAAAGGTGATCTCGGTGCAAAACACAAAAATTCCTTATAAAAAGATCATCTCCATGCTAAATATCCCAAAAAAGTCTAAAATAAATGACTTTAAAACAAACGATACTGGCGTGATAGTCTGGCCATTTTACGAGATTGAGGGCAAATTTTTAACGACAATAATCGTTGAAAATATAAAAAAAGAAGATAGCGATAAAAAACTGCTTAAGATGCTTGAACTTAAGCATCCGTTTTACTCGACGATCCTAGCACGAAGAAAGGGTGCTAAAGACGCTATAGACGTGAAATACGTGCTAAATTTCAAAGAGGCAAAGCTGGTAAAATCGTTTAAAAACCGCCCTTAAAACTTTATTTTAAATAAATTTCATTAAAATGGCGTAATCAAAAAAAGGATCGTCTTTGCAAAATTTCAAGAACATAAACGTCGCTCACTCGCCTGATGCTGACGATATTTTCATGTATGCCGCGGTCAAATTTGGCTGGGTTAGCAGTAAAAATTTAGCCTTCACATCAAAGGCGCTTGATATAGAAACGCTAAACGAGGAAGCGCTAAAAAGTACTTACGAGGCAACAGCGATCAGCTTTGCACTCTATCCAAAAATTTGCGACGAGTATGCGCTTTTACGCTGCGCAGTGAGCTTTGGCAAAGGCTATGGCCCAAAGCTTATCAAGCTAAAAGGCAAGCAACTAAAGCGAAATTTTAAGGTCGCGCTCTCTGGCAAAAACACGACAAATGCCCTACTCTTTCGCATAGCCTACCCAGAGGCGAGGATCGTTTACAAAAACTTCTTAGAGATCGAAAATGCCGTGCTTAGCGGCGAGGTCGATGCTGGCGTGCTCATACATGAAAGTATCTTAAATTTCTCAGATCAGCTCTGCGTAGAGCGTGAGATCTGGGACATCTGGAGCGAGCTAAACGGCGAAAATTTACCGCTTCCACTTGGTGGCATGGCGCTTAGACGAAGTTTGCCCATAACCGACGCGATCGAGTGCGAGAGAGTGCTTAGCGAGGCCGTTAGGATCGCCACTTCGCACAAGCCATTTTTATCTCACATGCTAATGGAGCGAAACCTCATCAGAGTTGGCAAAGATGAGCTTAAAACGTATCTAAATTTATACGCAAATGACGAGTCAATAAGCATGAACGAAACGCAGCTAAAAGCGCTAAATAAGCTCTATCAAATAGGCTACGATAAAGGCTTTTTTGAAAAGCCAATCGACGTAAACGACTACCTAATTCCAACTGAATACAACGAAGTAAGGTTTAGCTGATGCAAAGTACGCTTGTCTCGCTTGGAGTTGAAACCTTTAAGATCGCCCTTTATATCAGCCTTCCGATGCTGCTAAGTGGCCTAATCGCAGGTCTTATCATCTCCATTTTTCAAGCGACCACGCAGATAAACGAAACCACGCTAAGCTTCGTGCCAAAAATCTTGTTAGTCGTCGTTGTCATCATATTTTTGATGCCTTGGATGATCTCGATGATGGTTGAATTTACCACTCGCATGCTTGATTTTATACCGGAATTTATCCAGTGACGAGGCTTGTTGACTTTTCTAAATTTACCTCAGTTAGGATAGGCGGTGTGCATGAAATTTTCGAGATAAATAGCCTTGAAGATCTAAGCTCGCCTCACTTTTTAGGCGCTGTGATGATAGGCGGAGGTAACAACCTTCTTATCTCGCCAAATCCTCCCAAAATGGCGATGCTCGGCAAGAGTTTTGACTATATAAATTTAGAACGCTTAGGCGATAAAATTTACCTTGAGATAGGTGCTGCGACAAAATCAGCCAAAATTTATAACTTCTGTAAACAAAACAACATAGCTCACCTAGAGTTTTTAAAAAATATCCCTGGTACACTTGGCGGACTTATAAAAATGAACGCTGGACTGCTTAAATTTAGCATAAGCAATAACCTCACACATGTGCGTCTGGCTCGTGGCTGGGTGAGCAAAGATGAGATAAAATTTAGCTACCGACATAGCGGCATAGATGAGGCCATTTTGGGAGCTAAATTTAAGCTTTCTAGCGGCTTTGACGCGGGCATATCTGAAGCTATAAGTGCAAAAAGGGCAAATCAACCAAAAGGAGCTAGCTTTGGCAGCTGCTTTGTAAATCCTGAAGGGCACTTTGCAGGGGCGCTGCTTGAGGCGGTTGGACTAAAGGGATACGCGATCGGCGGAGCGAAATTTAGCGAAGAGCACGCAAATTTTTTGATAAATTTTAACCACGCAAGCTTTGAGGACGCCACTAGCCTTATAAATTTGGCAAAGACTAGAGTTTTAGAGAAATTTGGCGTAGAGCTTAAGACTGAAGTTTGCATTTTATAAGGACAATGATGAGTGAGTTTTTGAGCGAAGTTTTTACCCTTTCATTTTTATTTATAGCTATTGGGTTTTACGCCATTTATAGGGCTAAAAAGGCGCAAAGCGAGCATGAGAAAAACGTGACTAGTTATGATAAAAATCTGCTAAATTTTGCCAAAATTTTAGGCGTAAAAGATCATATCGACCTAGTTAAATTTGATGAAATTTTGGCTGAAGCCTTAAAAGAAAAACTAATTTTTAAATTTAATAAATCCACCTCACAAGAGGAATTTCTCTCTTTTATAAAAGATGGAAATTTCAAAACCAAACCCCAAATTTCACAAAATCATATCGATGAAGTCTTTCTCACGCTTTGCGCAAGCTCACTTGCAAAGCCGCTTAAGCTTGCGATACTAAAAAATGAAGATCAAATTTATGGATTTTTGTTTGAAAAAGAGCAGCTTTTTGCTCTTATTGATAGCGCTGCACTGCTTGGCGAAAATATTATAATTTGCGAGTAAATCAAGTAAAATTCATCTCTTTTTAGATAAAATCAAGCCAAATTTCAACTATAAGGTAAAAAATGGCAAAAGAAAAAGATAGTGATAAAAAGATAGCTATCCCGGAGAGCGAAGCGGACAAGAAAAAGGCGCTCGAGCTTGCACTAAAGCAGATCGATAAAGCTTTTGGCAAAGGCACGCTTTTAAGACTTGGCGACAAAGAAGTTGAGGCGATCGAGTCGATACCGACTGGCTCGCTAGGGCTTGATCTAGCTCTTGGCATAGGCGGTGTCCCAAAAGGCAGGATCATAGAGATCTATGGACCAGAAAGCTCTGGTAAGACAACGCTCACGCTTCACATCATCGCTGAAGCGCAAAAAGCTGGCGGAATTTGTGCATTTGTCGATGCAGAGCACGCACTAGACGTAAAATACGCTTCAAATTTAGGCGTCAATACCGACAACCTTTACGTCTCTCAGCCAGATTTTGGCGAGCAGGCACTTGAGATCGTTGAGACGCTTGCAAGAAGCGGTGCAGTCGATCTTATCGTAGTTGATAGCGTCGCCGCACTTACTCCAAAGAGCGAGATAGACGGCGATATGGGCGATCAGCACGTTGGTCTGCAAGCTAGACTTATGAGCCAGGCGCTTAGAAAGCTAACTGGAATTTTAAGCAAGATGAAAACAACTGTTATCTTCATCAACCAAATTCGTATGAAGATCGGTATGATGGGATATGGCACGCCAGAGACTACAACTGGCGGTAATGCACTTAAATTTTACTCATCTGTAAGAATAGACGTAAGAAAGATAGCTACACTTAAACAAAACGACGAGCCTATCGGCAACCGGACAAAAGCAAAAGTGGTTAAAAACAAGGTCGCGCCTCCATTTAAAGTGGCTGAATTTGACATTATGTTTGGCGAGGGTGTGAGCAAAGAGGGCGAGATCATCGACTATGGCGTAAAACTCGACATCATTGACAAATCAGGTGCGTGGTTTAGCTACAAGGCCGAAAAACTAGGTCAAGGCAGAGAAAACGCCAAAGCCTACCTAAAAGAGCATCCAGAAATTTCTGATGAAATAGTAGCGGCGATAAAAGGCTCAATGGGGATCGATCACCTAATAAGCAGCGGCGCAAAAGACGAAGACGACGACACAAACGAAGCAGGAGATGAATAATGGTATTTATTGAAGATGTAGAAGCTCACGAGGTTTTAGACAGCAGAGGCAACCCAACAGTTCGTGCGACAGTTAGACTAAGTGACGGAACCGAGGCAAGCGCGATCGTACCAAGCGGCGCAAGCACCGGCAAGCGTGAGGCGCTTGAGCTTCGCGACAAAGACGAGAGATATGCTGGCAAGGGCGTTTTAAAGGCTGTTTCAAACGTAAATGAAAAGATAGCCGAGGCGATAATCGGTCTTGATGCTTACAATCAAAAGGCAGTCGATGAAGAGATGCTTGAGCTTGATGGCACGCACAACTACTCAAATTTAGGCGCAAACGCAGTCCTTGGCGTATCTATGGCGGTAGCTCGCGCAGCTGCAAAGAGCCTAAATATCCCACTCTACCGCTATCTTGGCGGTGCAAACGCTAGTATCTTGCCAGTGCCGATGTTTAACATCATAAATGGCGGTGCACACGCAAATAATAGCGTTGATTTCCAAGAATTTATGATCATGCCATTTGGCTTTAGCACATTTAGTGAGGCACTAAGAGCTGCAACTGAAATTTATCACAAGCTAAAATCTATCCTAAACGCAGCTGGCCACAGCACCGCTGTCGGCGATGAGGGTGGTTTTGCTCCAAATTTAAAAGACAACGAAGAGCCACTAAAGCTTATCTCACAAGCTGTAAAAGAGGCCGGATATGAGCTAGGCAGCCAGATAAAACTAGCGCTTGATGTAGCTTCAAGTGAGCTTTATAAAGATGGCAAATACGAGCTTGAGGGCAAGAAATTTAGCAGCGATGAACTCATTAGCTACTACGAAAAACTTTGTGAAAAATATCCGATATTCTCTATCGAAGATGGCCTTAGCGAGGACGACTGGAGCGGCTGGGCTGAGCTTACAAAAAGGCTTGGCAGCAAGGTGCAGCTAGTTGGTGACGATCTTTTCGTTACAAATGAGAAAATTTTACGCGAGGGCATCGAGAAAAACATCGCAAATGCAATATTAATTAAGCCAAATCAAATAGGCTCAGTCACTCAAACTATGCAAACCGTCCGCCTTGCTCAAAGAAACGGCTATCGCTGCATAATGAGTCACAGAAGCGGCGAGAGCGAAGATGCGTTCATCGCTGACTTTGCAGTCGCACTAAATACTGGCGAGATAAAGACAGGTGCTACTTCAAGAAGCGAGCGCAACGCAAAATACAACCGTTTGCTCGAGATCGAACTTGAGGCTGGAGAGTTTTTGGGGGATAATATTTGAGCGAAATTTTAGACGAATATGGCAACACTGATGGCATATTTCATAAAATTTTAAAATACATTAGACCGACATTACGCTACGTCATAGCCACCATTTGTGTGGCTATGTTTGCTTTTTATGTAGGCAATATGATGTTTGGCAAACGCTCGCTTGATGTTATGCTAAGCCTTCAAAGTAAAAAAGAGAGGCTTAGCGAAGACGTGGAAATTTTAAAAAAAATGAACGCGCGTCTGCAAAAAGATTATTTTGAATTACAAGGCCTTGAGCCAGACTTTAATAAAAAGTAGGAATGATGAAAAAATTTTGGTTAGTTTTATCTATATTTGCAATAAGCGTCTTTGCTAGAGAGAACCCATTTATGCCTATTAGCGAGCTAAATACAAGCGTTATGACAACAAATATCATAGAAAAATTTGATAGATTTGATTCTCTTTCGTTTAAATTTCCAAGCGATGCGGCACTTTTACTAGATGTCACCATAAGATATAGAGCAAATGACGGCACTATAAAGGAAAAAAGACTAGCTGATATAAATAAAACTATCGATTACAGCGATGAATTTGCTTTAAATAAGGTAAAAAATCCAGAACCAATCGTGGCAAAAAAGCTAGATGTTTCGGTCACAATGGCAAATATGCCTAGCCAAAAAGTAAGCACTCCTGTAATAATAGAAAAAAATGAAACTAAAATTTCAAACAAAGATAGAAATAAAACTTCAGATATGCCAACTCCAAATGTTGTAGTGATCGATCTTAGCACAGATAAAGCAAAAGAAACTAACATAAAGCCTGAACAAAAGGTAGTCGAGATAAAGATTGAGCCTAGTACAAAACCAGTTGATAATGTAAAAAATGGAAAAGATGTTAAATTTCTAGGTTTTATAAGCTTTCTAGCCAACAGCAAAGAGCTAAAAATCGCTACAAAAGCTAAAAATTTAAAGCATTTTGCTTATGAGAAAAATAAGATCGTGCTTGACTTTGCAAGGCCGCCAAGAAGCTTTAAAACTAAGAGCTTAAAACTTGAAAATGAATATTTTAAAAATGTGATCATAGGCTGGCATGATAGATATTTCAGAGTGGTTTTAGAGCTTGATAAGATGCATAAATATAAGCTTGAAGCCGTTGAAAATGGATATTTGCTTAAGCTTTTATAGTTGAATTTTAAAAAGAGTAGATTTCATAAAATTTCAAATATAATACTTTTCAAAATAAAAATTTAAGGCTATTGGTTTGAAATATCCACTTGATTGTAAAGATAGTTTTGAAAACTCATTTATATTTTGGCTCACTCGCTATGTCAAATTTAAGCTAAGCTCACTTTCGAATAAAGAGCTTAGGGATCCAAAAGCACTTGCAAGTGTAAATTTCGCTCTAAGCCGCGAGATAAAAAACATAGACCAGCTTGATGGCTTGGTAAAAAGCGCGAGAAACGCAGGGCTTACCGGCATAAATACCTACTTTAATCCACTTAAAAAAATATATGAAACGATGAAATTTTACGAGCTTAGCAGCCTAAAACAGATCGACGAAGAGCTGCTAAGTGAAATATTAGCTAGCATAACCGGCGGACTAAGTGATGCTAGTAAGAAAAATTACCGCATCTCAGTGATAAATTTCTTTGCATTTTTAGACAAACAAAACGAAGAGGATGGCAAGGCTCATGTTTTTGATATAAATTTAAAAAACTGGGGTGGAGTGAGTGGTAACAAAGGGCAAAAGTTGCCTGAGTTTATGGGCGAAGATGAGGTCAAAAAATTTCTTGATGCGATCGAGGAGAGCGATTTTAAGCAAAACTCGAATCGCAATAAGCTCATAATAAAAACGATAATTTTTACTGGCATTCGTGTGAGCGAGGCTCTAAACTTAAAACGAAAAGACATCACCGAAGATGGCGATCTTTTTATCATCAGGATCCGTGGCAAAGGCAACAAATACCGCATAGTAATGATAAAACGCCACCTAATCGAAGCTCATCTAAACGCAATCGCGATAAACTACATAAACAAAGAAGGCTATCTTTTTATAAATAAAAAAGGCACGAGACTTACGCAGGCTTATGTTAGCCGCATAGTTGAGCAAATTTTATTTAAAGCTGGTATTAGAAAAGAGAAAAATGGTGCTCACATGCTGCGCCACACCTTTGCAACGATGCTTTACAAAAAGCAAAAAGACCTTGTTTTGGTGCAAGAAGCTCTAGGGCATGCAAGCTTAAATACCTCAAGAATTTATACTCACTTTGATAGTGACAAATTAAAGCTTGCCGCAAAGGTAGCTGAGGATTTAGCAGGAGAGTAGATCTTGCTTCTTGTGTAAAAAGCCACAATAAACAAAAAGCTTTATGAGAAAACTTATACATGATTTATAAATTTAGATAAGTCCACCTAGTAGTGAGATTTGTTGGGATTTAAAAACGTCTTTCATGTAAATACAATGAAAAAATGATGGCAAATTTTAAGAATAAATATGGGCTGAGGAATAAAAATTTAAAGCTCTAGTTGATATTTGAGATTAATAAAACCCTTTAAATTTATATCTTAAACCAACAATAGCCATTTTTATAAATCAATCATCAAATTTAAGGGCTAGTAAAATTTTACCAACCTGCTAAACATCAAAGTTTATTTGCTATTTTAAAGAGTCTTACGGCTTGCTCCGCTGTCATCTTTAAATTTCTAATCGCGACATCTTTTCTCATCGCTTCTTCAAGACTCACTGGCTCATTTAATATACAAAAATAGGCATCAATCCCATTTTTGTGGCAATCTTTGGCACATTTTTGCACGCTTCCAGCAAATGCGATCACTGGCTTATGATACTTTTTTGCTAGTTTTGCAACCCCAGTTGGTGTCTTGCCCATTGAGCTTTGAAAGTCCATACGGCCTTCACCAGTGATGACTAGATCAGCCTTTTTGATCTCATCTTCAAGTGCAATAGTCTGCGTAATGATCTCGATGCCTGGGCGAAGTTTCGCTCCTAGAAATGCCACGAATGCAAAGCCAAGCCCGCCAGCGGCACCAGTGCCTTTTTGTGTGTGAAATTTGCTATTAGTCTTTTCCTTTACAAGAGTTGCAAAGTGTTTTAGCCCATCATCAAGCTCTTTTACCATACGGCCATTTGCACCCTTTTGAGGGGCATAAACGTGAGCAGCTCCATTCATACCATAAAGAGGATTATCTACATCGCAGGCGATTAAAAACTCGCACTCCTTTAGCTCTTTTAGTGCCTCTTCATCTGTAAACTCATAAATTTTGGCTAAATTCTCACCTTTTCCTTCAAGTAAAGCACCATCTTTATCATAAAATTTAAAGCCAAGTGCGCTAAGCATGCCTGTACCAGCGTCATTTGTCGCACTTCCGCCGATGCCAATGATAAATTTTCTAGCGCCTTTAGCAATGGCATCTTTTATCATCTGACCAAAACCAAATGTGCTAGTCTTTAGTGGATTTCTCTCGTCTGGGTTTATGAGCGTAAGGCCAGAAGCGCTTGACATCTCAAGTATGGCAAGGTCATCTTTTAGTGCATATCTAGCTAAAATTTCAATTCCAAGTGGATTTTTAACTATCGTATCTATAAATTTTGCACCAAGTGCATCAGCCATCGCCTCTACACTACCCTCGCCACCATCTGCGATAGGCTTGACAACGACCTCGCAGCCAATCTCTTCTAGTCCTTCTTTTACAGCAAGGCCCGCTTCAAGAGAGCTAAGCGAGCCTTTTAATGAATCAATCGCAACTAAAATTCTCATAAAAGCACCAAAGATAAGATATAAACGCTAATTATACCAACGATGCCCATTATAAACGTCATAGCTGTTTGTGTGCGATATCCTTGTTCTGCGCTCATCTTGCTAAAATTTGTCACAACCCAGAAGTAGCTGTCATTTGCGTGAGATACGCACATCGCACCAGATGCTATCGCCATGACACAAAGTGCAGCTGAAATTTCACTCGTAAAGCCAAGTGTTTGCATGAGTGAGTTGTCGGCACTAAACGCACCCATGATAGACGCTGTCGTGATGATAGCCACGGTCGAGCTTCCTTGAGCGGTTTTTAGTACGGCCGAGATGATGAATGGGAAGAAAATTCCTATCGCTTTTATGGCGGTTGCGTTTTCTTTTATGAAATTTACAAAGCCAGCCTCAGTGATGACATTACCCAAAACACCGCCAGCTGCAGTGATAAAGAGTATCGGTCCAGCGATCTTTAAAGATTCGTTCGTGATGTGGTCAAATTCTCTTATCTTTCTGGCTTCTACTAATAAAAATACGCAAAAGATCACGCCGATTGCAAGAGCAATGATAGGGTTTCCTAAAAATAAAAGTATCTTTGGCAAGAGAGCCGTTTTATCAAACATGCCTTGTTTTGCTAAAACATCGACAATAGAGCCAATCGCCATAAAAATGATAGGCATGATGATAGGAGCAAGGCTCAAAAATCCGCTAGGTAGCGTGCCAAATTTCTTTAAAAGCTCTTCGTAACTAGCTGTGATAGTAGCGTCAGCATCTTTGTCGCTGATAGTCACGCTTTTGCCAACACTCTTTGAAAAGAAATAAACAGCTATCAAAACAGGCACTGAAACGACTGTTCCCATAATGATAACAAGGAGTAAATTTCCACCAAGACCAAGTGTTCCTGCAGCTGCTATTGGGCCAGGAGTTGGCGGGATGAAGACGTGAGATGCGTATAGGCCGCCACTTAGAGCGACTGACATAGCGACTGGGCTTGCTGAAATTTTCTTATAAAGTGCCTCGCGAATAGAGTTTAAAACGACAAATCCGCTATCACAAAATACCGGAATGCCAACAACCCAGCCCATGATGAGCATAGCAAGCTCTGGACGCTTTTGTCCGACTAGCTTAACAACCATATCAGCTAGCTTTAAAGCAGCTCCCGTTTTTTCAAGTACGGTACCGATGATCGTTCCAAAGATAATAACGATACCGATACTCTTAAATGTGCCACTAAAGCCGACACCTATCATAGCTGGGATCTTGGACAGATCGATGCCTGCGACGATCGCAAGAACCAAAGAAATGCTCATAAGTGCCAAAAATGGATGCACTTTTAGCTTAGAGATCATAACGATCATAAGTATGATGGCTACAACAAAACAGACAATTAGTGAGATTCCGCTCATAAAAACTCCTTTGCTCTGAGATTTTGCTTAAGATTTTAGCAAAATTTGCTTGTATTTTTTCTAATATTTTTAAGTTTTTTGATTAATTAAATTTTTTTGACATATTTGAATAAATTTATAATTATTTGCCTAAATTTAGCCATTTTATAAGCTTAAAATTCTTAGCTTATTTTAAAATAACAAAACCAAGACCAAATTTATCGGTATGCCTATTATAATCAATCAAACTCTCGCCATATCCCGTAAAATACTGCAAATAGCCATAAACTCCTGTTGAGAAGATAGGAAACATATATGAAATTTCAGCAGCACCTTTATTTGTTTTATCAAAATGTAAGTTATTTCTTAGCATTAGGCTAAAAATGTGATCATTAAGGTTGTAGCTAAGCCTTACATCGCCGTGTCCTATGTATTTTAATATATCTTTATTATCGCCCTTATTGCCCACTACCATCCAAGCTCTTGGCGAAATGCTAAGCTTGCCAAAAACAAAATCACTTTGCACATAAGCTCTATTCCAGCTTCTTGAATTGCTACCATCTCGTCCATTTGACTCATGCAAAAGTCCAAATTTTAGGTTTTTAACACCTATTTGATCCAAATATTTTGGCAAAGCAAAATTTAGAAAAATTTCTGGCTGATAGTTCGTTTCACGAAATGGCGCTGAAGTTCTTGTTATCTGCCACCAAGATGTCTGCGTGTAGGCTGCTACAAGGCTCTCTCTAAGCCCAAATAGGTCATAAAACAACGGCTTTGCAAGGCTTATTTGAAACTTAGTTTCAACGCTTTTTCGCTCATCATCTGGCACATTTTTAGCATAAGTTACTGGCAAAAGGTAGTTAAATTTATAAAGCTCGATACCAAGTGCATTTTGTAAATTTTTACCACTTTTATCTTCTCTTAAAAGATCGGCTTGCTTTAGCTTCGCCTCTCTTGGCGCTGGCTCACTCTCTTGCACATTTTGTATCACGCTTTGCTCGTTTAAAGAGCTTTTGGCTAGCTCTTTATAAATTTGCATCGCAGCCTTTATGTCGCCACTTTGCTCCAGCTCTTGTGCTCTTTTAAAATCATCTAGCCCACTTGCCATCAAAAAACTAAGACTAAGGCTTAAAAACAATAAAATTTTACTCATCATCTATCTTCTTTTCTTGGATTTTCTTTGCCATTTCGTATTCGTCAGGGAAATTTACATTAAAAAACTGCTCACTATCTTTAAAATTTACGACTTTGCATTTACAGCTTTTTCTCAAAAGTCCGATTTTATGCTCATTTTTTAAATAAAACTCATGAGCCAAAGTGGCAAGCCCTGGGCTAAAAAAACCACAAAGCGAGTGAATGTGCTCATTATCACTAGCCACAACCATATCAAATTCATCTTTAAATTTAACAAGCTCTTTAAGGCTAGAAAGATCAAAAAATGGCATATCAGCTGGTATCACAAAAATGCTATGATCAAAATTTTTAAGAATGGAGTAAAGTGCGAGCATTGGCGAATAGTTATTGCTATTTTCATCTTTTATAAGCTTTAGTGGCGGGCTAAATTTCTCAAATTTTGAGCTTACATAAACTTCGTCAAAAGCTTTGCTAAATTTCGCAACCTCATAATGAGTAAGCGTCTTAAAACCACCAAATGGCAAAAGTGTCTTATCTTGCCCCATACGCGAGCTTTTGCCACCTGCTAAAATCACGCAAGTTTGCATCTTTTCCCTTAAGAAAGTTATGAGGCTAAATTTAGCTAAAAGCGGCTTTGATCTACCAAAAATATGCGATAAAAACTTATTTTTGTTTATGCTACTTTTAAAATTTTAAGCCTGCTTTGCCCTTTTCATTGTTAAAAATTCCTCATAGCGACGATCAATGATAGCTTTGATCAAGGCATAGTTTTCTTGTGAGTTTTCTATATAAAAATAGGCGTTATCAAAGTATTTTTCACCAAATTTTTTCGAAACAAAATCCGTATAATCCTGCAAATACCAACCATATATTTTGGCAAATTTTGTCCGATCAGTAGTATAGTAAGCTTTTGCAAAGGCTTTACCAGCAGTATTTAGCTCCGCGCTTCCAAGTACGCCGTCCATAGCGTCAAAAAGATACTGACGATAGTTAAAATTTTCGTCCATCTGTGCTATATCGTCCGCAAAATCTGCCGCAAATTCCTTTGAATAAAATTTGTGTTCCATGCACCAGCGAAAGAAAAATGCAATGTGTGTCGCACCATTTTCATGCGGTATATCAGTCGGCGCATCTTTCGCACCCCAGTGCCATTTTGCTTTGTCATATACTATATCTGGCATTTTTATCCTTTTAAAATGCTCAATTTTACTAAAACCATCTTAATCGCAGTAAAAATCATGGCTATTTTTCCATTTGCTTGCTACGATTAAAAAGATATAATGTCGCTTTTATTTTAAGGAGAAGCAATGAGCGAAAAAAATCTACAAATTTTAGGCTGGATTGGCACATGCCTATCAGTTGTTATGTACTTTTCATACATCCCACAAATAATGGGTAACCTTGACGGTAACAAGACGCCTTTTATACAGCCACTAGCGGCTGCGCTAAACTGCACAATCTGGACAAGTTACGGCCTATTAAAAGCTAAAAAAGACTATCCACTTTCTGCCGCAAACTTTCCAGGCATAATCTTTGGTCTTTTGGCAACTATAACAGCGTTTTAATACGCTAATAAAGCCGGTAAATTTGCAAAAAATAGCGGGATTTACCGGTTAAATTAATCCATACAAATACTTTCAAATTTCTTTAATATTTCACAAATAAAACTAGATATTGAAATAAAAATTTCATAAAAATTTGTCAAATCTTGTCAAAAACGTAAGGCAAAGTATCGTGAGATGGGTTAAGGACTTTGTGCCCCTTGCGGTCGCAACTACAAGCAGAAGCTACGTAAAAATTTAGCAAAGATAAGACAATTTAGTCTATTGAGCTAAATTTTTATTAGCTCCGTTAAAAACACTCGCGATACGAGGCGCTTTCAAAATTTATTTAATTATATAAACAAATCGGGTGGCAAGATTCCAAGATAGATTTGGATGTTGTGACGAAACTTTTCACACAGGATAAAACATCTAGTTTATCGAAGTGTGAAAATTTCTAACTCATTCAAAGATACTTAAAAGCTAACGCCTATAAGTCCCTTGGATCGGCGATTTTACCTGCTATGGCTGAGGCTGCTACAACTGCTGAGTTGGCTAGATAAATTTCACTCGTTCTATCGCCCATACGGCCTACGAAATTTCTATTTGTTGTTGAGATACAGCGCTCATTTGCACCTAAAATTCCCATATATCCGCCAAGACAAGCGCCACATGTTGGGTTACTCACAACTGCTCCTGCTTCGATGAAAATGTCGATTAAGCCCTCTTTCTCGGCAGCTCTTGCGATCTTTTGCGTCGCTGGGGTGATTATGAGCCTTGTCTTGCGAGCTACTTTTTTGCCTTTTAAAATTTGTGCTGCGATACGTAGGTCGCTTAGACGGCCATTTGTGCATGAACCGATAAATGCTTGATCAATGGCTAAATCGTCACGAACCGCTTGTCTTACGCTCTTGCCGTTGCTTGGCAAAAATGGATATGCGATAACTGGATCAAGATTAGTCACATCTATCTCTAAAATTTTGTCGTATTTTGCACCCTCGTCTGAGTAGAAAAATTTTGGTTTATCACGTAAATTTTTATCTTTTAAAAACTCTTTTGTGATCTCATCAACCGCGATGATACCACTCTTTGCGCCAGCCTCGATCGCCATGTTGCACATTGAAAATCTATCATCCATGCTAAGGCCCTCTATCACCTCGCCACTAAACTCAAGTGCCTTGTAAAGTGCACCATCAACGCCTATTTGACGGATGATCTCAAGGATGAGGTCCTTGCCATAGACGTGCTTATCAAGCTTGCCTTTAAAGACTACTTTGATGCTCTCAGGCACTTTAAACCAGTTTTTACCAGTGATCATCGCATAAGCTAGGTCGGTGCTGCCCATGCCAGTGCTAAACGCTCCAAGAGCGCCGTGCGTACAGGTGTGGCTGTCTGCGCCGATGATGACGTCGCCTGGGATGACTAGCCCTTTTTCAGGCAAAATCGCGTGCTCGATGCCCATATCTTTTTCGTCGAAGTAGTTTTTAAGGTCGTGTTTGTAGGCAAATTCGCGTGAAATTTTGGCTTGATTTGCGCTTAGGATGTCCTTTGTCGGGATGTAGTGGTCCATCACGATGGCAAAGCCGTCTGGGTTAGCTAGCTTTTTAGCGCCACTTCGCTCAAACTGCTTGATCGAGATAGGCGTCGTGATGTCGTTACCTATGATCATATCGATCTTGCTCTCGATGATCTCTCCTGCGCTTACCTCTTTGCCAACGTGATCTGAAAATATTTTTTCTGTGATGGTTTGTTTCATAAATTTCCTTTAAATTTTAGGCGATTTTAACGAAAATTGCTAAATTTAAAGAAAATTTACTAAGCCAAAAGGCCTAGTAAATTTAGAATTTAACGCTAGCTGTTAGCATAAACTGCCTCGCATACCCCGGCTGTATCGGTATGATATTAGCCTGCGTGCCGGTCGATGAGGACGTATAGTAGAGCTTGTCGGTCAAGTTTTTGACGTTAAACGAGAAATTCGTCTCGTAGCCCGCGATCTTGGTATCGTAGCTGATGAAAGCATCATAAACAACTGCACTATCCATCTTGAATGCCGTTCCCGCTGGTACTGCAGATAAATCTGTCTTCATGTAATAGGTGTACCACGAGCCAAAATACCTCGCTCCGCCGCCGATCCTTAGGCCTTTTGCGCCTAGGTGGCTAAAGTCGTAGTTGGCAAAGAGGCTGGCTTGGTGTTTCGGCGTGGCTTCTAGCGGTTTGCCCACTAGCACGGCAAACGCGCCGCTATCCTTGCGCACCTCGGTTTTAGTATATGCGTAGCTAGCGCCCACGCTTAGCCCTTGCGTCACGCGGCCGTTAAAGTCAAACTCAAATCCTCTAGAGCGTGCCTCGCCCACGGGCGTACTTACGCTATTTACGGTACGCATGATGTTTTTCTTATTGATGTTAAAGACCGCTGCACTTGCCGTTATACTATCGTTTTGAAATTTAGTTCCAAGCTCTACGCTTTTGCCCTCTTCAGGCTTTATGTCGCCAATATCGTCGCCGCTGATCGCCATTTGCGGGTTGAAACTTTGTGCGTAGTTGGTATAGACCGACCACTGAGGCGTTAGTAGATATAAAAGTCCAGTTTGCCACGTAAATTTGCCATCTTGCTGATCTGTGCTATTTGGTCCACTAGTTGTGCCACGAGCTACTTGGTCGTAGTATTCATACCTAGTTCCTAAAGAGTAGATTAAGTTTTCAGTTAAATTTATGCTATCTTGTGCGTAAAATCCGATAGTTTTTAGCTTTTGATACTGGATGCTTGACTCCCTGGCAGTTGGTAGCCCTACTCTTCCATAGATAGGATTATATATGTTGATGCTTAGGCGATTGCCCGTATCTCTTAGGCCACCTGGTCTATAGCGGTAGTACTCCTTTGCGTCGATACCAAATAGCAAGTTATGCTCTATCTCGCCAGTTTTAACGTAGCCGTTTAAATTTAGTGATCCAGCATGTGTGCGGTGAATAAATCCGTCGTAGTATTCGTTTCGCCTAGTTGCCGTGCCATTATTTAGATTTACGTTCATTAGCCTGATGTGTCCGTACTCGTGCTTTGAACGAGAAAATGCATAAGCGCCCTTTAACAGCCAGTTTTCGCCGAGATTTTTCTCAAAATTTACATCTAGCGTGTCAAGCTTTGTTTTTAGTTTATTAAATGGCTCGTCAAGGCGTCTTTTCTTATCTATCGGCAGTAGCTTGCCAGTGCTTGGAATGAGATACATGCCTCGGTCGATCGGATCGGTCGAGCGTGTGTGCGCATAAGCCAAATTTATGCGGTAATCATCGCCTTTATACGAAAGTGAGGGTGCAAAGAGAACATTTTTATATTCGCCAAACTCTCTCCAGTAGTCCTTTTGCATCGTATCAAATATAAATCTATACGCAAATCCGCTCTCTGCAATAGGTCCTGTGGTATCAAAGCCTGTATTCCAGTAGTTGCGGTTGCCGATACCCGCCCAAATTTCGTTTGAGAAGTCGTATTTTGGCTTTTTGGTGACCATATTTATGATGCCGCCAGGTTCTTGCGCGCCGTAGAGCAAACTAGCCGGGCCTTTTAGCACTTCGACGCTTTCTACGGTTTTGTTAAAGCTATGCATGACGCTAGTGGGTACGCCATTTCGCATGATCGAGCCGTCGCGTCCGCCGCCAAAGCCTCTCTTTATGATCGAGTCAAAGATGCCACCCGTGGTGTTTCCGTAGCTAACGCCGCTCACATTTTGAAGGCTCTCGGCTAGAGTCTCCGGCTTTTTATCCTTTAGCTGCTGCTGGGTTACGACGTTTACCGTCTGCGGGATCTCAAGAATTGGCGTATTTGTCTTACCCACCTCACTCGTTGTGGCTCTGTAGCCATCGTCTGCGCTATCTTCAATGCTGATGCCATCTAAGCTTACATCAGCAGCATTTAAAGCAGAAATAGCAAAACAAAGCACCGCACTAATGCGAAATTTATTCATTTATCATCCCTTAAAAAAATTTAATATTATAAAAATAGTTATCATTATATAAAAATATATTTTAAATTTTTATGAAAAAATTTACGAAAAATTTATATTTCAATAACATTACAAATGAAGCATTTTCAAAATTAAAAACAAGACCATAAAAACAGATTTTTACTATTCTGTCACAAAAAGCGATGAAGCTTTTGTTAAAACATTTTTGCAACATTTCTGATATAATCCCTACATGAAGTACGCACATTTAGTTCAAATAGCAAATTATTTATCAAATTTTACAAAGATAAACCAAGCAAAACGCATTAATGATATGGCTATTTTAATCGAATTTAATGGCGAGAAGATCATCTTTGATCTAAATAAATCAAGCTCTGCGATTTATAAAGACGATGAGCAAAAAGAAGCAAAAATTTATCAAGCGCCTTTTGATAATGTGCTAAAAAAGCGCTTTAACGCCTCACATATAAAAAGCGTCGAGTGCCTAAAAGACAATAGAATTTTAAAATTTACCTGCACGCAAAGTGGCTCATATAAAAGCGAAAATTTCATCCTCTATTTTGAATTTACTGGCCGCTTTACAAACGCCGTGATAACTGATGAAAACAACGTAATAATCGAAGCGTTAAGACATATTGATAATAGCTACCGAAAGATAGAAACTGGCGAAGTTTTAAGAGAGCTTCCAGCTATCACTATCAAGGAAAAACCGTGCGAGCCCATAACTGACTTTGAGGTGTTTTTTAAGAGCGAAGCGACTAGAGTAAATGAATCAAGGATAGCTAGTTTAAAAGAGGCGAAGCTTGCAAGCGTACAAAAAAAGATAGATAATATGAGCGAAATTTTAAACTCACTTGAAGACAAAGATGAGCTAATGAGAAAGAGTGAGGAATCTGCGAATTTAGGATCGCTTTTGCTTGCAAATTTGGGAAATTTTAAGGGCTATGAGAGAGAAATTTACCTGAAAGATTTTGATGGCAACGAGATAAAATTAACCCTTAGCGATACACCAAAAAATAGTGCAAATGAATTTTACACAAGATCAAAAAAGTTTCGAGCAAAAGCCCTTGGCGTGGAGATAGAAAAGAGAAATTTAAGCGAAAAGATTGAGTTTTTTGAAGGATTAAAATCCCTCTTAAAAGAAGCGAATAGTCTTTATGAGCTTGAAATTTTAAGCCCAAAAAACAAGGCAAAACAAAGAGAACGCCACGTAAAAGATGTGAGTGAAAATGCTGAAATTTTTTACGTTAGAGAATTTAAAATTTTAGTTGGTAGAAATGAAAAAGGCAATATAAATTTACTTGATCTTGCTAAAAAAGATGACATCTGGCTTCATCTAAAAGACGCCCCAAGCGCTCACGTTATCATCAAAACAAATAAGAGCAAGGTACCCGAAGATGTGCTAAAAATGGCAGCTAAATTCTGCGTGGAATTTAGTGTAAAGGGAGCTGGCAGATACGAGGTAGACTATACTAAGCGTGAAAATTTAAAACGTGAAAACGGCGCAAATGTCACTTACACAAACTACAAAACGATCATCATAAATAAAGGCTAAAAATGGCAGTAACACCTTTAGGAAATAGTAACTTTATAAATCAAAATGCCCCAGTAGTATCGCAAGTGCATGCAAATCAACAAGCTAGATTTGATATGCAGTCTTTAATGGCAGCTGAGCTTGCCTCGCAACAAAGTGAAGAGATCAAAGAGGTGCGTCCGATGGAGGAGTCTTATAAAATAGACCCTGAAAAGGAACATGAACGCCAAAAAAATGAAGAAGAGGCAAGTGAGTTTGAGAGTGAAAAACAAAATTCAAGAGATAGTGACGAGGAAAATTTGGACGATATAGCAGATAGTGAGGAAATAGTGCCTAGTGAACATCATATGCTTGACATAACTATTTGATGCCTAAACACCCCAGCCCCACAAACACTACATCTCAAGCCAGCAATACTCCCCCAACACCTAACCCTCCTTCAAATTTTTAACGCAGTAAATAATAAAGAAAAACTTTTTAAGATCCACTCTGACTCACCTAAAGCCTGCCCGCTCGGTAGCAAGATCGAAGGACTCTTAACCAACCACTTCCTAAAAGCACAAGAAGCTTTAGAGAATAGTTTAAGAAGTATTACTTTACAAGATCTATTAGATGAGCTTATTAATTTATAAAATTTAAAAAGTAGACAAACTAGGTTATAGAATTTAAAA
>NZ_CABPVS010000003.1:258352-443979 GCF_902460845.1 Campylobacter concisus | reverse complement strand
TTAATATTAGTTCCTGACCCTCTTGTCATTTGTGCCCACCAACTAGAATTTACTTCACCACCAAAAGCCCCTTGAGCTTGTATACTACCATCAGTGTTACTTCTAGTGACTATGCTACCAGTGATATTTCTAATGGCATCCCCCTGCAACTTACCAAGAGTATCTGCATTTCCGCCAGTACTTCTAAAGAAACGTCCATCACTAAAGTTTGGCAATAAGAATTTATCGCCACTTCGCCCGTATGTGTAACCGAGCACTGCAAAGAGTGCCGCATATGTATTTTTGTCAAGCGCCGAGCCGTCACAACGTAAAAATCCATCCGG
This sequence comes from Campylobacter concisus, assembly GCF_902460845.1. Taxonomy (NCBI): domain Bacteria; kingdom Pseudomonadati; phylum Campylobacterota; class Epsilonproteobacteria; order Campylobacterales; family Campylobacteraceae; genus Campylobacter; species Campylobacter concisus. The sequence goes on along the minus strand of NZ_CABPVS010000003.1, from coordinate 443,656 downwards.
AGTAGTTGAGTTTGAGCTGTATAAAAGATAGCTTCCGACTGGTATAGCTTTTTGTAGCTCGGTTTTTAGAGCAAATTTATCGTCGCTCTCTTGCTTGGTGTAGGCGTCTATCTTGTCTTTTAACTTAAGAAACATCTTTTCGCACCATTTTCTAGTTGCTAACACTATATTGTTATCAACCTTTAAAATGATGCTTTCACTCGCATTTGCGATTTGAAGTTTAAAATTTAATGTGATGTCTTTGCTTGACCCCTCGTTTAAAAGTGGCTTATAAGTATCTGCTAGCCTTGCAACTGCAAAGAGTGAGCCATCATCGCAGTATATGCCAGCCGTTTTTATGTAAAATCCGCCAACTTCAGGCGGTATTATGGAATCGACGTCAAGTATGTTATTATCGTTTTCGTCTATCGTTATGGCGTTTATTGCACCTCTGTATTTCTCATTTGGTATCGATGTGGTTTGTTCGCTTAGCTCTCCTTCGTAATCACTCACTACGATCTCTTTTAGAGCTATCTTTGATCCGTCGCTAGCGGTTTTTAAAAGCTTGTTTATGCCACTAGCTGTTAAAAGTGTGTATTGCTTCATTTATCCGTCCTTTATCTTGTTAAAACTCTTATTGCATCGATTGGTATGCTTATGATCTCGTTTATCTGCGTAGTAGCTCCTACTTTAAAGCTTGCACTCTCACTTATATTTGAGACTACGTAAGGATCTACACTTATGTTTTCACCGCTAAATGTGTAAGAGTAAGCTTTTAAATTTATGCTAGCAGTGGCTTTTATGCTTGCTCCATCATAGACGCTACGCACGTTTTTATAGGCGTTTATGATCTCATCAGATCTCTTTAGTGTTTGTGGGCTTACGCCATTTTTACTTGCATCAAGCTCTAGTTTGAAGTGATAAGGTAGTCCTGCATAATCGAACCACTCTTTCACCTTGGCATCTGCATAAAGTGCGCTTAACGCCTTATTTAGACTATAAAAAGTGCCTGAGTAGTAATGTATCTCGAAGGCATTTTTTATGAGCTCTCTAGCTTCATTCTCGTTTAGTCCATCAATATCTACATCAAAGCTAGCTGCAAGTACTGGCAGTAAATTTTTTGGAGCTTTGCTTGCAAGAGTATTTATGACACCAATGTCTAGATCCTCAAACCTTACGCCAAAAAGCAAGTCAAATTTCTTATCAAATTTACTTTTGTGGTTAGGTAGTAAGCTCATAACTCGGCCTTTTTGTAGCTTATCTCATAGCTTAAATTTACAAATTCTTTTACGCTTATCTTTTTATCATTAAGTGGCTCTTTAAGACTTACTCTATAAACGCCGTTGATGTGTAGATTTTTATAGATATAGCTTAAATTTAGATCCTCTCCAAGACTAAGGCTAATTGGCAGAGCTGATATACTCTTAGCAATTTCGTCTTGAAAGAGCATATCTGTTAGCTCAAGAGTAGCTACTACCTTTACATCTATCTTTGTAGCATTTAACACGCTTAGATTGTCGGTTAGTGGCCTGACCTTCTCAGCATTTAAAAAGCTCTCCACATCAGCTCTAGTCTCTTCGCTCATGTCGGTAGTTTTGAGATAAATTTGCACCACTCCAGCACCGCCATTTAGCACACTACACTCCAACACCTTTGCATTTGCGCTTAGTGTTTGATAAGTATATGCTTTAGCACTGCCTGCAGTTGAGAAACGCTCTAAGCTTAAAACTGCACGCTCTCTTAGCCTATCATCGCTTTCACGCTCGGCTCCGCCTTCAAACTCACTTAGCTGTTTTGCTTTTAATACAAAAGGCAGTGGTGTTTGGATATATTCGCACTTTGCTTTGCTGGTTTTTGTAAACTCATCCAAGATGATCACTCCAACAGCTTTTAGCTCATTTGTTCTTATCACAACTTCACTTTTTAAAGTTGCGATTTCACCATTTTCGCTGCGTAAAATTAGCCCTTTTGGTAAATATGTATCGCTGCTTCTTGGCATAGAGAGTGTAAATTCACTCTGCGCGGTTGGCTTCTCTCCTTTTAGTCTCTCTATGCCATAAATCGCTACTATGTTATCAAGGTCATCTCCAGTAGAAAGTGGTAGCAACATAGCCTTAACGCTATCATTTATCCTGGCTCGCAAGAGTAACTCTCTATATGCTAGTGTTTCAAGTAAGGCCGAGTAGTTGTCGCTTTCAAGTAGTGAAATTTCATCATCAGTTAAATGCTCTTTAAAAAGGTTTTTAACATTATTTAAAATTTCATCATATTTAAGTACCTCAATAACGTTTGGATATGGAAGTTGCTTTAAATTCATGCTCTTACCTCTATCTCATCGCCACTCATAAGCACTACTTTAAAGCTAAGCTTATGATCTTTTAGGCCTATAAGACGAACTTCATCGATCTTTACTCTCTTTTCCCACTTCTCAACCGCTTCTATCACAAAGCACGCCAGATCAGCACGAAATTCATCATCCACCTTGCGATCTATTAGCTCATAAATTCTGCTGCCATACTCAGGTAGCATCACCCTTGAGCCAAGCGGAGTTAGGAGTATGTCTTTGATAGAGTTTTCTATATCAATGAGATATTTCATCACTAATCCCTCGCAAGTCCGTTATTTTTATGATCTGTTAGGCTGCCACGCGCATCACTTACGCTGCCGCCAAATTTTGCATTGCCACCTGTCGTGATTGAGCCAGTGATCCTTACATCTCCATTTATCTCAAAGCTACCACTACCACCACCGCTTCCTGCTGTATTTATTGACCCTTCAATGAGTGTATTGCCGAGCAGCTTGATATCCCCGCTTTTTATTGTTGTCTCGCTGGCCTCCACCATCACATTCTTAGCCTTTACATTTGCGTTATCGCAAGTTATGTTTATAAGCTTTGGAGATGAAATTTCAAGGCAAGAGCTAGAGCTGTCATAGCTCATCTTTATGCCATCTTCAAAACTTATATGTACTTTCTTATCAGTTGCATCAGTTTTATATGAACTTTGATAAAGTCCACGAAGCACCACACCTGAGTTTAGCTCATCATGCACAGGTAGCACTAGCACTTGCTCTCCTACACGTATTGGTGAAAAGCTCACTGCATAAGAGTTGGCATGTGCTTGAAATACCGGCAAAAAATCAGTTACCATCGAACCAATGGCAACTTTTGCACGGTCATCTCTTACTTCACTGATAATTCCAACTTCAATCATTTATATGCTCGCTAAATTTTTTATTTCTTAGCGTTCTTGTGTACTTTACGCTATGCTTGATCTCTTTTACATCATCATGTATTTCATTAAGCTTCTCTTTATTTATGGCAAAATTTGCTGCCAAAATATCGCTTAGTTTTTCAGTGGCGCTGCTTTGTTTATTTATCGCTTCACTATTTTTATTGACCACATCGATCATCAAATCAGTGTTTTTGCTCGTATATCTACTAAGCAGCCAAAAGATCACCACAAAGCCTATAAAGCCAAAAATCGCCATAAAGACGATAAATTCATTTAATCCCCATGATCCAGCTAAATTTATTAATCCAGCTGTCTCTCTTATCTCATTGCCAAAATCTAGGCTATTTTCCATCTTCTTCCTTTATTCCAAGACATTGTTTTAGTTTTTTTTCGCAATCGCGGTAATAAACAGCAATCTTCTTGTCCATCTCAAACGTGCCATTATCTTTGGGTTTTAGTGGCATTTTGGCATTGCATTTTACGGGTATATATTTTTCTTTATAAACAACTATAGGCTCAGACACTTGCTTATCTGCACAGCCTGAAAAAAGCAGAACGAGCGCCATAAAGAACACTAATATTCTCATTTAAACAGCTCCTTATATGCAGCCAACTCGCTTTCGCAACTTTTATCTTTGACGTAGATCTTCTTTATTCTCTCGACCTCTTTTGACGGAGTATCGTCGATCTTTACCGCAGCAGCCTTTATAGCTTCGTTTTGTGAAGCAAGAGCTGTATCGCAGGCACTTAGATTGTTTTTGACTGTAGTGTAGTCCTTGGTTAGTCGCTCGTTTTTCTCTTTTACGCTTTCAAGGTCTTTAAGCAAGACGGAATTTACGCCCTCTAGCCTTGAATTTTCTAGGAACAAATTTATGCAAGCAAAACCTAAAAGCGCGGCCAATGCAAAGCCTACGATAGGAAGTTTAGTTATCAAGTAACCCACTTAGCACCTTCTTTGCTCGGTTCGGCGTTTGTTTTGCCCAAAGGCTATCTAGTCCATTCTTATAGGCTGCCTCATATTCGCCAGACTTTATAAAATTAAGAGTGGTAACAAATTTTTTAACTCCTGGCACTCCCATTTGATAACACATCTCTATTACCACGTCTTGGACATTTTTTGGCTTATCTTCCAGCCAAGGAAAAGCTTCACAAACGCTAGGTATGAGCTTAATAAGCTTCATCTCTAAAATCTGATCTGCTACCGCTTTACTCATAGGCTCAACCCTTCCACCATTTAAAAAGAGTTCGTCTTTACTAAGAGATGAAACCTTAAAACCATATCCGACAGTAGGATGCCCACAAGTATCCTGATATATGTAGCTTTTAAAGCCTTCGTTCTCTTTTATGTTTTCTTTTAATGACATTTTGACCTCGATCACTCTTCTTTTGACCCCAAATTATCGTCTTGATCAGAGGATTTGTCCTCATCTTGCAACTGTGTATTTGAGTCATTTTCTTTAAAAACCTCTATCATTGAGGAGTCCAAATACTTTTTAGCTTCGTTTTGATTAAGGGTGATTGTCTCACCCTCTTTAACGAAATTTCCCTTTACGCATATATTGCCTTTAGCTATGTACATCATGCTCGCTCCTTTATGCCTTACTCATAAGGCTAGCCCATTTTTTAACGACTACTTCATAATCAGTAAATACATCAAATACGTATTTTAAAGCTCGCTCTTCAGCGTCATACCAGCGGTTACGACGGATGTCTAAAACTACTCCTAAAACTAAGTTTTTAAGTGGAGTAGCTAGATAAGTGCCTTTTGGCATAAGAGGAGTTATTTCAAATGGAATGCCAAGTATTTGGTTGGCTCCGCCTTGAACGAGATGAAGCGGCGAATTTAGTGCGCTTAGCTCTTTATTGTATTCCTGAACGTCGGAAGGGTTTATCAAAATCCTAGCTTCGCTTACGATGTCCGGGTCTATAGATCCAACTAATGCACTCAGTCTATTTGATACCTTTTCTGATGCTGCATAGGTTAATTTAACTGCGTCGCTAGAGTCCTTGACTACTTGTAGCCAGCCTTTATGTAGCGTCTTAAAAGTTCCGTCGTAAGTATCGCTCTCTCCGGTAAAGCCAAGAAGCGCCAAATCGTTACCGAAAGCTTTAGCAAACGCGTCAAAAGTCTCTTTTTCAAAATTAGGGTTTGACTTATTATCTTCTAACGCGTCTTGCAAGATGCGAGAGAATAGCTGAACGCTTTTGGCATCTAGCTTTGCACCTACTTTGCTTAAAGCCGATCTTTGTGAGTCGTTTGGTTTTTCGCCACTAGCTACGCGCACCAAAATTCCTTTTGCTACGTCCCATGCATCGAGCTCTTTAGTAAGTCGACCCATTTTTTCAGTATGGATTTTTTGCAAAAAGCCGTTATTTTGCTTAATAACGTCTATAAAATTATGCGATTGCTCAGGTGTAAGTGAGCCCGAGAGAGTAACATTGGTGGCATTCATAGAGCCTTTTAAAATATCGTTTAATCCGTCCATTATAGTATTCCTTTGCTTGCTGAAATTTGCGTTTTTTCGATCGTTACGTCTTGTTTTGATTTGCTTAACTCGCTTGTTATCGCGTCAAGTTTGGCGGTTAGCTCGCTTACCGATTTTTCAAGTGTTTCAAGCCTTGCGTCATTTGCACTAATGCCAGCTTTTACAAGCTCGGCAACTGTATTTTCATCCATTGTTTCTCCTTTGTTGTTTGAACTTTCTTTTTTAAAATTTTCGCTTGAGCCGAAAAACTCTTTTAGCGCCGCTATTACGCCGCCTTTTGTGACATCTTCTTTTTCGCTCCCCTTTATCACTCCACTGCCATACATTGATAGTCCAGTTATCGTTCCGTTTTTTATCATCTCTCGCAGTTCCTCATCTTCTATTTTGATGCCTACCGCCCACGCTCCCTCTTCATTAAAGAATTCATCTTTGCTTTTTACTATCCAGCTTTCGCATATATAGGCGTCTGCAATATTAAAATTATGATTTACATCTATACAGTAGCTAAGGTCCGATCTCTTCATAAAGTTATAAGTAGCCCTTTTGATTTCGTCAGCATTTGCAAAATCTCCTTGTGTATCCACTTCGTCCGGGGCATAAACTATCCCATAAACAACTCCTTGTTCTGCATCGCTCTTTTTAAAATCGACTCTTAACAGCTCGTTAAAATTCTCATTTTTGTAGATGATTTTTTTATTGTTAGCACCTGCTGATACCAGCGAAATTAACTTGATTTGCATATCAGTTATCTCTCTAGCCATTACTTACTCCTTATTTTTTCCGCCATTTTCGCCAAAAATAAGATTTTTAAAAACCTAAATAAGACATATATGTCTTATCTTGCTAGAAAGCGAAAAATCTTTATCGTAGAATTGGATTAAAAATTTTTAGGATAAATATGGATAGAATTTTTAAAGCAGCGCAAGGTAGCGCACAGCTTACTGAAGAAAGCAAAGACTCACAAGGCTTAATAGAGCCGTTTTTTAGCTTTGATAGATTGCTAAGTCTTTTTTACGCTAATACCTATCACAGGCGAGCTGTGCAATTAAAAGCATCACTGTTGTCTAATATAGAAGATGGCTCAAAGCTTGAAGGTGGCGCTATGACGCCCAAAGATTTTTTATATGCGTTTATATTAAATCTTGAAATTTTTGGAAATGCTTTTGTTGAAATTGCGGGTAAAAACCTTTATGTACTTCCCTCTATCGAAGCTAGAGTAAACGAAAGCAAAGAAATATTTCAAGTAAAAAACAATAAATCAATAGCGCTTAACGCCAAGCACTTATATTATTACTCTCCAAACTCTAGGTTTTACGGAGAGCCCGATTATTTGGCGGCTATGCTCTCGATTCTCACCAATCAAAAAGCCGACAGCTTTAATAACGCCTTTTTTGAAAACTCCGCCCGAGCCGATACGGCCATAATCTTTGAAAATTCAGAGCCTGATGAAATGCAGCTTAACGCCTTTAAAGAATTTTTCGGCTCGAATTTTAAAGGGACGGGCAATGCGCACAAAACTTTGGTTTTAACCGCAAACGGCGATAACGCAAAAGTACGTATCGAGGATCTAAGCAAGGTAAGCGATATTAGTTTTGAAAAGCTTAAAAACCTAAATAGGGACGAGATCATAGCCGCACACGGAGTACCGCCTAGAATGGTCGGAGTAATGACCGCCGGACAGCTTGGAGGCAGCGGAGAGGTAACCGGACAACTGCACAGCTTTAACGAGCTTACGATCATCCCAAAACAAGAGCAAATAGAGTGGTTTTTCGATAGTATCGGCTATCCTATCAAGCTTAAGCCTATCGATGTAAGCAACTTTAAAGACGACGGAGAGCTGGTAGCTGGGCTGGTAAGCAGCGGCATAATTAGCCTAAACGAAGCGCGCGGAATTTTGGGTTATAACAAATAAAAACGTTTTAAGCTGTTTTAATACTAAAACAATGCAAACGTATCTTTAAAATACGTTCGTTGAAATTGAAGCCGTTTTGAAGCGTTTTGAAGCAGGTTTTTAAAAAGGAATAAGATGCAAAATATCATAGATGAAATTAGACGCTATAACAAATTAAAAATGATAGCCGACGACGAGATAATACCGTATATAGAAATGGCAGAGTCTCAGATAGGCAAATACGCCGTAGAAGAGGCGAGCAAAACAAAAGCCGCCGCTTTTTATACGTTAGCGCTTTTAGGACAGAAGCTTTGGCTTAAAATCCAGCAGCGCGCAAATGAATACGACGAGAGCTTAGATACTTTTAAAGACGTTAAGCAGTGGGAGGAGTATTGGATGGATAAATTTTACAAACTTACGACAAAGAAAAATACGAGCGGATATTTTTATGCCGCCGTCTAAGGAGAGAGTATGGAAGTAGAGAATATCAAGACCGAAAAAGAGCTAATTGTGTTTTGCGAAAAATTAATTTTAAAACACGAAGACGATTTTAAAATTTTCGTTTCCGAAAGAAGCGCGCTTAACCATGCGCAGTATAAAGCCGTCTTGACCGTTATTGTTCCCATTAGCGCCGGAGAGGTTGTATTAAAAGAGCTTATGGGTCTAACTCCTCTTTTAAATTTTAAAAACTCAAGCGTAGATGCCACCGATGAGCGGGGCGTGGATATACTAAATTTCGATTTCACGCTTGATTTTATGCGCTCTTGTTTGGAGGATGAATAAATGGCGTATTCTAAGCAGACGAAAGAACTCGTTTTAAATTTAATCTCCTCTGGATACTCGTTGTCTGAAATTAGTAAAGAATACAAGATCGACGTATCTACTCTGTCGCGTTGGAAAGGCAAAGAGGATAAACAAGGCCGCCTAACCTCTCAAAATTTAAAAGCTCAAATCGCAGAGCTTAGCAAAGGCAAAAGCAGCGACAGTAAAGCAAAACAAATAGCGATGCTCTCCGCATCTTTATCTCGCCTTGAAGGTCAAAAGGCGAAAGAGGCGAAGGTAAAAAATAAGAAAAAGCCTACCACCATAATGAACGCAGACTATGAAAGCCTAAAGGCTAAAGCTATGGATGAGGGCGGGCTTTACGGTTATCAAAAAGATTTTATCAATGACACGTCTCAGTTTCGTATCGTGCTAAAATCCCGCCAAATAGGTTTTTCATACGCCTCGAGCCTTGATGCGCTGCTTGGAGCCGTTGCGGGTCGTAATCAGCTGTTTTTGAGCGCGAGCGAAGAGCAAGCTAGGATTTTAATGAACTACCTAGACGGATGGGCCGAGAAATTCGGCATACTTTTTGCTAAAAATAGCGAATACGAAAAGAGCCTAGATAGCGGCGCTACGATTAGGGTTATGGCTCATAACTTCCGTACGGTGCAAGGTTTTACGGGCGATATTTGGATGGATGAGTTCGCTTGGTATCCAAATCAAAAGCGAATCTGGCATGCTTTCGTGCCCTCAATCGGCGCGGTAGCGGGTCGCCTCACTATCCTATCTACGCCGTTTGAAGAGAATTCGCTATTTCACGAGCTATTCGACAACGAAACAAAATACTATATGTTTTCAAGGCATAGAGTAGATATTTATAGAGCTATCGAGGACGGTCTAAATTTCGATCTTGAAACTATGCGCGATCTTTTTGACGCCGATACGTGGGCGAGCGCGTATGAGTGCCAATTCATAGACGACGAAAACGCGCTTTTAAGCGTGGAGCTTATAAAAAGTTGTATAAAAGACTATGCGCCGGCACTCCCCGCCAAAAGCGTCCCGCAATACGCGGGATTTGACGTGGGTCGCACGAAAGATAGATCGGCTCATATAGCCGTATACGACGAAGGCGGCGTAAAGAAGCTAAGCGTGCTAGACGTTATCGCCAAAGCAAGCTTTGAAGCGCAAGAAAATTTACTCATAGACTTTTTGCGCCTAAACCCTTTGGCTATGCAAAAGATAGATAAAACGGGTATCGGTATGAGCGTAGCCGAAAAGGTAAAAAGGCGCTTTCCTTCAAGGGTGCAAGGGGTCTATTTTACGCAAAGTAGCAAAGAGGCTATGGCTTTAAATTTAAAAAAACACTTTGAAGATAAAAGCATAATCATCCCAAACGACCCGGCATTAATAGCCGATCTTCACGCTATAAAGCGAAAAGCGGGCGCTAAAAGCTTTATTTACGACAGCGACCGCAACGAACACGGCCACGCCGACCGCTTTTGGGCGTTAGCTTTGGCGCTTAGTTACTTTGAAAAGGTAAGGGACAAAAGAGGCAAGGCGTATATTATTTAAAAATTTGATATAATTTTTTTTAAACCAAAATAAGCTTACTTGACAAAGGAGAGGGGTGGCATGAAAAGGTTTTTGGTTATTTTACTTATGGGTATGTTTGTATTTTGCGGATGTGAAAGCAAAGATGAAAATATTAAGGCAGATATAGAAAAATACGAAGAACTTCTTACAAATATGTATATATTTTATTACAAAAAATACAACCCAGTAAGGTGTGCCCACACGCAATATAAGGGCTATTTGTTTATAAAATGTTTTGAAGCGGGGGGCGATCATACGCAGGGCGGAGTTTACGTCGTAGACGATACCGCGACGAATAAATTCGGGGGTTTTGATGTTTATGCGATAAACGGAAAGGCCATAACGCATCGCGGGGTTATGCTTAAAAGCGCAAACAAGGAGCTTGAGGATTTAAAAATACTGCCTGCACCTGCACCGAAATGGTTAGATTTGGTTGAAATTCATAATCTTATAGATAGTAGACAAAATTTTGAAGGCGAGTATATCAAACAAAGTCTTTTTGTTGGAGATGCGACAGAGTAACTATGTTTTATTGATTTTTTAAAATCACTTTTATCTCTTTTACTATCTCTTTACCTACATTTTGCGCTAGCTCGTCGCTAGCGCGTTTCAAGCCGCCGTTTTTGTAGATATTCCAAGCGTTTAACAGATATGGATTTGCCTTTATGCCGGGGTGTTTTACCTTTTTACCAAAAAATAATCCCGCCTTTTTATTGGCTAAAGCTTTTTTATTTCTGGGTTTGATAGTATAAGCTCTTGTACCACTATGGACATATTTGGCATATTTTATTTTTAAGGTATTTCCTATTTTCACTTCACTAGCGTTTGCCTCAAATACCCTTATATCTCTTTTGAGATTGCCTGTTCTTATAGGTGCTGTTTTTTCTTTGGCGACCTGCGCTACGCCCGAACCCACTCTAAAAAGGAAGTCTTTTAAATATTTGTCGATATTTTTCATTTTATACTTTGAAATTTTCTTTTATGTATTCTAATGCGTCTATAAAAGTACCGCTAAAACTCTCTTTTTTTATCCAATTGTCGCCATTTTTATCAAGATCGTAAACGACGAATTTGCAAGTTTTATTAAACATAGCGATCTTTTTACATTCACTTATAGCCTTATCGCTTGGGAGGACAATGTCATAAATCCAGGTAATATCATCATTAAGCACTTCAAATTGAGCAAAAATTTCAATCTCCATACCTTTACCCAAACTGGCGTTTTTAGCGCTCTCTATCGTCCAGCCGTTACCTAGGCAAATATTGCAAATTTCCATTTTATAATCTCCGCTTTATCTAAAACCGCGCTTCTTTTAAAATATCTTTCCAGATTATCACTCGGTTTAAATATATTATATAAATAATCACCATCAAATACCATAAAATAGCCGTTTTGGCTTACAGCTACGCTTCTGTTTGCATGTCCTCTGTGTGGAGCTATCTTTAAGATAGAGTTGAGTGCTTTTATAGTATCTGCTGGGCTTACGTTTCTTTTTGATGAACTTACAGAGTGATTGTAAGTCTTTTTGTTTGCATATCTCTCAACACCCATTTTATCTATATGTTTTATAATCTCATTTTCGTAAAGCGGTTGCGTATTTCTCATCTTTACGCCATCTATCTCTTCTTCGTCGACCCACACCGGTATGGCTTCCGTGCGGCAGCGAAAGTGATAAGGTGGAAGCCCGAAATTACTATCCATCTTATCGCTTTTACCTAGATACGCGTCGCTTTTCCACGCTGCGGCCGCTTTTTTGCTAGCTAGGCTATTTGCGTTTAGTATCCTCTCGGCTTGCGCTTCAAGGTGAGTCGCGGAGATTATTCGTCCGTGCATCGAGCGGCAAATTTGCGTCGTCCTAGCGTCCATAATAGCTAAAATTTTATAATATTTTACGCCGTATTTTGCCCCTTGCGTAACGGTAGCGACGTTTCTAGCCTGCAATGCTATATGATCGCTCACGCCTTTAAAATAGCTCTCGTCCGCGCTTATTATAGAGCCAAATTCTCTTTTTAACTCCGCGCCGATCTCATCAAGCTCTATCTCGCCTTTAAAAACGCCCTCGATCTTATCTTTTAGCCTGTTTTGCAGATTTTCGTTATACTCTTTGCCCATCCAATAAAAGCTCTTTCTCATCGCATCCACCGCATCCGCGTCTATCTCGTCAAAAACGAACGCTAGAGTTTTATTCATACTTTCAGCCACTTTTTTTAGAGCTCTTTTGGATAAGATGATATATAAATTTTCAAGATCGCTAGGCAGTACGTCTATGTTTGCGCTTTTGGCTTTGTTTAAAAGTAGCTTCTTTAGGGTTTCTTTGTCCGTATTTTCGGTGCTAATAGCTAAAATTTCGGCTGTTATGGTTTCTAGTTTTTCTATCTGCGCAGCGGTGTAGTTTTGTAGCAAAAACTCTATATCGTCGCTTGATTTTAGTATCTTGTATCTAGTTAAAGCTTTTAAAAATCTCATTTTTTACCTTCGATACGCTCTATATATTCGGCGTATTCTATTAGTTCTTTATCTTTTATTGGCTTTTCTTCGGTCATCCAGCTATATCCGCAACCCTCGCATCTTCTCATTCTTATGTTTTTTAGTCCCTTAATCGTTTTTAAAACGCTCGTTTTTTCGCATGCGCATTTAGGACAAAGCATTTTATTTATTCTCCATCTTCTTTAAAACTATAAGTATTTTTGAGGCCTCTCTCTTTTTTATATACTCTATTTTTAGGTATAAATTTTTAGTTATCCGCTTTATGAAAAATAGCAAGGCTTTGTCGCTTTTATCATTAGCTACTCTTTGCCAAAGAGATTTTATGGCATATATTTGACTTTGCGTTGCAAACTCTGCTGTGCTGGACTTTGGATTATCTTTACCGTCCATAACGGCTATTAAATTTATAAGCTCTTTTACTTTTAACTGCGCGCAGCTTTTTACGTCCCAAGCGCTTAAAAATTCTTCCCATGCGTCATTTTGTTTTGCGTGTTTATAAAACGGGTGCGTATGGATGATCGCCAAAAGCTGCTTTCTATAAATTTCTTCTTTTTTGCTCATTTTATAAGCCTCTAAACCATAAATGTTTTTCTAAAAATCCACGGCTTAAACCACTACACCTAGCTAGTTTTGATACGTTTAGCTTTCCGTTTTTAAAGCGGTAAAAACTAAGATCGTAGCTTAGAACATTATTAAGTTTAGCTTGATACGATTCTCTCTTTTTTGCGTGTAGATTATCAAGGTGATTTTTTTGTTTAGTTGTCATTAAATAATCCTAGGTCGGGTTCTTTTTGGATTTTTGTTTCATTATTTATTGCGCACTTAAAAACATATTCTCCAAGCTCATAATTAACCTCATTTCGCAGTATTTGGCGCTTATTTTTTATGTCCTTAAAAGCCGTTATATCAAAGTCTTTAAAATCGCCTAGTTTAACGTCCGCTATGGCAACCTTAGGCTTAAAATCTTTTTTAGCAATATGAAAATTGCACCAAAAATAGTGCCTACCGAGTAAAACATTAGGAGCTATAAGGGGCGTATAAAAAGGTATTACATTTTCGACCACCCACCTTGTCTGACATCTTTTTTGAAGATATGCTATCAAAGAGTATAGATTAAAGTCAGGTAATTTTCTTGAATTCTTCCATCTAACATTACCGAAATTTAGTTTTGAATGCGTTTGGCACGGCGGCGATGCCCATATAAAATCAAACTCGTCGTAATGCTTTGCTGCATAATCGTACGCATCGGCAATAACAATCTCATCATTTGGATAACGAAAAGCGTAAGCGTGCGCTACGGCTTCGTCAAGCTCGACGGCCGTTACTCTTATGTCAGTTACGTTATCCCACAGTCTTCGGTTTCCGCCAAGACCTGCGAATAAATTTAGAATTCTCAATTATTTTCCTTAAAATTAAACCTTTTAAAGAGCGTTAAAGTGGTTTAAAACGCTCTTTAAAGGGCTTTTGCCCTCTCTTTAAATTTCTTCAACTCTTCATAGTCAAATTTACAAACTGCTAGGATTATCATGGCATATAGACATAAGGCCATCATCATGTAAGGAACTAGCATTACAATTATCGCTGCTGTAACTATATTTTTAGAATCTCTTTTTCGTTCAGATTTAGGGATTACTATCCTAGTAGCAATGAGAGTTACGATAAAAGCATAAATGTTTAAAATTAGCCCCCATATTAAAAAACTTAGCATCTCTAAAGCCCTTTAACACAAATTCTTAATTTTTCTCGTCTTACAAACCTAGGCAAAAGCCTATTTTTGCTATCTTTTAACTTTTTATATTCACTCCAATAAATTTGAAAATAGCTCTTTATCCCGTTCATTTTCCTATCTCCAGGCTCTCTATCTTAGGTACTATCCTAAAATTATCTTTCACTACTCTTTTAAGACCAAGTTTTACTAAATCCTCGTCTTTTAGCTCCGCAAGTGCTTCCTTGTTAGGCTTTTCTTCATATATAATGCACTCTTTGCCTAATCCAAATGCCTTTATTGAGCTTAACAAACTTTCAAGTTTGGCTTTTACATTAGGTATTCTTACACTCTTACTTATACGGTATCCGATCTCGCCGAATGTAAATTCCTTCGAGCGTTTTTCGGCAAATTCGGCCTTATTGTCCTCGCAAAATAGTGTGATTTGCTGTTCTAAAAAGCTTTTTTCACTCTCAAGTCTTTCAACTTCGCTCTTCCTAGCTTCTTTTATACGGTTGCACTCAAGCGTTACTTCGCCGTTGATCTTTTCTATACCTACGCTTACTTCGCATAGTCTTTTTAAAGCGACGTCTACGTCGCTAAAACTATTTATTTGCATCTTTTACTCCTCATTAAAAATTTTTATTAGCCCTATCACTCGAACAAACTAAATTTAAGCTCGCTTAGGCCGTATTCTTTAGCCCACGCCGCCTCTTGTGCCATGCCTGTACTCTTATCGCTCCACTTACACGAATGGCTGTAGTAGTAGCTGCACACTCTAAGCAGTTCTTCGCAGTTTTTCATTACTCTTTCACGCTCAAGCTCGCTATATATATCCATCCACGCAAGTACGGGCGAGATAGGCTCGTAGCCGTTAGCTCTGACGATAGCGCAAGCCTGCTGTGCTATTTGCTTAGCGTAGTAGTTTCTGTCCCGATCTTTGCACTCTATGCTTGAGTAGGGAGTAGAAACAAACACTAATCTCGCTGTTTTCATCTATTCTCCTTTCTTAAAAATTTAACTTTATAGGAAGCTCCGCAGAGCTCCCGAAAAATCAAATTTAAGCTGCCGTATCGATCACTTTGCCGTCGGTGGTTCGTATGATATATTTGCCTACTAGCTTAAACATACTCTTTGAGTAGTCCGCCTTTTGGCCCTTTATCATGCTTCCGCGCCTTATGCCCCATAGTTCACCTTTAGCACTTACTCTCATTTCAAATCCTTTCTCTTCAAATTCTCTCACCAGCCTAACTAGCCCCGCCGCTTGCGTTCGCTCCGCTACGTCGTTTTTAAGAAAATTTATCGCCATCACGCTCTCCTTGTTTGATATACTAGATTGGCCGCCACTTTAGCTTCGTATCCCAAAGCCAAATTTAGCGACGTTTTTTCATATAGCCTTGCATTGTCGCCTTCGGCTAAAAACTCCGCTATTTCCCCTTCTATTCCGTTCATTTGACCGATTTTTATGAGCTCGTCCCTGCTTAAAACCATCTCTGGAGAATAAGTAAGCCTGCTTTGCAAATAGCCGCCGAGCTTATCTATGCGTTTTTTAAGCACCCCAAGACCTACTGCTATGACCGCTATGCCTAGTTTGTAGCGTTTACCGTATTCGTAGATTTCTCTTAAAAGCTCAAATTTTTTCTCAAACGTTAAGTCGTTGTCCTTTACGAACAAATCGGCTTCATCCACGATTATTAGCCTTTTTTTGCTATGCGTTATAGCCTCGCAAAAGTGCTCTAATTTATCGTCCATGTTTCCGCTCGGTTTTTCGCCGATAGTTCGCAAAAGTAGGCTCATAAATGCGCTTGCGCTTAGGCTTTTGCGAGCTTTGACGTATACTCCGTCAAGCTCGTGCGCCGTCATTTCTAGTAAAAAGGTCTTTCCCATGCCGCTTTCGCCTAAAATTAGCTCGAAAAAACTAAGATTAGAGCTATTCATTTTAAAAATCCTATCTCTTATCTTTTCTTGCGCCGTGCTTAGCCAAACTTCGCTTTTAGGCGTCTTAGCCTCTTTTTTTTCGGCGTTTGCCGCCAAAACCCTATCCAAATACGCCTCGATCGCCGTCTCGTAAAGCTCGGCCTTAGACGAAGCGTATTTGCCGTTTATGACGCCGCTTACCGTTCCCCCGCCTTTGCCTATGGCTTTGCCTATCGTTTCTAGCGTTTCGCCGTAAGCTTGGCAAAGCTCGAATTTTTCTTTTAAACTGATACCCATAAATTCTCCTTTTACATAGCATTAAGCAACTCTTCATTGCTCATGGCTATTTTTTTGCTTATTTTTCTAGTTTTCTCATTTTTTACTTTGGTTTCGTGCGCGACGCTCGTATATGCATTCATGGCATTTGCTCTCTTGTATAGATCAAAGTAATATCCAAACGCCGCTCTTACAGCCTTGGTTACGGCTTCGTTTTTAGCGATTTGCGCTTTTACTTTTTCGTGATCTCTCGGATCGATTCTATCTATGATATTTGCCTCGCATAGCGCTCTATGACTATCCATATCCACGATATTTACTCTCTCGTAGTCGTTCTCGTTTATGCGCACTTCCACCGTTTCGCCGTTAAATTTGCAAAGTCTAGGATGGCTATAGGTGCGTTTTTGCCCCATTATCGTTAGCGTTGCGCTGCTATTTTTTACCTTGATAGCACGGCGCTCGCTAAATATAAAATCAAGCGTCGTCTCGTCAAATACCGCCTTTGGTTTAGCTTCTAGCTTTTCAAGAAAGCTTTTCATAGGATATATTTTGCGGCTTGCGTTATAGTGCTCGTTCCACCACCTGATCCCTTGCTCGAAATAGCCGATGAAATCCTCGTAATTTAAAGGATTTTCCTTCATGTATTTTTTGATGATCTCTTGTGTATCACCCCGTTTATCTTTGTGATAGCTAGCTCCCCCTCGCTCGAAAAACACTATCTCACTCATGCGTCTTTGCACGTGGTTAAAGATATTTTCGATAGGTTTTGCGCGCGAGTTTCCCGGCTTTGCTTTTTTGTGTATCATGTTTGGCGCAAGATCGTCGAAGTCTCTAAATTTTATGCCGCTTAGCTGACTCCTTACCTGCTCGATGTAGTTACTTAGCTCTGGCTTGCCGTTATCGGTGTATATGGCGTCCGCCATGCCGAATCTTAGCGCGCTTTTTAGGCTTCTTCCTACGCTTAGGCGGTTATATTTGCCAAACGTCACGTCTATACCTATGATGGCTCCGCTTCCCATATCTATCCATACGTAAGCGTTTGGATTTAGCACCTCTCCGTCGGGGCCGATAGCATCAAAATCAAACACTATCTGATCGCCGCAAACTAGCTCCATGCTCTCGTAGCAGTTTAGATCCCTGATGATATGAGAGGCTATCTCGTTTCTCACCCCTCTATCTCCGGCGGTTGCGCGAAGCAGCATGGCTTTTATTTCAGCGCTCGCCGTTAATCTCGCAAAGCTTTGATAAGAGCCTATATTTAGGTCGTTCTCTTTTGCGTAAATTTCAAGCTTTTCGTAAACGAACCTTTTAGAGCTCAAAGGGTTATGCAGCATAAACCCAACCGCCCACTCTAAAGCCTTCATTTCAAAGCTAGAACTCTTAAAACTAGCCCTAAAATCAATACTTAACTCATCGTCTTCTATCTCTACGTCTTCTTTTTTGTTTAGTTTCGCCCATGTATAAAGCGTTTTTAGGCTAACTCCGTACTTTTTCGCTACTCCTTGCCCCCACATAGTCTTACTCATGCCTTTTGGGCAGTTTTTTAGCTCTCTGACGGCTTTTAGCTTATTCATGTTTTCTAGATCCTCGATTTTTATCTTTACCTGATCTTGGCTTGCGCTTTTGGCCTCTATTTTTTCGCAAGCTTGCGCTCCGCAAAGCAGATTACGGCTATCGCCACCGTGCTCGCAGCAGCCGCTACCGTCCATAATATATCCATCGCTAACTGCGCTATCCACAGCGCTGCAAAAATCGGCGCTATCGCTACCGCGGCTATGATCAAGGTTAGCGTTAATACTATTTTTCTCATCGTCTGATTCCTTTTGGTTTGGGTCGTTGTTTGTTACGGCGTCGTCGATCCAAATTTGGAGGGTTTTGCCGCCGCGACCAATGCCGTCGGTGTAGGTAAAGTGTGATATATTACACCCAATAAGACAAATTTTTTTGCCTGCTCTTTCTGCTCTTTGTGTAGCCTTTTTAATGGTTTCATATTTTACGCCCAAAATTTCAGCCGCTTCTTTGCTGTTTACCCACATATTAGGCTACTTTTATCCCGTCTTTTTCTAGTATTTTACGAGCCTTTTGGCTAACGTAACCTTTATATAGGCTGCTTAAACTAAGGCCGCGCATCTCGCAGTAATCTTTAAGATCGTATTTTAGTTTTCGCTTAACCGCTTTGGTGATTGGTTTTGCTATATTTGCCACTTTTTCTCCTTCTGACCTATTTTTAAAAAATCTCTTTACTCTATTCCTTGCTAGTTTTAGCATTTTTACTAACCTTTCTATAAATTTCCTAGCATTTTTACTAATAAATTTAAGAAAAATTTAGTATTATTTCCCAATAGATTTAGAATTATAGCGTAATATATTACTACTTGTCAAGATAAGGTGTAATATATTAAAGGATTTTCATGAGCTTGTCTACAAAATTAAAAGAGCTAAGAGCAGGAAGACAATGGACCCAGGCAGATTTGGCAAAACATTCCGGTGTTTCACTTGATAGCATAAAAGGCTATGAGAGCGGAAAAACAAAAAATATTACTGTTGAGAATTTGCAAAAAATAGCTGTTGCCCTTGGCGTAGGCGTAAATAAATTCTATGATAAGAATTTATCTCTTGAAGAATTTCAAATGTCCCTTATAAAAAATAATCGTGTCCCTAAGTTGTCCCTTAGTGATAACAATTTGTCCCTTAATACTCCAAACCTTAAAAACTCCCAACTAGAGCAAATCAAAAACGATCAAATTTATATAAGGCAACTCAGCTCAAGCGTGGGCGCAGGCGAGAGTGTCGATATTGACGGCATAGAAATTTATGATACCGATATTCTTGTTCCGTTTTCGCAAATGCTCTTTAAAGTTCGCCCTAAAAATACCGATCGCGTGCGCTGCATGAAGGTGGACGGCTACTCTATGGTGCCGATGCTTTTCCCTGATAGTTGGGTTATAGCAGACGTTACGGCGTCTTTTGCCGGCGATGGGTTATATATCATAAATTATTGCGGTAATTTTATGGTTAAGCTGCTTCAAAAGTCGCCAAACGGCGTACTGCACATTAAAAGCGTCAATAAAGACTACGAAAGCTACGACATAGGGCCAGACGACGATGTGCAAGTGTATATTGTGGGTAAGGTCCTAAGATGCGTGATTTAAAGTGATTTTGAAGCTATTTTTGAAGTTTTTGAAGCAATTTGAAGCTTTGGCTTTCAAAATGCAAAAAAATGCCTAAATTTTGCAAATTTTGCATTTTGAGTTCTCATTTTTTACCCTATGTCCCTATCTGCTAAAATAACGCTCTTAACGCTATTTGCTCCATATTTTTACCTGTTCTCATTTTTTTACCTTTTGCATAAGATTTATCATAAGAGTGTTTATAAAAAAAATCTGAGCGCTAAAAAAGTAAAATTTATTTTAGATTTCTTAAGCCTTTCTTGATAAAAATTATCTGTAAAATTTAAGAATTTTTTATTAAAAATTAACCTTATTTACTACCTTGATAAAATTATATAATTTCGTTCCTTATCTCAGAATCTAATTAATTTATTAGATAATTAAAATTTAAAAATAATTTATATTTTTGCCAAAAAACTCAAAAATTTATCCAAAATTTATATTTAAAATTATAATATTCAATCTCAAAATTATGCTATAAAATTAAAATAGTAATTTTAATAACCAAAATAGTAGAAAATATGAGATTTAAAAGCTTATTTAAACTATCTCTTGCAGCAAGCATAGCAGTTTGTGCAAATGGGGCAGACGAGAGCGTATTAAGCGGAGTTGAGGTAACAAGTAGTAGTGGCGGATACGGAGTTGATGACATCAAAATTTCAACTAGAAACGCTGGCCTAGTAAAAGACGTGATGAGAGATATTCCTGGTGTTTATGTGGGCGGCACGAACGGCATGAATCAAAAAATTTACATGAGGGGCGTGAGCGACCGCGGTCTAAATATCACGATAGACGGCGCAAAACAAAACGGAAATACATTTCACCACAACGCTGACTTGCTGATCGATCCAGATCTTATAAAAGCTGTTGATGTCGAGGTTGGCTCAAGATCAGTGGTAAACGGCTCGGGCGCACTTGGCGGTTCGGTCGCCTTTAAAACGGTTGATGCAAAAGACTTGCTTGATGATGGTGAGATCATCGGCGCAAAGATAAAGACAGGATACGCCTCAAATAACAGCGAATTTTCTCAAGGCCTTATGCTCTTTACTGCACCGGTTGAAGGGCTTGACTTTATAGCCGCTATTAATCATAAGGGCTACGACTACGGCAAAAGCGGCAACAAAAGAAAGATAGGCGGCGACGGCAACGACCTTAGCTATCTTTTAAAGCTTGGTTACAGCTTCCTTGATGCGCATAGAATTTCTATCTCAAGAGAGCACAATGAATTTAAGGGCATGTATCCAATGAGAGCCGAGTTTGGCAGCTGGTATACTGGTCAATTTCCTGTTGATAACCGAAAATATGAACGTGATACTACAACGCTAAAATACGAGTACAAACCAAGTGATCTTCTAAATTTAGATGTAACGGTATACAATACCGAGCATAAAAAAGATGACCCGGTCTTAAAAATTTTAGGCGTAAAAACAAACGGTATAAATGCAAAGGCTAAGAGTATAGTCGAGACCGGCACTTTGACGCAGACATTTAGATATGGTGCTGAGTTTTATCAAAGTAAAAATTTTAACAAGCCAGATAACCACTACCCAGAAAAGGTAAATAACTACTCTATCTACGCAGAAGATGCGCTAAATTTTAGTTCGTTAACTGTTACTCCAGGCATCAGATACACCCATCACGAGCTAAAAAGCTACGATGGTAGAGTCGGAAATGTAAAGAGCTACACTTATAAATACAATGAATTTACCCCAGCACTTGCACTTGATTATGAGATACTTAAAGGTCTTAACGCTTTTGCAAGCTATGCAAGAGTCTTTAGAGGGCCTGATGTCATGGAGTCTATGTATGCTAGTAGGGCAGAAAATTTTGAAGCAAATAAAGATCTAAAAGCTACAACTGGAAACAGCTACGAAACTGGTCTTAAATATCATGGTGATATAAGCGAAGCTAGTTCGTATAGCCTCTCTGCAAAATACTTTATGACAAAATATAAAAATTTAATAGTTGATAACAACGCAGCAAATGGAGCTT
This sequence comes from Campylobacter concisus, assembly GCF_902460845.1. Taxonomy (NCBI): domain Bacteria; kingdom Pseudomonadati; phylum Campylobacterota; class Epsilonproteobacteria; order Campylobacterales; family Campylobacteraceae; genus Campylobacter; species Campylobacter concisus. Next base: position 422,161 of record NZ_CABPVS010000003.1, on the reverse strand, counting down.
TAAAGAGGATAAACGCTGGCGGGGCTGATATAAGCGGCGTTGAGCTACTTGCAAGGCTAAATTTAGACGCACTAAGCCTAGCTGCTAGCTACACTCATCAAAGTGTAAAATATAAAGATAGGGTATTGACGTCTTGTCGGCGAGGAACTGTTGGGCCTTGCTATTCGACCTCAAACGTCATCGGCTACCGCGATCAGGGCGATAAATATACATTTAACGCAGAGTATGCATTTTCTAGCATTGATACGCTAGTAGGCTACAACCTAATCTACTTTGCATCAAAAAATACCATCTCGGCTGGTGATGACAAAAATGTTAATATACCAAGCTATGCAGTTAGCGATATCTATGCTAGCTATACGCCAAGTAGCGGCAAATTTAAAGGGCTAGAGATAAATGCTGGAATTTACAACCTCTTTAATAAAACTTATGCTTCACAGTCTCAAAGAACGGCTGATTATACAGGCAATCCAAACTATGTGGACTGGGAGCCAGGTAGAAATTTCAAAGTAAACGTATCTTATAAATTTTAACTTCAAGGCAAGGTGAAAGCCTTGCCAAATTTCTCTTTTATATAAAAATTCTAGCTTTTTTAACTATGCTGTTTGTTTTAAAATTAATATAGTATCATTTTGGCGACTAAACTTTTTTGGGAGAAAAAATGAGGCAGAAGCACTTTGAAGTGGTAATTATCGGAGCAGGCATTAGTGGGACGGCGCTCTTTTATGAGTTGGCTGCATTTAGCGATATAAAGAAGGTCGCACTTTTAGAAAAATATGACGGCGTAGCTACTCTAAATTCAAACGGCAAAGGCAACTCACAAACCATTCATTGTGGCGATATTGAGACAAATTACACACTAGAAAAGGCAAAAAAAGTTTCTCGTGTGGCAAATATGCCAGTAAAATATGCTCTAAAATACAATCTTGATGGCAAGTATATGTTCGCTCATCAAAAGATGGCACTAGCTATCGGAGATGCCGAAGTAGAGCGCATGAAAGAGAGATATGAGAGTTTTAAAGAGCTTTTTCCTTACCTTGAAATTTATGACAAAGAGAAGTTAAAACAGATCGAGCCAAACGTCGTTTTTGACGCAAATGGCAATGAGAGGCCAGAAAACATCATCGCCATAGGCACGCAAAATGGGCAGTTTACGACGATGGACTTTGGTGGCTTAGCAAACTCACTTGTGCAAAATGCCATAAATTTAGGCGCAGATGGCTACGAGATCAGCCTAAACTCAGAAGTAACTGATATAAAAAAGGCTGGCGATACATTTCACATAAAGATAAATGATGGCGAGGTGATCACTGCAAACTACGTCGTAGTAGATGCTGGAGGACACTCGCTATTTTTGGCTCACAAAATGGGTTACGGGCTTCATCTTAGCACACTGCCCGTTGCTGGAAGCTTTTATTTTGCAAAAAAACGCCTGCTAAATGGCAAAGTCTATATGGTGCAAAACGATAAGCTACCATTTGCCGCGCTTCACGGCGATCCAGATATCCTAGCTAATGGCAACACTCGCTTTGGACCAACAGCTCTAGTCATACCAAAACTAGAGAGATACCACGGCTGTTCAAGCTTTTTTGACTTTTGTAAATGCCTAAAATTTGATAAAAATGTCTTTGAAGTCTTTACAAATCTCTTAAAAGATAGCGACATCAGATCTTATATTTTAAGAAATTTCTTATTTGAAGTGCCATTTATCAATAAAAAAGAATTTGTAAAAGATGCTAGAAAGATCGTACCAAGCCTAAGTGAAAATGACCTAAGCTATGCTGTAAATTTTGGTGGCGTAAGGCCACAAGTTATCGACCGTAATAAAAAGTGTCTTGAGCTTGGCGAGGGCAAGATAAGCACAGGCGAGGGTATAAGTTTTAACATGACTCCAAGCCCTGGGGCTACTAGTTGCTTTGAAATAGCAAGAACTGATATGATCGAAGCCTGTAAATTTTTAGGTAAAAATTTTAACGAAGAGAAATTTAACGCTGAGTTTTTTTGAATAAAAATGGGAGTGTTTGATATTTTTAAAAAAGGTGCGGATATGCCAAAAACAGCACAACAAAGAAAAGATGAGAGCATAAAAATTTTAAAAAAAGAGGGCGTGGCTGTGCTTGAGAGTCTGCCACTAAGGTATGACAATAGTGAAGTTACGCCAAGAAGCGTTGATGAGATCATTGCTCGTGCGGTTTGCTCATTTACGGCCATTATGTGTGCTTGCACTATCCGCGACAATGGCCACCTAAGTGAAGATGAGATAGCTTGGGCTAAAGACTTTTTGGGCGATTTTTATGATGATTTAAGTGTAAAAGAAAAAGAGGTCGTAGAGGGAAGGGCTGATATAAATTTGGCCGTAAATATGGGCTGGAAGTATGAGTCGCTTTGGATCTTGCTTTGGGCACTTGGCATCGCTGAAGATATCGGTAAGATGGATAAAATTTGCGACTGTGATTTTGTGATGGATATCTTTAGAGAGGGTGGACTCAAAAAGCGCTCAAAACTACGCAGTTTGGATGAAATTTTGAGCAAACTTGACCTAGTTTATCGCTACCACTGGGCGTGTGTGGATGCAAGGGTAAATGGCAAAAAGGTTGCTGGACTTGACGAAGAGATCGTTATGGAAAGACGTGCAGGGCTTGAGTGGCTATGTTGCAAAGGGCAAGAAAATGACGACTTAAGAGCTGAATTTAACGCTTGGGACTACCCTGATCTAAATACGTAAATTTACATTTTTGCACTAAAATAAGCCAAAAATGAAAGGAAAAATATGAAAATTTTAGTAACTGGAACAGCTGGATTTATAGGATTTCACCTTGCAAATGCCCTTGTGGCGCGTGGCGATGAGGTCGTTGGATATGATGTAATAAATGACTATTACGACGTAAATTTAAAGCTTGCACGCCTAAAAACGGCTGGCTTTGAGACTAGCGAGATAGATTATGGCAAGCTTATCACCTCAAAAACACATCCGAATTTAAAATTTATAAAAGCCGACTTGGCCGATGAAAAGACTATGAAAGAGCTTTTTACTAAAGAAAAATTTGACGTAGTGGTAAATTTAGCCGCACAAGCTGGCGTTCGCTACTCGCTCATAAACCCAAAAGCCTATATCGATAGCAACATCACAGGCTTTATGAATATCCTGGAATGCTGCCGCCATAATGAGATCAAAAATTTAGTCTATGCAAGCTCTAGCTCGGTTTATGGACTAAATGAGAATATGCCATTTTCTACGCACGAAGCGGTAAATCACCCTATAAGTCTCTATGCAGCGACTAAAAAGAGCAACGAAATGATGGCGCATACTTACAGCCATCTATTTAACGTGCCAACAACTGGACTTCGCTTTTTTACGGTGTATGGACCATGGGGACGCCCTGATATGGCGTTATTTTTATTTGTTGATGCTGCGCTTAAAGATAAAACTATCGACGTCTTTAACTACGGCAAGATGAAGCGTGACTTTACCTACGTAGACGACATTGTAAAGGGCATCATTAAGTGCATCGACAATCCTGCTAAGCCAAATCCAGCTTGGGACGCAAAGCACCCAGATCCTGCAACTTCAAAAGCGCCGTTTAAGGTCTATAATATCGGCAACAACAGCCCAGTAGAGCTCATGGACTACATAAAGGCGGTTGAGATAAAGATCGGCCGTGAGATCAAGAAAAATTTCCTCCCACTTCAAGCAGGCGACGTGCCAGCGACCTTTGCAGACGTTGGCGACCTTGTGGCTGACTTTGACTACAAGCCAAATACAAAAGTAAACGACGGCGTAGCTAAATTTGTCGAGTGGTACTGCGAGTTTTACGGAGTTGAGATTTAAGGGGTGTAGATGAGGCGATGCGAATGGGCTAAAGGCGAGCTTGATATAGCTTACCACGATAAAGAGTGGGGCAAAGCCATAAAAGATGATAGAAAATTTTTTGAAATGATAGTTCTGGAAGGCTTTCAGGCGGGACTTTCGTGGCATGGAGTGCTTCAAAAAAGAGAGGCAATGAGAGAGGCGTTTGATGGCTTTGATCCAGAGAAGATCAAGCTTTACGGCGAGGCTGAAATAGCGAAATTTATGCAAAATGAGAGATTGATTCGCAACAGATTAAAACTAAAATCACTCTCTGCAAATGCCATTGCATTTTTATCCGTAACCAAAGAATTTGGTAGCTTTTATGACTATCTTTGGGGATATTTATTAAAAAAATTTGATTCCAAATTTGACGGCAAACAGATCATAAATCACTATCAAGATATCAAACAAGTGCCAGCCACTACGCCAATGTCTGACTTTGCGGCAAAGGAGCTAAAAAAGCGAGGGTTTAAATTTTTAGGCTCTATTAGCACCTATGCCTTTTTGCAAAGTGTGGGCGTTGTAGACGATCATATGGATTATTGTTTTTGCAAGGCAAAAGCCTGATCAGAATAATTTTTGCGGTTTTAGTCCTTTTAAATTTTGCATTTTCTCTTGATTTGCTGCGACTTAGCGAGTATAAAGATCAAAATATCTCAGGCTGGCTAGCTAGCGAGAAGCTTGATGGTGTGCGTGCCTACTGGGACGGAGAGAATTTACTCTCAAGGCAAGGCAAAATGCTGAATGCGCCGCTAAGTTTTACTAAAAATTTCCCAAAATTTGCACTCGATGGCGAGCTTTACGCAAAGGAGCTTAAGTTTGAAGAAATTCAAGCAAGCGTTATGGATAAACTGCCTGATGAAAAAGCGTGGAGCAGGCTTAAATTTTACGTTTTTGATGTGCCTGAGGCAAATGGTGGCTTGCTTGATAGGCTTGAAGTTTTGGTTAGATTTCTAAAAAATGAACCAAATGAAAATTTGATCATTATAAAACAGATAAAAATGCGAGATAACGCTCAATTTTTAAAATTTACTGAAAGTATCATCGCAAAAGGCGGAGAGGGAGCAGTAGTGCGTGAGCCAAATGCGCCATACGAGAGAAAACGAAGCAAAAATGCGCTTAAATTTAAAAAATTTAAAGATGCCGAGTGTGAAGTGACCGCTATAAATAAAGGTAGCGGCAAATACGCAAAATTTGCTGGCTCGCTTACCTGCAAAGCGCTTGGTGGCAAAGATGACGAAGAAAAAGCTGGCGAGCCAAAATCTGGCACTATCTTTAAAATAGGCTCAGGACTAAGCGACGAGCAGCGCACAAATCCCCCAAAGATAGGCTCTATCATCACATATAAATTTCAAAATTTAACAGCCAAAGGCAAGCCAAGATTTCCAATATTTTTAAGGGTTAGAGAAGATTAAAATTTATTCGAAAGCCTTGCTTTACTTTTGCTTTACCCTATTTTTGATAAAATTAACCACTTTTTACGAAAGGCTTAAACTTGAAAATTTTAGTAACAGGTGGTGCTGGATACATCGGCAGCCACGTAGTAAAAGCACTTTTAAAGCAAGGTAAAGATGAGATAACCATCATCGACAATCTCTGCAAGGGCTCACAAAAAGCACTTGAGGCACTCCAAAAAATCGGAAATTTTAAATTTATAAACGCAAATCTAGAAGATGACCTAAGTGAAATTTTTGAAAATGGTAAATTTGATGCGATCATCCATTTTGCAGCGTTTATCGAGGTTTTTGAGAGTATGAGCGAGCCACTAAAATACTATCTAAACAACACCGCAAACGTTGCGAGGGTGCTAAGATACGCAAAAACTTATAATATAAATAAATTTATATTTAGCTCAACTGCCGCAGTTTACGGCGAGCCAGACGTGGCGGAGGTGAGCGAAACAACGCCTACAAATCCGATAAATCCATACGGCAGAAGTAAGCTTATGAGTGAGCAGATCATTAAAGATTACGCCGCTTCAAATGAAAATTTTAAATTTGCAATACTTCGCTACTTTAATGTAGCAGGCGCTGACGAAGAGGGGTTAATCGGTCAAAATTATCCAAATGCCACGCACCTTATCAAGGTGGCTGTGCAAACTATACTTGGCAAGCGCGAGAGCATGGGCATCTTTGGTGATGACTACGCGACAAAAGATGGCACATGTGTAAGAGATTACATTCACGTTAGTGACCTAGCAGACGCTCACATTAGCGCGCTTGACTACATCAGTCAAAATGGTAGCGAAACTTTTAACGTGGGATATGGCAGAGGATTTAGCGTAAAAGAGGTCATCGAGACCGCAAAAGAGGTGAGTGGGGTAAATTTTAAAGTATTAAATGCGCCAAGAAGGGACGGCGATCCAGCTATCCTCATCTCAAACGCAAGCAAACTGCGCTCGCTAACAAGCTGGAAGCCAAAAAGAGATGATCTAGCACTCATCATAAAAACTGCCCTTGAGTGGGAAAAGAAAATTTAAGGATAAGCATGAAAGTAGCTGTGATTGGGACTGGATATGTTGGACTAGTGAGTGGTGCATGCTTTGCTAAGATGGGCAACGACGTGATCTGCGTAGATGTCGATGAAAAAAAGATCGAGGCACTAAAAAACGGCGTCGTACCGATATATGAGCCAGGGCTTGCTGATATCGTAAGTGAATGCTATAAAAATGGCTCGCTTAAATTTAGTACGCAGATAACTGAGGCGCTAGAGCATGCGGATGTGCTATTTATCGCAGTTGGTACTCCTATGGGCGCTGATGGACAGGCAGATTTAAAATATGTCCTCTCGGTTGCCAAGTCTATTGGAGAAAATTTAAGCAAACCGCTAATCGTAGTCGATAAATCAACCGTCCCAGTAGGCACTGGAGCCAAGGTGCATGAGGTTATCGAGGCTGAGCTTAAAAAGAGAAATGTAGAGGTTAAATTTGAAGTCGTTTCAAACCCAGAGTTTTTAAAAGAGGGTGCGGCGGTTGAAGATTTTTTAAAGCCAGATCGTGTAGTTATCGGAGCTAGCAGCGAGTGGGGCTTTAGCGTGATGAGAGAGCTTTACGAGCCATTTATGAAAAATCACGATAGGCTCATTTGTATGGACGTAAAATCAGCCGAGATGACAAAATACGCTGCAAATTCGATGCTGGCAACCAAAATAAGTTTTATAAACGAGATAGCAAATATCTGTGAACGCGTGGGCGCTGATGTAAATTTAGTAAGAAAAGGCATCGGCAGCGACTCAAGGATCGGTTATAGCTTCATCTATCCAGGATGTGGATACGGTGGCAGCTGCTTTCCAAAAGACGTTGAGGCACTCATCTACACAGCTAGACAAAATGGCTTTGAGCCAGAGCTTCTAAACGCAGTCGAGTCAAGGAATAAGGCTCAAAAAAGAGTACTGTTTGATAAAATTTATAACTTTTTTGGTGGCGATCTAAAGGGCAAGACGATTGCGCTTTGGGGGCTTGCATTTAAGCCAAATACCGATGATATGAGAGAGGCTAGCTCGCTAACTTTGATAAAACTTTTAGACGAAGCTGGCGCGAAAGTGGTGGCGTATGATCCAAAATCAAGCGAAGAAGCTAAAAAATATATGCCAAATTTAGATGTAAAATACACTAAAAATAAATATGACGCGCTTGATAACGCCGATGCTATGGTGCTCGTAACCGAGTGGAGCGAGTTTAGATCGCCTGATTTTATGGAGATCAAAGAGAGACTAAAAAATGCTGTTATATTTGACGGGCGCAACCAATACAACGCTAAAGCTTTGGCTGAGCATGGATTTAAGTATTTTCAAATCGGAGTGAAATCATGAGAAAAATTTTACTTTTTATCGCAGCTTGCACGCTTCCTTTTGCACTTTTAGCAGGCGAAAATGCGCCAAAAACCGAGGAAAATATTTTTGAGTTACCTATCTCAAAGATGCCGCCTGATTATTTTAAATACGAAGTCGCATTTTTTAAAGAGATAGAAATCGACTGCAACTTTGCCTTTTTGCTCGGCGGAAAGCTTGAAGAAAAAGAGGACGCGCGCGGGATTTATTACGAATTTAGCGGCGGGGATGAGCTAGCGCAAACGATGATGCTATGTAAGGACAGAAAGAAAAAGAGGCGGGTTTATTACGAATTTACTAAAATTTTACCAGGCATTAGCCCTATTAGAATCATAACTCCAAAAGGTGTAAGTGCGGAAATAAGAATGTACGAACGCGTAAAAAAGATAGAAGCAAAAAAGAAAGGAAAAAGTAAATGAAAATAGCAGTAGTAGGACTTGGATATGTGGGACTTCCACTTGCAGCAGCTTTTAGCGAAAAGTACGAAGTAGTAGGCTTTGATGTAAATGCAAAACGTATAGAAGAGCTTAAAATTGGGTATGATAGAACGCTTGAACTTAGTAACGAACAGATGAAAAAAGCCATCGATAATGGCATGAAATTTAGCCTAAATTTAGATGACATTAGAAGTTGCAACTTCTTCATCGTGACCGTTCCAACTCCGATAGATAGGAACAAGCGCCCTGATCTAACTCCAGTCGTAAAAGCGACTGAGAGTGTGGCAAAAGTGCTTAAAAAAGGCGACATCGTTGTCTATGAAAGCACCGTTTATCCAGGCGTTACAGAGGAGATTTGCGTGCCACTTCTTGAAAAAAGTGGGCTTAAATTTAACAAAGATTTCTTCTGCGGCTATTCGCCAGAGCGTATAAACCCAGGTGACAAAGAGCACACCGTAACTAAAATCAAAAAAATCACAAGCGGTTCAACCCCAGAGATCGCTGATAAGGTCGATGAAATTTATCGCTCGATCATCACAGCTGGCACTCATAAGGCCTCAAGTATCAAAGTAGCCGAGGCTGCAAAGGTCATCGAGAATACTCAGCGTGATATAAACATCGCCTTTATAAACGAGCTTGCGATGCTTTTTGAAAAGCTTCATATCAACACCATTGACGTGCTTGAAGCTGCTGGTACTAAGTGGAATTTCTTAAATTTCCGCCCAGGTTTAGTCGGCGGTCACTGCATCGGCGTAGATCCATACTACCTCACTCACAAAGCTCAAGAGGTGGGCTATCATCCTGAAATGATCCTAGCAGGTCGCCGTATCAACGATGATATGGGCAGATACGCAGCTGATCAGGTTATAAAACTAATGATAAGAAAAGGCGTGCTTATCAACAAAGCCCGCGTGCTTGTTCTTGGTATGACATTTAAAGAAAACTGCCCAGATATAAGAAATTCTCGCGTTATAGACGTAGTCGATGAGCTAAAAGACTTTGGCTGCAAGGTCGATGTGACCGATCCTTGGGCTGATAGCACTGAGGTAAAACACGAGTACGGCTTTGATCTAGTAAAAGAGTATAACCTAAACGACTACGACTGCATCGTGATCGCCGTAGCTCACAATGAGTTTAAAAAGCTAAATTTAAAAGGCCATTTAGTTTATGATATAAAAAATATCTACCCAGAGGCTGACGCTAGGCTGTAAGGAATTTAGTGCACAAAGTAAGCGTAAATTGTAAAATTTTACTTATATTTCCAGCTGCTTATCTGTTTGGATTTGCGGCTAGGATGCTCTGGGTATTGTGGGCAAAGGATATGCCAGAGTTTTACTTTAATGGCGAATTTATGCTTACGACAAATGACGCATATTATTACGCAGAGAGCGCTAGAGATATGCTGGCTGGCTTTCATCAGCAAAATGACTTTAGCCCCTTTAATCACCCAATCTCAACCATAGTTTTTTATATTTGTAAAATTTTTCCTTTTAAGATCGAAAGCGTGATGTTTTATATGAGCATCTTTTTAGCTCCTCTTATCGCACTTCCAGTTATTTTGATATCAAATGAGCTCAAAGCGCTAAAAGCTGGGGCTGTGGCTGCATTTATGAGCGTTATCTTGCCAAGCTATCTTTCAAGGACATCGCCTGGATATTTTGATAGTGACATGTTAAATGTCACATTTGCGCTTTTTATCATCTATTTTTTGATCAGGCTTTTAAGCACAAACGAACAAAAATTTATCGTTTTGCCGGGCCTTTTTGTATCGCTTTATCTTTGGTGGTATCAAAGCTCATATGCACTTATTTTAAGTATTTTATTTATGTTTTTGCTATATACACTAGTTTTTATGCGAGATAGATTGCAAAATTATCAAGCGATATTTTTTATGTTTATAAGCATCGTAAGCTCAAATGTTTTTACTAAAGATCCACTAATAGCAAATAAAATTTTGGTTTTTAATTTAGTAGTTATTGCTTTATTTTTCTCTCTTTTTTGCAAATATAAAAATTTACTCTCAGCTAGAAATTTAGCCATTTTTCTTACTTTAATGCTAGCTATTTTTATCTATTTTGGTGGTTTTGATTTCATTACTTCAAAAATGGGTATTTATGTTTTTAAAGGCAATGAAATTCTTAGCGATAAATTTCACTTTATAAATGAGTATAATTTCATCAGTGAAGTAAAAAGTGCCAGTCCTTTGTATTTTATCTATTTCATGTCGGGAAATATTCTTATACTACTGGCGGCTATTATTGGATACTTATTACTTTGCTTTAAATTTCGTCCATTTTTACTTACTTTGCCAATGCTTGGACTTGGACTCCTCTCTTTCTTTAGTGGAGTTAGATTTGTTATGTACGCAACACCACTTGTTGCGCTTGGTTTTGGGTATTTCTTGCATTTTTTTTTAAATTTATTTGATCTTAGAAATTCTATTAAAAATTTATCACTTTTGGTTTTTGTTGTAGCCGCTCTTGCTATAAATTTAGATTTTGCTTATTTATACAGGCCAAACACTGTGATTAGCCGTGATGAAGCAGTGGCGCTTGATGAACTCAAAAAGGTAGCAAAGCACGATGATTATGTATTTTCATGGTGGGATTACGGATATGCTATAAGATATTTTGCTGATGTTATGACTTTAAACGATCCTGGTAGACAAGGTGGCGAAAATAATTATTTTGTTAGCCTTGCTTTGAGAAAAGATCAGGTATTTTCGGCTAGACTTGCAAGAGTGGCAGTTACGTATAATGACATTTCGCTTGAGCAAAATATAAGGCCAATAGATAAAATTTTAAAAGACTACAACACAAGCAATATAAATACTTTTTTGAGTCAGCTTGAAAGCGAAAATTTCACTCTGCCAGCTGCAAAAAAAGAGGTTTTTTACTATCTTGTGCCAAATATGATTGACATTGCACCAAATATCTTTAGATATAGCTATATCGACATTACAACTGGTAAAAGGCAAAAAGAGAATTTTTATCATGTTAGTGCATTAAATGGCATTAGCGAAGCTGGTATCGACCTCGGAGACGGCTATGCTTTGCCTACAAATGAGCAAAAATTTATCATACATAACGGCGAAAAAATAGCCGTAAAATCATTTTATAAGGTAAAAGGTGCTGGAAGAGATTTGCGAATAGATGAAAAAATCATAGATAAAAATGCCAAAATTTATGTTGTTTTTTTGGAAGATTATGCGCGGATATTGTTGCTTGATGAAAATGCTTTTAACTCATCTTTTGTGCAGCTTTTTATATTTGAGCGAGCTGATGAGCGATACTTTGAGCCATTTGTTATCTCAAGTGGCGTAAAAATTTACAGGTTAAAAATCTAATGCTAATCAATCTAATAAGCTCAATCGTTGTTTTTGTCGTATCAATGGGCATAAATTTCTTTCTTACGCCATTTATCCTAAAAAGCCTTGGTAACGAAGCTTTTGGCTTTGTGGGTCTTAGTAACGCCATCGTTAGCTATGCAGCAGTCGTGAGCGTAGCGATAAACTCGGTCAGCGGACGCTTTGTCGCTCATGCGTGGCACAAAAAAGATCTAAGCCTTGCAAACACCTACTACTCATCAGTGCTTGTCGTAAATATCTTCTTTTGTGCTGTTGTAGTGGTGCTTAGTTCGGTTTTTATCATAAATTTGCAAAGCTTTTTAAACGTCCCTGAAAATTTACTCTTTGACGTGAGAATGACCCTTGTTTTTTACTTTATAAATTTTTGCGTTGGACTATTTAATGGCGTTCTTACAGTTTGCGCCTTTGTGACAAACAAACTCTATCTGCTCTCCATCAGAAACGCCATCTCAAGTGCGATCCTAGCGGTCCTTATCGTGGCGCTTTTTTTCTTTTTTAAGCCGTTCATCTCTTACATCGCCATTTCAGCGCTAGTTGCTAGCCTTTTTGTCTTTTTTAGCACCATTTTTATGTCAGCTCGCATCACGCCGGAGCTAAAATTTAGCCTTAGTAAATTTGACTTTTCTAAAATCAAAGAGCTTTTAAGCTCTGGCATTTGGAACAGCTTTAATGCGCTAAACCGCATACTTTTAACAGGTATGGACCTATTTATCTGCAACATTTTTGTCAATGCAAACGCCACTGGCCTTCTTTCTGTCGCCAAGGCCGCCCCTATCATACTTGAGAGCTTTGTGGCACAGCTTAGCGGTATCTTTGCGCCAAAATTTGTCGAGCTTTACTCAAAAAATTTGATCACTGACCTCATAAAAGAGGCTAAATTTTCAATGAAAGTGATCGCCTTTGTGATGAGCGCTCCAGTAGCATTTTTTGTCGTTTTTGGGCTTGATTTTTACACGCTATGGTTACCTTTTAAAAGCCAAGACGAGGTTAAATTTATCTACAATGTCTCGATGATCACGCTAGTGCCGATTGTCTTTATAAGCTTTGTTTTTTCGCTTTTTAGTCTTGATAGCGCGACAAACAAGCTTCGCCGACCAGCCATTGCCAACACTATCCTTGGCGTTAGCACGATCATAGCGCAGATCGCACTGCTTAAATTTAGTGACTATGGCGTTTATGGTATCGTCATCGTCGCAGCCATTTTTTATAGCATAAGGATTCTTGGCTTTGACCTTATAAATGCTGCCTTAAATTTAGAGGTGAAACTCACCACATTTTACGGGGTTTATTTTAAAAGTTTAGCCGTTTTTGCGCTCTTCGTGCTTGCGATGTTTGCCTGCAAGGACTTTGTGAGCTTAGATAACTGGCTAAAATTTGCTATCTTTGCTGCGATATACGCCGGCGCAGCTTATATTTTGGGATATTTTTTGTTTTTTAATGCCTTCGAGCGAGGCATAGTTTGGCGTAAAATTTTAAAAAAAATTAAAAGGTCTTAAATGAATGAAATTTATCTGATCTCTTTGGCAAAAGATACCAAAAGGCGCGAACTTTTGCAGCAGAAATTTAGCTCTTATGATAGCTTTAAGCTAATAGACGCAGTTGATGGCAGGGAGCTAAACGCGAGGGAGTACTATAAGATCATTTCGCCGTCATTTAAAGCTTACGGCAAGGTTTTAAGCCCAGCAGAGGTTGGCTGTTCGCTCTCGCACGTGAAAGCTTATGAGGCGTTTTTAGCGAGTGAAGCCAAATTTGCCATCATCTTTGAAGACGACGTGATCGGAGATGATAATGCCATAAAAGAGGCCTTTTTAGTAGCTAGCAAGATGCCTGAAAACAGCGTGCTGATATGTGGCATGCAAGATGGGCTAGAAGGCAGGTTTAGCGCCTTTGGCAAAAAGGTGGATGCCAGCCTAAGTAAGCCACTTTGGCAGGTTTCAAAGCACTCATTTTCAAGCATTTATAGAGCAGGGGCTTATGTGCTAACTAAAAAAAGCGCTAAAAATTTGTTTGAAATCCACAAAAATGCGCTTTGCACGACAGATGTTTGGGACTATTTGCTTGGCGTTAATGATATGCAGATGTATTTTTGTGATCTTTTTGCGCACCCAACTGATCTAAGTGGCTCAAACATCGAGGGTGAGCGCCTTGAGAGAGGATACAGCGCAAATTTAAAGGCCTATATAAAAACATTTAAATTTATACTTTTCTCACGGCTTGAAAAGCTTCAAGGCTATGAGAGAATTTTTAAAAGGGGCTAGATGAGCGAGCCGTTAATTAGCATAGTAACCGCGACTTATAAGCGTCCAGAGCTTTTAAAGAAGGCTATAAAAAGCGCTCTAGCTCAAAGCTATAAAAACTTAGAGATAGTTGTAACTGACGACGGCGATGACGAGAGTGCGAGTGAAATTTGTAATAGTTTTAACGACGCAAGGATCAAATTTGTAAAAAACACAGCCCATAAAAAGAGTCCAAATGGCAACAAAAATAACGGCTTTGATAACGCAACGGGCGAGTTTGTCTGCTTGCTTGACGATGACGACGAGCTTTTACCAGAGGCGATTGCCCAGTGCTATGAAATTTTAAAAAGTGGCGAGTATTCGTGTGTTTTTGTAGACGCGATCTGCGAGAAAGATGGCGTGATGACCGAGGTCGTGGCTGGTAGAAGCCCATATAGCGAGAGCGGGGCGATGAGTAAGGTTGATTATCACTGCGGGCGGATAAATGGCGAGTATTTTAAGCTTTTTTCACGTGAATTTATAGACGGCTTTAGATTTGATGAGAGTAGTTTTGGCGGCGAAAATGAGCTTTATATCCGCTTTTTTGAAAAAAATGTCTTCTATCTTAAAAAGCCACTTTATATCTACCGCATCGCAAGAAGCGACAGTGCGACGTTAAATGCCGGCAAACACGCGCTAAATGTGGCAAACGCCTACATCAAAACGGCAAATTTGCACTACGACATAGCCATAAAAAATGAGCCAAAATTTCTAGCCTTGCAGTATAAAAACGCCGCTTACTACGCCAAAATAGCAGGCGAATATGGCCTTATGCTAAGGTGTATCTTTAAAAGTCTTAGCATTAAATTTAGTAAAGAGGCGTTTATTTTCTTACTGCTTAGCCCTCTTCCAAGTGGCATTTTACCAGCACTCTCAAAGCTTAGAGTAAAGATAAAACAAAGGTTTGGCGTATGAGGATATTATTTGTCACATCAACGCTTAGAAGTGGCGGTGCGGAGCGAGTTTGCGCGGTGATCGCATCAAGATTTAGCATGGATCATGATGTAAGCCTTGTTAAATTTGACAAGGATGAGCCATTTTACGAGCTAGCAAGTGGCGTGAAGCTCATAAATTTAGGCGTTGGGGCTGATGAGCTTGGCTTGGTTGGAAATTTAAAAAAGAGAGTTTCAAAGGTGCTTGCCTTAAGAGCGCTCATAAGAGAGGGTAAATTTGACGCTGTGATATCTTTTTTAGACGCCGTAAATACCTTAGTGCTCTTTAGCTCGGCTGGACTAAAAACGCCTATAATCATAAGCGAGCACACAAACTACCTTGCGCCAAAAAGAGCCATTTTTAAGGTGTTAAGACGCATAAGCTATCCATTTGCAAACGCACTTAGCGTCTTAAGCGACGAGGATCTAGGCTACTACTCGAAATTTTGCAAAAATGTGATGAAAATTTACAACCCACTCTTTGAAGAGGTGCGCAGCGAGAGCTTTGCTAAAGAAAATTTAGTCATCTTTGTTGGCAGGCTAAATAAGATAAAAAACTGCGAAATGTTTGTAAGGGTGGCTGCAAATTTAGAGCAAAGCGGCTATAAATTTGCTGTCGCTGGAGATGGCGGCGAGAGAGCAAATTTAGAAAATTTAGCCAAAAGCTTGGGCGCTGATGTAGAGTTTTTAGGCAATGTAAGCGACATCGCCTCGCTTTATAAAAGGGCAAAGGTGCTGCTTTCTTGCTCAAATTTCGAGGGTCTTGGAAATACCTTGATAGAGGCGATAAACTACGACTGCGTGCGTGTTGCGACAAGAACTAGCGGGGCAAAAGAGCTTATAAAAGATGGCTTTGATGGCTTGCTTTGCGAGATAAATGACGCTGATCAGATGAGCGAAAAGCTTGCAAATTTGCTGCAAGATGAGGCAAAAATGAGCGAATTTGTCAAAAACGCAAGGGCTAGACTTGATGAGTTTAGCGTGGAGCAAATTTATAAAAAATGGCTGGAGCTTTTAAGGCTTGGAGGTGTGAAGTGAAAATTCTTTTTGTCATAGCCGCACTTAGAAATGGTGGAGCCGAGCGCGTGCTAAACGTGCTTGCAAACGAGCTTTGCAAAGACAATGAGATCACTATCGCTCTTCTTGAAGAGGACCTTGGGCTTTATAAATTTAGTGAAAAGATAAATATTATAAATCTTAACGTCACTGGCTCAGGGCTTGCTTTAAAATTTAAAAAAATCCTCACTCTTAGAGCGCTTTTTAAAGAGCAAAGGGCTGATCTGATAATGAGCTTTATCGACTGGACAAACGTCGCTTGCGTGCTGGCAAATGCTGGGCTAAAGAGCAAACTAATAGCAACCGAGCATCACGAGCACAGCTATCTAAAAAGCAAAATCGCAAGCGCTATGCGTGATATTAGCTACCTCTTTGTAGATGGCTTAAGCGTGCTAAGTAAAAGCGACTACGACTACTATAAATTTGCCAAAAATCGCGAGGTCATCCACAACCCACTCTTTATCGACGTGCCTGAAAATTGCGAAAAGCAAAATGTCATCTTAAGTGTGGCAAGGCTGGAGGCGGTAAAGGGCTATGATATCTATTTTGAGGCGCTTAGCAAGGTGGATAAGAGCTTGCTTGATGGCTGGGAGATAAAGATCGCAGGCAGTGGCAGGCAAGAAGCGCAACTGAAGCAAATGGCGTCAAATTTGGGGCTTAACGTCAAATTTCTAGGTCACATGAATGACGTTAGTAAGCTTTATAGCGAGGCAAAAATTTTTACTCTTAGCTCAAGAAGCGAGGGGCTTTCAAATGTGCTAATAGAATCAGCTGCCTTTGGCTGTGCTAGGCTAAGTAGCGACACTGTGGGTGCAAGAGAGCTTATAAATGACGGCATAGACGGGCTTATCTTTAAAAATGGCGACAAAGATGATCTAAAAGATAAGCTTGAGATGCTTTTAAAAGATGAAAATTTGAGGCAAAAACTAGCAAAAAATACCAGCGAAAGTGCAAATTTATTTAGCAAAGAAAATATTATAAAGCAGTGGCGAGAATTTATAAAAAAGGTTGTTGATAAGTGAAAAAATTAGCCGTTTTTTTATACTCGATGGGGCCTGGTGGGGCTGAGCGAAATGTGGCAAATTTACTGCCATTTTTGGTTAGAAGTTATGAAGTTCACCTCATCTTAATGAGCAAGGTCATCGCCTATGAGATTCCAAGTGAGGTGCAGATCCACTTTATAGAAAATAGCGATCCTTATGAAAGTGGGCTAAAAAAGCTTGCAAGGCTCTTTTTGGCGATGCCAATGCTTGCCTTTAAGTATAAAAAGCTTTGTCAAAACTTAGGCATAGACACGCAGTTTGTGCTGATGAACCGCCCTTGTTATATTGCTGGGCTTGCTAGAATTTTGGGCTTTAAAAAAAGGCTAGTTATCAGCGAGCGAAGCTGTCCGTCGATCTTATATAAAGACGATCTAAGCGGGCGAGTTAATAAATTTTTAATCACTCATCTTTATAAAAAAGCTGATCTAATTCTTGCAAATGCAGCTGGCAATAAAGAGGATCTGGTGCGAAATTTTGGCATGAGCGAGGCAAAAACAAAGGTGCTTTATAACGCCCTTGATCTAAAAACTATAAATTTGCTAAAAGATGAGCCGCTTGAGAGTGGTTTTAAGCCATTTTTCATAAACATAGGCCGCCTTGATAGCGGTAAAAATCAAGCCATGCTAATAAAAATAATAGCTTCGATTAACGACCCTCGTGCTATGCTCGGAATTTTGGGCAAAGGGCCCTTAAAAGATGAACTTCAAAATTTGATAGATAAGCTCAATGTCGGCGAGCGCGTAAAGCTTCTTGGCACCGACAAAAATCCCTTCAAACACATAAAAAACGCCTCTTGTTTGCTCTGTGCTTCTAGATTCGAAGGCTTTTCAAATGTCCTGCTTGAAGCACTTGCATGTGAGAAAACTATCATCTCGACTGAGCACAAAAGCGGTGCAAAGGAGCTTTTGGGCGAGAGTGAGTTTGGTATTTTAGTACCAGTTGATGACGAAAATGCGATGAAAGAAGTGATGATAAAGGTGCTTAATGCGCCTGAAATAAGGCAAAATTTTGAAAATGTTGCGTATAATCGGGCTAAATTTTTTGATAGTGAAAATATAGCGAGCGAGCTTATAAATTTTTTGGAAAATCCTAATGAATAGAAATTTATTTTTTAAAAATTACTCTTTATACCTTATGATATTTGTCGCAGTCTTTTTTAGCATGATTTGTAGGCTTTACTGGGTCTTTTGGGCGAGTGAATATCCGGTATTTTTCTGGAACAACGAGCTGATGATTAGCACAAACGACGGCTACGCATTTGCCGAGGGTGCAAGGGACATGCTGGCTGGCTTTCACCAAGAAAACGACCTTAGCTACTACGGCTATCCGCTCTCGACGCTTACTTACTGGATCGTGAAATTTCTAGGTGTCAAGCTTGAGACGGCGATGATTTATATGAGCGTATTTTTCTCATCGCTTGTGGCTGTGCCAGTTATTTTGATCGCAAATGAGTATAAGCTAAAATTTGCTGGCTTCATCGCCGCACTTCTTGCAGTGATCGCAAATAGCTACTACAACCGCACGATGGCAGGCTACTACGATACTGATATGCTCATCATCCCACTTAGCGTCTTTGTCGTTTGGGGGCTTGTTAGAGTGCTTGAAAAAAAGGACGCAAAGAGCCTAATAATCGCACCTTTAAGCGTGCTTATTTATATGTGGTGGTATGCGAGCGCATTTTCGCTTATTAGCATTTTAACTGGGCTATTTTTACTTTACACGCTCGTTTTTGATAGGAAAAATCCACTTTTTTACCTTGAAATTTTGCTGCTTTTACTTGCCATTTCAAATCTTGATCTAACGCTTAAATTTATCGCTATTATAGCTATTTATCTGCTTTGCTTATTTAAAAAAGAGATGATGAATTTAAAATTTGCTCTTGGCATTTTGGCAGTTATATTTATCGTCTTTGTCATTCGTGGCGGACTAAATCCTATTATTTTTCAGCTTAAATTTTACGTCTTTAGAGATGCACCTGAAGTTGGCGGCATGAGTTTTCACTTTTTTAATGTCAATCAAACCATCCAAGAGTCAAGCATCGTTGATTTTACGCTATTTTGCGAGAGGATCAGCGCAAATGTCATCACATTTTTGATCTCGCTTGCTGGCGTTGCTCTTTTTTGCTTTAAATACCGCTCATTTGCTGTTTCACTTGGCATGCTAGCTCTTGGTTTTTTAGCCTTTAAAAGCGGCCTTAGATTTACTATTTATGCTGTGCCTATCATGGCACTTGGATTTGGCTATTTGGTGGAGTTTATACTTTCAAATTTAAAGCTAAAAGGAGCGGTGCTAAATCTTGCGAGAGCCTTTGTAACCGTGCTTGCTCTTACTCCAGCGCTCATTCATATCTATGGTTACAAAGCTGAGCCAGTTTTTGTGCACAAAGAGGTTGAAATTTTAAATAAGCTAAAAGGCATCGCAGGACGCGAGGACTACGTGGTTGCGTGGTGGGACTATGGATATCCGATTAGATATTACAGCGATGTTAAGACACTAATTGACGGCGGAAAGCACCTTGGACGTGAAAATTTTGCCGTGAGCTTTGCGCTTGGAAGCGACGAGATGAGCTCGGCAAATATGGCAAGGCTCGATGTAGAATACACTGAGCGAAATTTCAAAGAGCACTTTAATGGCAACTTGGCTCAAATTTTAAAAGATAGAAATTTAAGCGTAGATCAGTTTTTTAGCGAGATAAAAGAGGCAAATTTTAGCCTGCCAGCAAAGACAAGGGATATTTACTACTACTTGCCAGATAGGATGCTTAGTATTTTTCCGACAATTTTGCAATTTAGCAAGATCGATCTAAAAAGCGGTAAAAATTTAAACAACGGCCTTTTTATCGTCACAAGAGCGATCTCTCAAAATGAAAATGGCATTAGGCTAAATGGTGGATTTACGCTCACAAGTGATGTCACAAATTTAATCTATGATAGCAACATCTTGCCTCTTAAATCTTTCATAGAGACTGATTATAATGAGGCTGGCAAGCTAAATGTCAAAGAGTATAAAAATAACGAAAGCTCAAATATTTCTGTCATTTTTATGAGAGATTATGGTAGGTTTATCATCCTTGATGAAAGTATTTTAAATAGCGCATACATCCAGCTTTTTGTGCTTGAAAGGTACGATCCAAAAATTTTTGAGCCAGTCATACTTGATGGGGCGGCAAAAATTTATAAACTAAAGAGGTAAAAATGGCAAGGATAGGGTTTTTAAGCCACGCTGACATGAGTATACACTTTTTTAGACGCCCTATTATGCAGGCTTTAAAAGATATGGGGCATGAAGTTTTTGCTATCGCTCCAAAAGGTGACTTTACTGAGGAGCTTGCTAAAAGCTTTCACGCTGTTACATACGAGCTTGACAAGGCTAGCCTAAATCCACTAACTGTGATAAATAACTCAAAAAAACTATCTCAAATTTTGGGCGAGCTAAATTTAGACCTGCTTCAAACTGGCGCTCACAAGTCAAATGTATTTGGCACGTTTGCTGCCAAAAACGCTGGCATAAAACACGTGATAAATTTGGTGGAAGGCCTTGGTAGCTTTTATATAGATGATGATATTAAGACAAAGGCTGTGCGTTTTGTCATGGAGAGTCTTTATAAATTTTCATTCGCAAAGGCCGATGCTTGCGTGTTTGTAAACGACTCGGATGCTGATTATATGATTTCAAAAAATTTGATAGATAAAAGTAAAGTTTACCGCATAAAAAGTGTCGGCGTGGATACTGCTAAATTTGATCCAGCTATCACGCAGGCAGCTGACCTGGGTGATAAAAAGGTAATTTTAATGATCGCAAGAGCCATGTGGCACAAGGGCGTTCGTGAATTTTACGAGGCAGCTGAAATTTTAAATGGCTACAAAAACTGCGAATTTGTCTTTGTGGGCGAGGGCTTTGCTGGTAATAAATCAACTGCTGACGAGAGCTTTTTAAAAGGTGGCAAGGTGCGATATCTTGGCGCTAGAAACGACATACCGCAGCTTTTAAAGGCTTCTTATTTGCTAGCACTTCCTAGCTATAAAGAGGGCTTTCCAAGAACGGTTTTAGAGGCGATGAGCATGGCTAAAGCAGTCGTTGCAAGTGACGTGACAGGCTGCAATGAAGCTGTAAAGGACGGCTACAACGGACTTTTATGCAAGGTAAAAGACGCAAATGATCTTGCTGGAAAGATAAAAATTTTGCTTGATGACGAAGCACTTTGTGCTAGACTTGGGCAAAATGGCAGAGACTGGGCGGTTAGCGAGTTTGACGAGAAGCAAATCGCGAAAAGATATATAGAAATTTATAGGAAATTTATAGATGTATAGAAATTTTTTAAAGAGGGTGATTGATATTTTGGGGGCTTTGTTTTTGCTCATTTTAACGTCGCCTATCATTATAGCAACGGCGATTTTTATCTATTTTAAGGTGAGCCGTGACGTAATTTTTACGCAGGCAAGACCGGGTCTAAATGAGAAAATTTTTAAAATTTATAAATTTAAAACGATGAGCGACGAGCGTGACGCAAATGGCGAGCTCTTGCCAGATGAGCAGCGCCTTGGTAAATTTGGCAAACTGATCCGCTCTCTTAGCCTTGATGAGCTACCACAGCTCTTTAACGTGCTAAAAGGCGATATGAGTTTCATCGGACCAAGGCCGCTTTTGGTCGAGTACCTACCCATCTACAACGAAACGCAAAAGCACCGCCACGACGTGCGCCCTGGTATCACGGGCCTAGCACAGGTAAATGGCAGAAATGCCATAAGCTGGGAGAAAAAATTTGAATATGACGTCTATTACGCTAAAAATTTAAGCTTTATGCTTGATGTAAAGATCGCTTTGCAGACCATAGAAAAGGTGCTAAAACGAAGTGGTGTCAGCAAAGAGGGGCAGGCGACGACGGAGAAATTTAATGGCAAAAACTAAGAAAATTTACATATACGGAGCGAGTGGGCATGGCCTTGTGGTTGCTGACATCGCTAGAAATAGAGGCTATGATGAGATAGTTTTTTTAGATGATGCTAGCGAGTGTAAATTTAGCCCAGAGCTTGAAAAAGCCGACATCATAATATCCATAGGTGATAATAAAACTAGGCAAAAGATCAGCCAAAAGGTGGAGGCTACTGGCTTTGAGATAGTAAATTTGATCCATAAAAGCGCGGTTGTGAGCGAAAGTGCTGTGATAGAAAAAGGCGTAGTTGTCATGCCAAATGCCGTTATAAACGCAAAAGCTCGTATAAAAGAGGGCGCTATCATAAACTCTGGTGCGGTGATAGAGCATGAGTGCGTGATAGGCAAATTTGCTCACATCAGCCCAAATGCAGCCCTTGCTGGAAATGTTAGCGTGGGCGAATTTACGCACATAGGTATCGGCTCAAGCATCATTCAAGGCATAAGTATTGGCAAAAATTGCATCATCGGCGCTGGAAGTGTGGTTGTAAGAGATATAAAAGATGGCATAAAGGCTTACGGCGTACCTGCATGCGAGCGCGCTAAGATATAAATTTAAAAATAAGTGCTAAAATCGCCAAAAAATCACGAAAGGGATGAAATGGATAGGGTTTTTTTATCTCCACCAAATATGAGCGGAAAAGAGCAGGAATATATAAAAAAAGTTTTTGAAAGCAACTATATAGCGCCACTTGGCGAGTATGTTAATAAATTTGAAGAAAGTATAAAAAGCTACACCGGAGCAAAAGATGCTCTTGCACTAAGCGCTGGAACGGCGGCGCTTCACCTAGCACTTCGTGTCCTTGGCGTGAAAGAGGGCGACTTTGTGCTGGCTTCTAGCTTTACTTTCATGGCTTCAGTCTCGCCTATACTTTATGAAAAAGCAACTCCAGTATTCATAGACTGCGATGAGAGCTGGAATTTAAGCCCAGAGCTACTTAAAAAAGCGATCTCAAATTTACCTAAAAAGCCAAAGGTATTAGTCGTTACTCATCTTTACGGTCAAGCTTCAAAGATGAAAGAAATTTGTGAAATTTGCCAAAACGAGGGCATCGCTTTAGTTGAAGATGCAGCTGAAGCACTTGGCGGATTTTATGGCGGTAAGGCACTTGGCACATTTGGCGTGATGGGTGCATATAGTTTTAATGGCAATAAAATAATCACCACTTCAGGTGGCGGTATGCTAGTTGGTGACAAGGAATTTGTAGAAAAAGCGAGATTTTATAGCACTCAAGCTAGAGAGCCACTGCTTCACTATGAGCACAAAGACTATGGCTATAACTACCGTTTAAGTAACGTGTTAGGCGCTATTGGCGTGGCTCAGATGGAAGTTTTGGAAAAAAGGGTCGAGCAAAAGAGAAAAGTCTTTGAAATTTATGAAAAAGAGCTTGGCGATATTTTAGAATTTATGCCAGAACTGCCAAATTCTCGTGGTAACAGATGGCTCACAACTGGCGTTTTTGCCAAAAAAGATGCACATTTAAAAGTTATAAAAGCACTAGCTGATGTAAACATCGAGAGTCGCCCACTTTGGAAGCCTATGCATTTACAGCCTGTATTTAATGGTGCGTTAAGCTTTGTCGATGGATATAGCGAAGATCTATTTTCAAGAGGAATTTGCTTGCCAAGCGGTAGCGATATGAGCGAGGAAACGCAAGCAAGAGTGATCAAACTAGTCAAGGAAAACGCCTAAATGTTTCATGCGACAAAGTTAAAAAGGCTTATATTTTTCCTTACTGGCGATATTTTTATATTTGCGTTTTCGATATATGCGGCTTATCTTTTGAGATTTAACGCAAATATCCCAGACATCTACGTTCAGGGCCTTTTTGTAACGGCTGGATTTTTGATTATTTTTAAGCTATTTTTTCTATGGATGTTTAAAATTTACAAGGTGCCGTGGAGATTTTTTGGGCTAAATGAAGCTCGCAAAATTTTCTTAGCTCACGTTTGCTCAGCGGTTTTGTTTACGATCATATTTTTCATAATACAAGACTTCTTTAATCCATACCCAAGAAGCGTTATTTTCATTGATCTTCTAATTTCATGCCTACTTATTGGACTTTTGAGAATTTCAAAGCGCATGGTGCTTGACTTTTCAAACAAACCTCACAAAGGAGAGCCATGCGTGGTAATCGGTGCTACATCAAAAGCACTTCACGTTTTGCGTGGCTTAAAACAAGGCTATCTCGACTATTACGCAGTTGGCGTGGTAGATGGCAGGAGTGATCTTGTTGGTACTTATTGTGATGGATTTTTAGTTCAAGATAAAAAAGAAATACCAAGCCTTATAAAAGACTACGACGCAAAGACCGCTATCATCGCGCTTGCGCTAGATCAAGACGAGCTTCAAGCCTTAGTTGATGAGCTAACTGGATATGGCATAAGAGATATGAAGCTCTTCTCTCTTATCGAAAATGAGCCGATCAAGGATATCTCGATCGAAGACTTGCTAGCTAGAAAGCCAAAAGACTTAAATCCAGAAGCTATTTCAAATTTTTTAAAAGATAAAAGAGTGCTTGTCACTGGAGCTGGAGGCAGCATAGGAAGTGAAATTTGTAAGCAGTGCTTAAAATTTGGTGTAAGTGAGCTTATAATGGTCGAGCATAGCGAGTTTAACCTTTATAAAATAGGCGAAGATACAAGAGATAAAAGAACTGTTAGCAAGCTTGTAAATATCACAAATTTAAAAGACTTTGAAGAGGTTTTTGAAGAATTTAGACCAGAGATTGTCATCCACGCTGCAGCCTACAAACACGTACCACTTTGCGAGCTAAATCCTCGCTCAGCAGTTGAAAACAACATCCTTGGCACAAAAAATGCAGTCGATCTTTCTAAAAAATATGGTGCTAAGAAATTTGTCATGATCTCTTCAGACAAGGCTGTGCGCCCAACAAACATAATGGGTACAACTAAGCGTGTTTGCGAGCTTTATGCGCTAAATTCAAACGAAGCAGGTGTCTGCGAGATAGTTTGCGTGCGCTTTGGTAATGTCCTTGGCTCAAGTGGCTCAGTCATACCTAAATTTAAAGCACAAATCGCTGCAAATAAGCCACTAAGCGTCACTCACCCAGAGATCACAAGATACTTTATGCTTACATCTGAAGCGTGCCAGCTGGTCCTTCAAGCAGCCTCTATCGCAAAAGGTGGAGAGCTTTTCGTGCTTGATATGGGCGAGCCAGTTAAGATCGTCGATCTTGCTAAAAAGATGCTTCTGCTTTCAAATAAAGAGCATTTAGGTATCGAATTTGTAGGGCTTAGACCTGGCGAGAAGCTTTATGAGGAGCTGCTTATCAACAAAGATGACGTTCAAACTAAGTATGAGTCAATCTTTGTGACACACTCACAGCCTTATGATCTGACCCTTTTAAATTCACAGATAAATGGGCTTTTGCAGCTTGAAGATGACGAGGTGGCACCTGCTCTTAAGGTGATCGTACCAGAGTTTAACCATGCATTAAATTTAAAAGGCTAGTTTTGGTTATAAAAGATATTAAGAGATTTAGTGACACGAGATACAAGGCAAGGGCGTATATCTGCTATTTATTTAGTAGAAATTTACCAAACAGACTGCCTGGAGTGTGCTTAGAAAATATAAAAGCTGGCTTTGATAAGATCAGCCACGAGATAGAAAATTTTGATGCACTATACATTTTGGACGAAAATGGCATACAGATCGAAGACTCGATCAGCCTAAATGAAAAGTATAAAATCCCAAAAGGTGAAAACCGCGCAAACAAGGCATACTACTACACTGCCGTGCGCGAGAAAAGGTGCGTTTTAAGCGATCCATATCCATCAAGTCTAAATGGAGGTTTGTGCGTCACAGCAAGCGTGCCTATCTATAATGAAAAAAATGAGCTTAAATTTATCGCTTGTATCGATATAAGCCTAGAAAATATCCTAAATATGGTCGATAGCGGCTTTGTTGAGGAGCATTTTGGTAGATTTTTGAAGACAGTTTATGCGCTCTTTTGTGCATCACTTTTTATGATTTGTGCATTTTTATTTTGGCACGGGGTAAAGAGCTTTATCTCAAAAAGTATCGAGCATATAAATGTCGAAGAAATTTTTGAATCAACTATCATTTTAACGCTGGCTCTTGCCATTTTTGATCTTGTTAAGACGATATTTGAAGAAGAGGTTTTAGGTAAAAATTACGAAGAAAATAGCGTTATTTATAAGACGATGGTGAGATTTATCGGCTCAATTATCATCGCACTTGCTATCGAAGCGCTTATGCTAGTCTTTAAATTTGCTATTACTGCACCTGAAAATATCATAAACGCTATCTATCTAATAGGCGGCGTGGCGATGCTAATGGCGGCACTTAGCTTTTATCTTTTTAGCGTAAAAAGGCAAGAGAACAGATGATTGCTATTATTGATTATGGTGCGGGCAATATCAAAAGCGTAATAAATGCTTTTGATTTTCTTGACAAAAAATGTGCCTTAGTAAGTAAGCCTGAAAATTTAAAGGAGTATTCGCACATTGTTTTACCAGGCGTTGGAGCTTTTGGTGAGGCGATGACAAAGCTAAAAAATAACGGTATGGACGAAGCCGTAAAAGAAGCCGTAAAAAGCGGCAAAGCTTTTATTGGTATTTGCCTTGGTATGCAGCTTTTATTTGAGCGAAGCTTTGAGTTTGGCGAGCATGAGGGACTTTCTCTTTTGCCTGGTGAGGTCGTAAAATTTAATGAAGCTAATTTCGATAAGCCATTAAAAATACCTCACATTGGCTGGAACGCTTTGGAATTTAAGCAAAATAGCCCATTAAATTTAGGACTAAAAAAGCTTGAGTATTTATATTTTGTACATAGCTATCATGTGGTTTGTGATGATAAATTTGCACTGGCAAAGACGACTTATGGATATGAATTTACAAGTGCGGTTTGGCATGAAAATATCTTTGGCTTTCAGCCTCATCCAGAAAAAAGTCATGAAGCTGGACTTAAAATTTTAGAGAATTTTGCGAGGTTATGATGGAAATTTTTCCAGCGATAGATCTAAAAGAGGGGCAAGCAGTTAGACTTAGCAAAGGTCTTATGCAAAGTGCAAAAATTTATAGCAACGAGCCAAGTGAACTTGCTAAGAAATTTGAAGATTATGGCGCAAAATGGCTTCATGTGGTTGATTTGGATGGTGCATTTGTTGGAGAGACGATAAATTTTAAAACAATTGAAAAGATTACAAAGGCTACAAATTTAAGCGTCCAAGTGGGTGGTGGCATAAGAGATGAAGAGCGAATAAAACGCTATTTAGACCTTGGAGTTAGCAGAGTGATCCTTGGCTCAGTTGCTCTTAGAGATCCAGAATTTACAGCAAAAATGGCTGAAAATTATAGAGTTGTAGTTGGCATTGACGCAAAAGATGGCTACGTGGCCGTGCAAGGTTGGGGCGAGATCTCAAATATAAAAGCAGTCGATCTTGCAAGAAAATTTGCAGATGTTGGCGTGGAAGCTGTGATTTGCACTGATATTAATAAGGATGGAATGCTTGGCGGAGTTAATATTGAGTTTAGCTTGCAAATAGCTAGAAATAGCAAGCTTGAGACAATAGCAAGTGGTGGCGTGAGTGATATAAATGATGTTTTGATACTAAAAGCCACAA
Source organism: Campylobacter concisus (assembly GCF_902460845.1). Classification (NCBI taxonomy): domain Bacteria; kingdom Pseudomonadati; phylum Campylobacterota; class Epsilonproteobacteria; order Campylobacterales; family Campylobacteraceae; genus Campylobacter; species Campylobacter concisus. The sequence goes on along the minus strand of NZ_CABPVS010000003.1, from coordinate 394,831 downwards.
ATGAGATTAGTGGCGTAATAGTTGGGAAAGCCTACTATGAGGGGTTGCTTGACCTAAAAGAGGCCTTTAAACTACTTAGATAGCGTTAAAGCTTTTATAAATTTAAATTAGCTAGAATAGGGCAATTTTTACTAAAAGGATATTATGTGAAGATTTTGGTTGTAGATGACAGTTCAACAATGAGAAGAATCATAAAAAATACTTTACAAAGGTTAGGACATCAAGAAATTCTTGAGGCTGAGCACGGTCTTGAGGCCTGGAATATCTTAACTCAAAACGAAGGTATCGAAGTTCTTATCACTGACTGGAATATGCCTGAGATGAATGGTCTTGAGCTTGTTAAAAAGGTAAGAGCAGAGCAAAAGTATGTTGATATGCCTATCATAATGGTAACAACAGAGGGCGGAAAAGCCGAAGTTATAACAGCTTTAAAAGCAGGTGTTAATAACTACATCGTTAAACCTTTTACGCCACAAGTTTTAAAAGAGAAGCTTGAAGACGTTCTTGGTTAATGAAAGATAAATTCTACGAATTAAGCATAAAAACATCAAATTTTTATGATGAAATTTTAGAACTAGTTTTCTCTTTTGGAGTTACCTGTGTTGAAGAGCTAGATCACGAGATCATCATCAGGGAAGAGTATGATCTAAAAGATATAGCTTGGGGTATCGAAGAGTATGCAAAAGGGCTCTCTAGTGTTCGTAAAATTTCAAATGATTTAAAAATTTCTCTTAATTTAAAAGAAAATAAAGACTGGCTAGGTGAATATAAAAAGGCAGTTAAGCCTATTTTGGTTGATAAAATTTATGTTAGACCTAGCTGGGAAGAGCCACTTAATGGCGTAACAAATATCATAATCGACCCAGCTCTAGCCTTTGGCTCAGGGCACCATGAAAGCACAAATTCTTGCTTGCAACTTTTACAAAAATATGCAAAAAGTGGCAATACTGCTTTAGATGTAGGTTGTGGAAGTGGAATTTTAAGTATTGCCTTGGCAAAGCTTGGCTGTAAGGTCGATGCTTGCGATACAGACGAGCAAGCTACGCAAAGTTCACTTAGTAATGCCGAGTTAAATGAGGTTAAATTTAATAAAATTTGGACAGGTTCTATCGCAAATTTAGAGCAAAAATATGACATTGTCGTAGCAAATATCATTGCTGATGTCATTTTTATGCTCTCAAATGACTTAAAAAAATCGCTTAAAAAAGGCGGCTACTTGGTATTGTCAGGAATTTTAAACAAATACGAAGATAGGATTAAAGATACATTTAAGGATTTGGAGCTAATTGAGATAAAGCAAAGTAACGATTGGAGTAGCTTTGTTTATAAGGAAATAGATGAATAACCAAAATAATAACCAAAACAATGGCAACAATAACGGTTTTTTTAATAAAAATCCTATTTTTATTTTTGCTATTTTTGCAATAGTTATAGTTTTAGCTTTTAGAAGCTTTAGTGGAGACGGACTTGGTGGCTCTTTTGAGCTAAATAGCAATGCCCAGAGTAAAATGGTAGCTTATTCTGAGTTTAAAGATATGTTAAAAAATAAGCAACTAAATGAGGTTGCTATCTCAGAAACTACCATAAAAGGCATAGGTAGTGACAAAACTATCTATCTTGCAAAACGTATAAATGATCCAACGCTCATTGGCATACTTGAGCAAAATGGCATAACTTACAGCGTTTATAGCGAAAATAGCTGGTTTGGCGATCTTTTGTTTTCATGGATTATTCCTGTTTTTATATTTTTTGCCATTTGGATGTTTATTGCTAGTCGTATGCAAAAGAACATCGGCGGTGGCATACTTGGCATAGGAAGTGCAAAAAAGCTTATAAATTCTGAAAAGCCAAAAGTTAAATTTGACGATGTTGCGGGTGTCGAAGAGGCAAAAGAAGAGGTTCAAGAGATAGTTGATTATCTAAAAAGTCCTGATAAATACCTAAGACTTGGGGCAAAAATTCCAAAAGGAATTTTGCTAGTTGGCCCTCCAGGCACAGGTAAAACACTTCTTGCAAGAGCAGTTGCAGGTGAGGCTAGTGTACCATTTTTCTCTATGTCAGCATCAAGCTTTATAGAGATGTTTGTCGGTGTTGGTGCAAGTAGAGTTAGAGATCTTTTTGAAAATGCTAAAAAAGAGGCTCCAGCGATCGTTTTTATAGATGAAATCGATGCGATTGGTAAAAGTAGAAATTCTGGTCCAATGGGTGGCAACGACGAGAGAGAGCAGACGCTAAATCAGCTTCTTTCTGAGATGGACGGCTTTGATGCGGATAAATCACCAGTCATTGTTATAGCAGCTACAAATAGACCTGAAGTTTTAGATGCTGCGCTTTTAAGACCAGGTAGATTTGATAGGCAAGTGCTTGTTGATAAGCCTGATTTTAAAGGACGCTGCGACATTTTAAAAGTTCACATGAAAGATGTAAAGATTGGCAAAGATGTAAATATCGAGGATATCGCAAGGCTTACGACCGGTTTAGCTGGCGCTGATCTTGAAAATATTATAAATGAGGCAGCACTTCTTGCAGGACGTAAGTCAAAGACTTTTGTCGAGCAGGCCGATCTTGTGGAGGCCGTTGAGAGATCGATTGCTGGTCTTGAAAAAAAGTCTCGCCGCGTAAATCCAAAAGAAAAAAGAATCGTCACTTATCATGAGTGTGGTCATGCCTTGATAGCTGAGCTAACAAAAGGTGCAAAAAGGGTAACAAAAGTCTCAGTCGTACCACGTGGTCTTGCGGCACTTGGCTATACTCTAAACACACCTGAAGAGAATAAATTTATGATGCAAAAGCATGAACTGATAGCAGAAGTAGATGTGCTTTTGGCTGGTAGAGCTGCTGAAGAGGTATTTATTAAAGAAATTTCAACTGGAGCTAGCAACGACCTAGAGCGCGCGACCGATATCATAAAAGCTATGGTTAGTATGTATGGTATGAGCGATGTTGCTGGTCTTATGGTGCTTGAAAAGCAACGTGCTACGTTTTTAAATGGTGGTCAAAGTATCAAAGATTACAGTGATAAGATGGCTGAGAAGGTTGATGAGTTTGTAAAAACGCTTCTTCATGAAAGATACACAGCTGTGCTTGGTTTGCTTGAAATTTATAAAGGCGCTATTGAAAATATGGTATCAGCACTTTATGAAGAAGAAACAATCGAAGGAAAAAGAGTTAGAGAGATCATTAAAAACTACGAGATCGAAAATAGTTTAGAGACCAGGCTTGTAGAGACTGAAGAAGACGAAAAGAGTAAAAAAGAGGAATAAAAATGAGTGGCTATATCGCGAAAGCAGGATATAAATTTATATTATTTTTTCTAATTTTATTTGTTTTATCTTTGCTGTTTGGGATCTTGCCACTATTTTTTGCTATTTTATTCTTTTTGAGTCTTTATTTTTTTAGAGACCCTGAAAGAGAGCCATTTTCTGATGATAAATTGGCTTTACTATCGCCGATTGATGGCAAGATAAAAGAGATCAGTGCTTCAAATTTTGATAATAATGAAGTAGCTAAGATCGTTATAAAAAAATCTTTTTTTGATGTTGGTACATTAAGGGCTGTAAGTGATGTAAAAGTAGCTGAAATACGCAAAAGACATGGCTTATTTTTGTGTCAAGCTATGAAAATTTCAGAATTTTTAAATGAAAGAGCGATTATTCGCTTTGAAAAAGAAAATATAAAATTTGTTATGAAAATTATAGCTGGAGCTTTCAGTCGAAGTTTAGAAATTTCAAATGTTACTAGCCTGAAAGCATCTAGAAAATTTGGTTTTTTAGGAAGTGGTGAGGTGATTTTATACCTGCCAAGAGATACTAAGATATGTGTAAGCGTTGGAGAAAGCGTAAAGGCTGCTTCACTTTTGGGATATTTTGAAGAGGGAAAAAGAGATGAATAACATACAAAAGATGCAACTAATGTATATCTTGCCAAATTTATTTACAGCAGCTAGCGCTTTTTTAGGTGTTATTAGTATTATTTCATCTATTCAAGGTAACTATTTTAAAGCCATTATTTATATAATCTTATCACTTATTTTAGATGGACTTGATGGGCGTGTGGCTAGACTTACAAAGACAACTAGCAAATTTGGGGTAGAGTTTGATAGTCTTGCAGATCTTGTTGCTTTTGGTGTAGCGCCAGCGATTTTATTTTATTTGACTATTGGTAAAAATTTTGGCAGATTTGGGGCACTTATAGCTGCTATGTTTGTGGTTTTTGGAGCTATCAGGCTTGCTCGTTTTAATGTCACTACTGGCACATATGAGCCAAATGTTTTTATCGGACTTCCTATACCATCAGCAGCTATTGTGAGCGTACTTTGGGTTGGAATTTATATCGACTATACTTTTTTAGAAGGATTTGAGTGGTGCTTGATGCTACTTGAAGCTACTTTGGCAGCTTTAATGGTTAGTAACATTCGCTATCCAAGCTTTAAAAAAATAAATTTAAAACAAACTCATGTGATAAGAATTTTAGTAGCTCTTGTAGTTGCGTTTTCGATGCTTTATCTATATCCATTTGAAAGTGCGACTTTGGTTATGAGCGTCTATATGCTTTATGGCATAGTAAGAGCCACTATAATGTTTAGTAAAAATTCCAAAAAAAAGGAGAGCGAATGAGCGAAAATGGCGTCATAAAATCACGTAAATTTTTACCAAAAATCGAAATCAAAAACTCTCTACTGCTGCTACTTAGGTAGCAAATTTCTCTTTACTTAACTCATCAAATTTAAAATTTAAATATAAAAAATAAAAAAGGACAAAAATGGATAAGAATAAAATTATAATCTTTGATACAACTTTAAGAGATGGTGAGCAAAGCCCTGGTGCATCGATGAATACAGCTGAAAAATTACAGATCGCACTTCAGCTTGAAAGGCTTGGCGTGGATGTTATGGAGGCGGGATTTGCAGCAGCAAGCCCAGGGGATTTTGATGCGGTAAATCAAATAGCAAAGCAAGCCTCAAATATCACGGTTTGCTCTCTTGCACGCGCAGTTGAGCGTGATATCAAGGCAGCTGGCGAGGCATTGGCTCCAGCTAAAAATAAGAGAATTCATACATTTATAGCAACAAGCCCAATTCATATGGAGTACAAGCTAAAAATGAGCCCAGATGAAGTAATAAAACGTGCAGTCGAGTCTATAAAATACGCAAAAACTTTTTGCGATGATGTGGAGTTTAGCTGCGAGGACGCTTGTAGAAGTGAAATGAGCTTTTTAAAAGAAATTTGTGATGCTGCCATAAATGCGGGTGCAAAAACTTTAAATATCCCTGATACAGTTGGCTATTTATATCCTGAAGAGATAACTGCTCGCATTAGTGAAATAGTAAAATTTGTAGGCGATAGAGCCATAATATCTGTGCATAATCACAATGACTTAGGCATGGCTACGGCAAACTCGTTAGCGGCTATAAAAGCTGGTGCAAGGCAGGTCGAAGGTACGATAAATGGCATAGGTGAGCGTGCTGGAAATGCTGCGCTTGAAGAGATCGTGATGGCTATCAAAACCCGCCAAGACGTTTTTGCTCCACTTTATACAGAGATTATCTCAAAAGAAATTTATCCAACTTCAAGACTGATTGCTAGTATTATAGGCATTGAGCCTCAACCAAACAAAGCTATCGTTGGTAAAAACGCTTTTGCTCATGAGAGTGGCATACATCAAGACGGCGTGTTAAAACATAAAGAGACCTATGAGATAATTAGCGCTGAGAGTATAGGCCTTGAGAAAAATTCTCTTGTTTTAGGTAAGCATAGTGGTCGCCACGCGTTTAAAGATAAGCTTGCTAGCCTTGGATTTGACCTTGATAGCGATGCTCTTAATAAGGCATTTGAAAAATTTAAAGAGCTAGCTGATAAGAAAAAAGAGATCTTTGATGATGATATTAGAGCTCTTGTGGCTGAAGAGATTACAAAAATTCCACAAGCTTATGAGATCACGGCTCTTCTTCAAAGTAGCGGCGGAAGCCTTGCAAGTGCTTCAATTAGTATAAAACACAATGATGAGATCATCAGTGACTCAGCTCTAGGAAATGGTACCGCTGATGCGATATTTAAGGTGGTTGATCGCATTAGTGGCATTAGTGGCACGCTAAAAGACTATAAAGTGGCATCTGTTTCTCAAGGCAAGGATGCACTTGCAAAGGTTGATGTAAAGGTCGAGTTTGAGGGCAAAACGGCTGTAATAGGCCATGGACTTGACATAGATACTATGATGGCAAGTGCAAAAGCCTATGTTGGCGCACTAAATAGCTACCTTCGAATACATAAAAACTAAAATTTTAGCCGGCTGTTAAAATTGCAGCTGGCTACTTTAAATTTAATCCAAAAACTATATAAATTTTTAAAATTCAAAGTCTTTATTTAAAAAATAGAATTTTACTATCTTTGCAAATTTTAAAATCTTACTCACTCGCCTTAGCAGACTACTAAATTTATAGCCAAAAAATGCCAGCTTTAATTTAAAATTTTGCTTGGAGAGTAAATTTTTGACTTACTGCCCAACTATCTTTTTAACAGCCAGTGAAGCTAAATTTAGCCCAAAGCAGGCAGTCACACCCATGAAACTTCCAAGTGGCTTGCAAAGTGGCTCTTCTGTCGAAAAGACCACGTCAAATTTACCGCTAAAGCCTGATCTTTTGAGCTCATATCTATATTTTCTAGCTAGTGGATCGACCGAAGTTTTCCAAACGCTAGCCACCTTTATCTTAGTTGGATCGATCCTTTTTGCCCCACCCATCGAGGCTATAAATTTGCTAGGTTCCACCGCATTTGCAAGGGCGATCTTGGCAGTGATGTCATCGATTGCATCAATCACCACATCAAATTTACTAAAGTCAAAACCAGCAATAAATTCTGGCGTGATCAGCGTCTGAATAGGCGTGATACAAGGATAAATTTTGGCAAATTCCTCCACCTTTGCACAGCCCACGTTTTCGCTGTAAATTTGGCGATTTTGATTTGTTATGTCAAAGATGTCTTTGTCGATTAGAGTGATGCTTCCGACCCCGCTTCTAGCAAGCGCATCCACGCACATTCCGCCCACACCACCAGCTCCGCAAACTAGCACTTTCGCACTTTGAAGCTTACTAAAACCATCCTCGCCAAAGAGCCATCTTATCCTTGTAAATCTATCATTTTGCATCAAATTTCCCCTTTAGGCTCTCCAAGCTCTCGTATGAAGTCATATTTAGTTTTATGGGCGTTATCGTCGCAAAGCCCTCATTTACCTTGCTGATGTCATTTGGCTCGCCCTCTTCGTACTCAAGCGCAGCATTTCCAAGCCAGTAGTACTCGATCCCTCTTGGATTGCGATTAAGCGTAGCATGCGTGGCGTAGGTGCGTTTGCCAGCTGGTACTACGGAGTAGCCTTTAAAATTTTTGCTAGTTGTGGCTGGGATATTTATATTTAGGAATTCTCTTTGATTTAGCGAAATTTCACCCTCTAGCACCTTTGGTACGATAAATTTCACCACCTCTTTTGCTAGCTCAAAGCCAAGTTCATTTAATGAATTATTTGCATAAAACTGCGAAAAGGCGATACTTCTAATGCCTTGCAAAACGCCCTCCATCGCCGCTCCGCACGTGCCAGAGTAGGTTATATCTTCGCCTAAATTTGCTCCGTGATTTATGCCACTTATCACTAGATCTGGCTTTTTATTATAAAGTGCGTGAAGTGCGAGATAGACGCAGTCGCTGGGCGTTGCGTCGTCAAGTTTAAAAAAGTTATCATCAAGTTTTATAAATCTAAGCGGCCTTGTGAGAGTTAGCGAGTGAGCGCAGGCTGATTTTTCAGAGCTTGGAGCTACGATTGTGACATTTACGTCTTTTAATTCGCTCAAAGCTTCTTTTAAGGCAAGCAGGCCAGCTGCCTCAAATCCATCGTCATTTGTTATCAAAATTTCTTTCAAATTTTATCCTTTAAAGGGTTGGATTTTATCACAGCTTTCTTAAAATTTTAAAGAATTTTTGCGTATAATGCCCCTAAAAAAAGACCAACCGAAAGTGTGAAAATGAAAATTTTAGTCTCCGCTCTTGAGCCATCAGCAAATTTGCATTTAAAAGAAATTTTGAAAAATTTCGAGGGCGAATTTGAGCTAATGGGAATTTTTAGCGAAGAATTTGGCACGCCATATATGAAAAGCAGCGAGTTTTCTGCGATGGGCTTTGTCGAGGTTTTGCCACTCATCTTTAAGGCAAAAAAAGCGATGAAAGCGATGAGTCAGATGGCAAAAGAGGCTGATGCCATGCTACTAATAGACAGCCCAGCTTTTAATCTGCCACTTGCAAAGGCGATAAAAGAGGCTGGCTCAAAAGCAGCCGTGACATATTACATCTTGCCTCAAGTTTGGGCGTGGAAGCCAAAAAGAGTGAGTATAGTTGAGAAGTACTGTGACAATCTAGCTTCAATCCTGCCGTTTGACTCTAAATTTTATAGCCGTTCAACCTATGTTGGACATCCTTTGATGGATGAGATAAAGCTTAAAAAAACTAGTCTAAGTAGCAGTGGCAAAGTGGCATTTTTGCCGGGATCAAGAAGGTCTGAAATTTCAAGACTTATGCCAGTTTATAGAGAGCTTGCTAAAAAGATAGAGGCTACAAGGCTGCTTGTCGTGCCGCCATTTTTACTTGATAAAGTGGATGAAATTTATGGCGATGTGAGCGATTTTGATATCGTCTCAAACACGCCTGAGGCTTTGTATGAGAGTGATTTTGCTTTTGTTTGCTCTGGCACTGCTACGCTTGAGGCAGCGCTCATTGGCACACCATTTGTGCTAGCTTACAAGGCAAAAGCGATAGATGTTTTCATCGCTAGGAAATTTGTAAAGATCAAGCACGCAGGACTTGCAAATATAATGTTTGACTTCATGGGTAAAGAGCCACTTCATGAGGAGTTTATCCAAGAATTTGCAACGGCTGAAAATTTGCTAAGAGCCTACAAGAGCTGCGATAGGCAGAAATTCTTAAAAGGCTGTGATGAACTAAGGGTTTATTTAGGGCATGGCAGCAGTAAAAATGTAGTAAAAATTTTAAAAAATATGGAGTAAAAAATGAGTGAACCAATGACAATATACGGATATGAAAAAATAGAAGCTGAGCTAAAGGATTTAAGGCTCGTGCAGCGTCCTCAAATCGTAACTGAGATAGATATCGCAAGAAGTCACGGTGACCTAAAAGAAAATGCTGAGTATCACGCAGCAAAAGAGAAACAAGCCTTTATTGACGCTAGGATCGCAGAGCTAAGCGCGCTTCTGGCAAATGCTGAAGTGATTGATCCAAGTAGCTATGAGCACGATAGAGTTAGATTTGGCTCAAGCGTTACGATAATGGACGAGGAAACCGAAATAGAGCATACATATACGATAGTTGGCATTAGTGAAAGCGACATCGACAAAGGCTATATCTCGATAAACTCACCTCTTGCAAAGCAGCTTTTGGGCAAGGCCGAGGGCGATGAAGTGGTGCTAAATTTACCAAAAGGTAGAAGCGACGTTGAGATTGTAAAAATTTGCTATAAGCCTATAAAATTTGACTAAAAAGATGATGCAAAGAGCTAGAAACTGCTTTTTGGCTCTGCTAATTTTTAATTAAGGCAAAATTTGAGCGAATATCTATATGCCCCCATTATAAAAGAAGGCGCGATCTTTATAGCTGATGCGCATGAAAATGTAAACCGAAATGGCTTTTTAAAATTTTTAAGAGCCATTGATAGCGGGGAGATCAAAGAGCCGCCACAAATTTTTTTATTAGGCGATATGTTTGATTTTTTAATGGGCGAGGGCGAATACACAAGAGAATTTTACGCTGAGCACTTAAGACTTATCAATAAAATTTCACAAAAGGTAGAAATTTTTTACTTCGAGGGCAACCACGATTTTAGACTTTCAAATTTATTTAATAAAACAAGAGAAATTTGGGATGGGCACGAGATGCTGCGCTATAAAAGCATTAGGGTTTATGATATTTATGATCAGCCAGCAAATTTTAAGACGATCAATGAAGAGCGCGTTCAGATCGCACATGGCGATATATTTTTACCTTTTGTAGATAAATATGCACTTAGATTTTTGCGTCTTAGATGGTTTTTAAAATTTATGAATGCTTTGGATAAATTTTTAAATTTTAAAATATCAAAAGCGATACTAGCCAAACTTACTAAGAAAAATTTAGACTATAAAATTCCTAATTTTAAGGAGTTGATGAGTAAGCATTTGCAGGGATATGAGGCTAATATCGTGGTAGAAGGACACTATCATCAAGGTGAGAAATTTAACATTTACGATAAGTTTTATATAAATTTACCTTGTTTTGCATGTGAGCAAAGTTATTTTGTTGTAGAATACGCCCAGCAAAAATTAAATTTGCTCAAAATGAGTTTGAAAGGACATTGATGTTTGGAGATAACGTACTAAAAACGGACTCAAACGAGATGGAACTTGTTGATTTTCGTATCTTTAAAAAGACCGAAAACAAAGTATATGAAGGAATATACGGAGTCAATGTCGCAAAGGTGCGGGAGATCATTAAGATGCCAAATCTTACAGAGCTTCCTGGCGTTCCCGAGTATATCGAGGGAATTTTTGATTTAAGGGGCGTGGTGATCCCTGTCATAAATTTGGCAAGATGGATGAATATTATCGAGCCAACTGAAGGCGTAGTTATAAAGCCACGTGTTATTATTGCTGAGTTTAGTGGTATTTTGATCGGTTTTATCGTCCATGAGGCAAAAAGGATCAGGCGCATAAGCTGGAAAGATATTGAGCCAGCAAATTTTGCTTCAGGTTCTGGCGCTTTAGACAAAGGCAAAATAACAGGCGTGACAAGAATAGAAAATGATGAAGTTTTACTTATCCTTGATCTTGAAAGCATAGTAGAAGAGCTTGGAATTTACTCACCAAAGATCGAATTTGATGTAACAGACGATCAAAAGTTAAAAGGTGCTGCTTTGGTTTTAGATGATAGCTCGACCGCTAGAAAACTAGTAAAAGATGCACTTGAGAAGATGGGACTTAGCGTGGTTGAGGCTAAAAACGGCGTTGAGGGCTTGGAGAGAATGGAAGAGCTTTATCAAAGATACGGAGATAACCTATCAAGAGAGCTTAGAGTTATCTTAAGTGATATCGAAATGCCACAGATGGATGGCTACCGCTTTGCTTCAACTCTTAAAAACGATGAAAGATTTAAAGAAGTACCAATAGTATTTAACTCCTCATTGAGTAATGATTTTAGTGAAATCAAGAGCAAAGAAGCTGGTGGTGCGGCGTATCTTACAAAATTTGATGCAAGCATATTTTATCAAGAAGTGCTAAAAGTTATTGAAGCACATTCTAAATCTGCAAAATGAGGTGAAACATGGATGATATGAAAGAAATAATGGAAGACTTTTTAATAGAGGCTTTCGAACTTATTGAGCAGATAGATCACGACCTTGTTGAACTTGAGTCAAACCCTGAAGATTTGGAATTATTAAATAGAATTTTCCGTGTTGCTCACACAGTAAAAGGTAGCTCAAGCTTTTTAAATTTTGATGTTTTAACAGAGCTTACTCACCATATGGAGGATGTTTTAAATAAAGCTAGAAAAGGCGAGCTAAAAATCACTCCAGACATTATGGACGTAGTTCTTGAGTCAGTCGATATGATGAAAGGCTTGTTAAGTAGCATTAGAGATCATGGAAATGATACGGCTGCTGGCATTGATATTAAAAATATTTGCGCAAGACTTACTCAAATTTCTGAAGGTGAGGCTCCAGCAGCAGTTCCTGAAGCTCCTGCCACGCCAGTATCTGAGCCAACACCAGAGCCGGCAAAAGAGCCAGAGCCGGCCACGCCTGCCGAAGAGGCACCAGAGATAAGTGATGCTGAGCTTTCAAAGCTAAGTGATTCAGAAGTCGAAGCAGAGATAGAAAGACTCTTAAAGGTTAGAAAGGCTGAGGATCAAGCAAGGCGTGCTTCAAAAGGTATAGCCCCAAAATCTCCTAGCGAGATAGCCCCGGCTGCAAGTAGTACTTCAGCTCCAGCTGCAAAAGCAGAGAGTAAAGAAAAAGAGGGAGATAAAAAGGTCCCAGCAGCAAGTAGTGGTGCAGTAGCGCAGGAACAAACTATACGCGTTGAAGTAAAAAGACTTGATCATTTGATGAACCTAATCGGTGAGCTTGTTCTTGGTAAAAACCGCTTATTAAAAATTTATGATGACGTGGAAGAGAGATATGAGGGTGAGAAATTCCTTGAAGAGTTAAATCAAGTAGTCTCAAGCCTAAGTCTAGTTACGACTGACATTCAGCTTGCCGTTATGAAGACAAGAATGCTTCCAATAGCAAAAGTCTTTAATAAATTCCCACGTATGATACGCGATCTTAGCCGCGACCTTGGTAAGCAAATCGATCTTGAAATTTCAGGTGAAGAGACTGAGCTTGATAAGTCAATCGTAGAAGAGATCGGCGATCCACTAGTTCACATCATCAGAAATTCATGCGATCATGGTATCGAGGATCCTGAGACAAGAAAGGTTGCAGGCAAGCCAGAAAAAGGTCTTGTTCAGCTAAAAGCTTACAATGAAGGTAATCACATCGTTGTTGAGATAGTTGATGATGGTAAGGGTTTAGATGCTGACATGCTTAAATCTAAATCGATAGAAAAAGGCATTATCACTGAACGCGAAGCTGATGCGATGAGTGAAAAAGAGGCATTTGGACTTATTTTTAGACCAGGATTTTCAACTGCGGCAAAAGTTACAAACGTATCTGGTCGTGGTGTTGGTATGGACGTTGTTAAGACAAATATCGAAAAACTAAACGGTATCATTGATATTGAAAGTGAAGTTGGAAAAGGCACAGTTATGAAGCTTAAAATTCCACTCACACTTGCGATTATTCAGTCGCTACTTGTTGGAACTCAAGAAGAATTTTATGCTATTCCACTTGCTAGCGTTCTTGAAACTGTTCGCGTGCCGATTGATGATATCTACACGATCGATGGCAAAAATGTACTAAGACTAAGAGATGAAGTCTTATCTCTTGTTAGACTCTCTGATGTATTTGGTGTAGAAAAAGCATTTGATGGTGGAGATCAAACTTATGTCGTAATAATCGGTGTTGCTGAAGCAAAACTAGGTATTATCGTCGATACTTTGGTTGGACAAGAAGAGATTGTTATTAAATCAATGGGTGATTATTTACAAAATATCCCAGGTATTGCCGGTGCGACTATTAGAGGTGATGGCCGTGTGACATTGATTATAGATGTTGGTGCTATGATGGAGATGGCAAAAGATATCAAGGTAGACATTAGAGCCGAAATAGAAGATAGCACAAAAGCAAAGGAAAAACCAAGTGATTATAAAGTCTTGATAGTTGATGACTCAAAAATGGATAGAACTATCATGCAAAAAGCACTTGAACCAACTGGGGTAACGATAATAGAAGCCACAAACGGTGTTGAGGCATTAAATATCGTAAAATCTGGAGAACACTCCTTTGATGCGATTTTGATAGATATTGAGATGCCAAGAATGGATGGATATACACTAGCTGGCGAAATTAGAAAATACTCTAAGTATAGAAATTTACCACTTATTGCTGTTACATCAAGGACGTCAAAAACAGATAGATTGCGTGGTGTAGAAGTTGGAATGACTGAGTATATTACAAAACCATATTCAGCCGAGTACTTAGAAAATGTCGTTAGAAAGAATATAAAATTAGCTTAGGGGTAAGGGATGAACAATAAACTAAATCAAGTTTTAAGCAAACAAAAACAGCAAATGAATGGTCCTGAGTTAAAAAATAATGAGGATATAGTTCAGCTAGTAGGATTTGTTGTCGGTGAGGAAGAGTACGCGATACCTATTTTAAATATCCAAGAGATAATCAAACCTATTGAATATACACGTGTTCCTAGTGTGCCTGATTATGTTCTTGGCGTGTTTAACCTACGCGGAAATGTTATTCCGCTTATTGATTTGCGTAAGCGTTTTTCACTAAATGTCACAAAACAAAGCCCAAGCACAAGATATATCGTTATGAAAGATGCGGATAATATCGCTGGCTTTGTGATAGACCGCTTGACTGAGGCCATCAGAATAGACCGTAATAGGATTGATCCGCCACCAGAGACTTTAGTAAAAGACAAAGGCATGATCTATGGCATTGGTAAACGTGATCAAAATATCCTTACTATTTTAAAGGTTGAAAGCCTTTTAAAACGTGATTTTTAGGACTCATCTTGATAAAACTTTGTGTTTTTGATTTTGATTCTACGATAATGGACGGCGAGACGATAGACATTCTCGCCGCTGTCAACAATGCCAGCGATGAGGTAGCCAGCATAACAAAACGTTCGATGAACGGCGAACTTGATTTTTTTGAAAGCCTTACTAAAAGGGTAAAATTTTTAAAAGGCATGCCACTTTCAAAGGCAAATGAAATTTGTAAAAATTTACCCATCATGCCAGGAGCCAGCGAGTTAATCGGTACTTTAAAGCAAAAAGGTATCAAGATCGTGGTTTTTAGTGGCGGATTTCACATAGCAACTGACGTCATGCAAGAGAAACTTAAATTTGATGCAAATTTCGCAAATATTTTGCATCATAAAGATGGAGTTTTGACTGGTGAAGTTGGTGGAGAAATGATGTTTGGTAGCTCAAAAGGTGAGATGATAGATCGCTTAAAAGGGCTATTAAATTTAGAAAAAAGTGAGATTATGTGCGTTGGTGACGGAGCTAACGACGTGTCGATGTTTAGAAAATGTGATATAAAGATCGCCTTTTGCGCAAAAGAAATTTTAAAAAAAGAGGCGACACATTGCGTAGATATCAAAGATTTGCGTGAAATTTTAAAATTTATAAGGTAAAAAATGTACGATAATGAAGCTAAATTTTCTCTTTGGTGTGACTTTATAGAAAGAGATTTTGTACAAAATGAATTTAGTACCATGCTAGAAAATGGTGTTATAAACGGAGCAACAAGCAATCCAGCTATTTTTAAAACAGCATTTACTTCGCCAGCTTACAAAAAGATTATAGAAAGTAGCAATAAACGTCATCCAAAAGATCTTTATGAAATTTTAGCGACACAAGATATAAAGATCGCTGCATGTAAGATGCTAAAGCACTATGCAAACGGAGATGATGGCTTTGTAAGTATTGAGGTTGATCCAAATTTATGCGAAGATACAGCTGCTACAATAGAAGAAGGCATGAGGCTTCACAGTTTAATTTCAATGCCAAATGTCATGATAAAAATTCCAGCCACAAAAGAGGGCTATGAGGCAATGAGTGCACTTATGGCAAGGGGAATTAGTGTAAATGCTACGCTTATATTCTCACCAGATCAGGCTAAAAACTGCCTTGAAGCTTTTAAAGAAGGCAGTAAGGCTTATGCAAGTCGCTTTATGGATACTACTATGCCAAAAGGTGTGATAAGTGTTTTTGTAAGTAGATTTGATAGAAAGCTTGATGAAGTTATGGCTGCAAAGAGCTTGCCAACGGGGCAAATCGGCATAATGAATGCTGCAAATATATATCATCTGATCGAAGATTTTGGACTAGAAAATGTAAGAACGCTTTTTGCAAGCACAGGTGTAAAAGGCGGTGGTTTAAGAGGGGATTATTACGTTAGAGAGCTAATGTATAAAAATTCTATAAATACAGCACCAATAGAGACGATAAAAGAATTTATAAAAGAAAAAGTAGAGGCAAAAAATGTGCCTAGTAAAGAAAATATCTCAAGCTTTTTCCAGATTATAAAAAATAATGAGATAGATATAAATGTCGTTTATAAAGATTTATTAAGCGACGGTTTAAAGCAGTTTGTGTCAGCATTTGATGATATTATGAAATCACTTTAGACAAAAAAAGTCCAAGCTAATACACAAACAGCAAAAGTGATCATTCTTAAACAAGCTTTATGTGAAATTTATAAAGCATTAGATAAAATCAGCACCTATTTTTTTATGAAAGGAAAACGATGTTAGAGGGTATCGTTAGAGAGAGTATCGGTAAGAAGTCTGCGAAGGCTTTGAGAAGAGATGGTTATCTAATCGCCAACATTTATGGCAAGGGATTAGAGAATGTTGCAGCTGCTTTTAAAGTAAATGACTTTATTAAAGAAGCGCGCAAAAAAGAGAGCCTTGCTTTTGATGTAAAAGTAGGCGGAAAAGTTTATAATGTCGTTATTGTTGATTACCAAAGAGATGTTGTTACAAGCGATCTTAAACACGTAGATCTAAAAGTAGCACTTCCAGGCGTTTTATCAAAATATATGATCCCAGTTAAGCCAGTTGGAACACCTATTGGTCTTAAAAATAAGGGTGTTTTGATACAGTCAAAAAGACGTCTTTGTGTAAAATGCACAGCTGAAAATTTACCAAATTCATTTGATGTTGATGTAAGCAAACTTGACATTGATGATACGATCTTGGTTCGTGATATCACAGCTCCTAAAGGCGTTACTATTATTGACGCTGACCGTGTTGCGGTACTTGGAGTTATTAAAGCTAAATAAAAAGGGCTTTTGTGACACTAATAGCGGGGCTGGGGAATCCTGGTCCCAAATACGAAAACACTAGACACAACATAGGCTTTATTCTTATAGACCTCCTAAAAGACTCAAATTTTAAAGATGTTAGCTCAGCTAAATTTCAAGGCGAAGTTTTTAAATTTAACGACATTATCTTGCTAAAACCAACGACCTTTATGAACCTTTCAGGTCAAAGTGTTAAGGCGGTAAAAGACTTTTATAAGCCAGATAGGATCATTGTCATCCACGACGATCTTGATCTTAGTTTTGGCGCTGTTAAATTTAAAAAAGGCGGCAGTAGCGGCGGGCACAACGGCATAAAATCAATCGACGGACTAATCGGCAACGACTACGAAAGGGTGCGTGTTGGCATAGGGCATGAGGGCGATGCTAAAAATTTCGTCCTTGGCGAGTTTAGCGACGAGGAGAAAAAGGCTTTAGATGAAATTCTAGCCTATACAAAAAATGCAGTTTGCGAGCTATTAAAGAGCGATATCAATGAAATTTCACAAAAATTTACGGTAAAAAAAGGTCTTATCAAATGAAACTATATGCCAGATACGTTGGCTGGGTCTATATAAAATCTTTTCTTATCGTATTTTTAGCGCTTGAACTATTTTATGTTGGTATCGATCTACTTACAAATTTAAAAGATCTGCCGCCATCTGCAAACCTTCAGCTCCTTTATGTTGGGCTTACATCGCTTAGCGCTATTGGTTACGTTTTGCCACTTTCGCTCATTTTCGCACTCATTATTTTACATGTAAATATGGTCAGATCTAATGAGCTAATCAGTTTTTATGCGCTTGGCATTAGTAAAAATAACTTAATTTTTCCACCATTTTTTATTGCACTTTTTGTAACTATTTTTTATGTCGGCTTAAATTTTACTCCATTTGCCTATGCACACGACTATCAAAAAAGTATCGCTAAAAATACGGCTTTTTCAAAAAGCACAAATGATTCATTTTTAAAATTTGAAGGCAAATTTATCTACATAAAGGAGCTAAATTCTGTTAATCAAATAGCAAATGATGTTAGAATTTTTGAGATAAATGGCACAAATTTACTCTCAACTACATTTGCAAATCATGCTAATTTTAAAGACAATGAGTGGATTTTAAAAGATGTTAATCAAACTCTTTTGCCGCAAATTTTAGAGCTTGGTGAAGCTGGTTTTAATAAAATACAAAGTGATAGCTTAGATGCATTAAAAGGCTTTAAGCCAAAGAGTATTGAAAGCGCTGCTAGTGTTGAAAACTCAAAATTTAATATCCCAGATGCGATAAATTTTATAAAGACATTTAAGAATGAAGGCATCGGCCTTGATAGCGCAAAAACAGCTTTTTACAACCTTGCTATCGCACCATTTTTTGCACCATTTTTGTTGCTCATTTTTTACTATCATTTGCCTGTAACTGGTAGGTTTTTTAATCTTGCATTTTCGACTTTTATTTTTGTTGTGATAACTCTTGTCGTTTGGGGGTTGCTCTTTATTCTTGCAAAATTTGCACAAACTTCCGTAATCTTGCCAGAGATTGGCATAGTTTTGCCAGTTATTTTACTTTTTGCATACGCCATTTATCTCATAAAATCGCATCGTTAAGCCAAATTTTGGTAAGCTTTTTGTAAAATCAAGCTATTTTAATAAAGGCTATTTTATGGATTTTAAAGAGCTTGCAAGTAGATACAAAACCCCACTTTACATTTATGATTTTAACCACATAAAAAACCGTTACGAAGCACTAAAAAATGCATTTTTTGCTAGAAAATCTCTCATTTGTTATGCGGTGAAAGCAAACTCAAATCTAAGTGTTTTGAAATTTCTAGCCGACCTTGGAGCTGGATTTGATTGTGTTAGCATTGGCGAAGTAAAAAGAGCACTTTTAGCAGGCGCAAAGAGATATCAGATCATTTTTAGCGGTGTTGGCAAGAGCGATGAAGAGTTAAAAGAGGCTTTAAAAAATGAAATTTTACTCATAAATGTTGAGAGTTTTGCTGAACTTTTAAGGCTTGAGGAGATCGCAAAAGGGCTAAACTTAAAGGCAAGAATTAGCATTAGAGTAAATCCAGGTGTCGATGCAAAAACTCACCCATATATCTCAACGGGACTAAATGAAAATAAATTTGGTGTTGATGCTGAAACAGCTAAAAGAATGTACATCCACGCTAAAGCTTCAAACTCTCTTGAGCCAACTGGCATACATTTTCATATCGGCTCTCAGCTAACATCACTTAGCCCGATAATCGATGCTGCAAATATCGTTAGCGAGCTTTTAAGAGAGCTAAGAGCGCTTGAGATTGATATCAAATTTTTCGATGTTGGCGGCGGACTCGGTATCATTTATAACGATGAAAAAGAGATAAATTTATACGACTATGCTCAAGGAATTTTAGCTGCGCTAAAAGGCCAAGACGTGACTATCGTATGCGAGCCAGGACGCTTTATCGTAGGTAATGCTGGCTACTTTGTTGCAAGCGTTTTATATGAAAAATTTAACGGCAAAAAGAGATTTGTCATCACTGATGGCGCGATGAATGATCTTATTAGACCAAGCCTTTACGGTGCTCATCATGAAATTTTTGTTTGTGGCAAGGATAAAAATTTAGGCCCATGCGATGTGGTTGGTCCAGTTTGTGAAAGTGGCGATTTTTTAGCAAAAGATATAGAGTTGCCAGAGTGCGATAGTGGCGATATTATCGTTGTAAAAGGTGCTGGAGCTTATGGTTTTAGCATGAGCTCAAACTACAACACAAGAAACAGAGCCGCTGAAGTTTGCGTGCTTGATGGCAAAGACAGACTTATAAGAAGACGTGAGAACTTTGAAGATGTCGTGGCACTTGAGAGAGAATTTTTGGAGAGCGCTGATGCAAGAGCTAAATGAGCTTAGAAAAGAGATCGATGCGATCGATGATCTCATCTTAAATAAACTAAATGAAAGGATGATTTTAGTTGAACAAATCGGCAAGCTAAAGCAAACTACTGGAACGCCTATATATCGTCCTGAGCGTGAGCGAGCTATCATAAACCGCTTAACTAGTCTTAGCAAAGACAAAGCTTTAAATAAAGCTGCGATCGAGGCCATTTATCTTGAAATTTTTGCTGTGAGTAGAAATTTAGAAATGCCTCAAAAGATCGTCTATCTAGGGCCTGAAGGCACTTACACGCATCAGGCGGCTCAGAGTAGATTTGGTGCGATGAGTGCATATTTACCACTTGCTACGATCGAGGCGGTTTTTACAAAGCTAGCTCAAAAAGAGGCAAAATACGGCGTTGTGCCTATTGAAAACAACACTGAAGGCGCTGTTGGCGCTACGCTTGATTGTTTGAGTAAATTTAGTGATATAAAAATAGTTGCTGAGCTTTATGTGGATATCCATCACAGCTTTGTTAGCATAAATGAAAATTTAAAAGAGATAAAGCGAATTTATTCACATCCGCAAGGGTATAATCAATGCCGTAAATTTTTAGAAGATCACTTACTGAATGAGGTCGAATTTATCCCAGCTAAATCAACCGCAGCAGCTGCATATATGGCTTCTATGGATAGAGAATCGGCCGCCATTTGCTCAAAGATCGCAGCAAAAATTTATAATGTGCCGATCGTTTATGAGACGATTGAAGACAATATGGCAAATAGAACGAGATTTTTGATTTTAAGCGATTTTAAAAATGCAAGAGTTGAAAACTCAAAAACTTCGATCCTTGCAAAGACTGATCACAGTCCAGGACGTCTTGCTGATCTGCTTTCTATCTTTAAAAATGAAAATATCAATATCACTAAACTTGAGTCACGCCCTATTAAGCAACGCGAGTTTAAATCGATGTTTTATCTTGATTTTGAAGGGCATATCGACGATGAGAAGGTGCAAAACGCCTTTGAACTCGCAAAAGAAAGCGGTGCTGAGATAAGCTGGTTGGGGAGTTATTTAAACGGAGAAGAGTAATGAAATTTAATGACTTTTTAGATGATCTAGTAAATTACGAGGCTGGAAAGCCTATTGAGCTTGTGGTTAGAGAATTTGGCATCGAGGCAAAAGATGTGATCAAGCTAGCTAGCAACGAAAACCCTTTTGGCACGAGCAAACGTGTAGAAGAGGCGCTAAAGGAGGTCGCTAAAAAAGCGCATCTCTATCCAGACGATAGCTACTTTGAGCTAAAAGAAGGGCTGGCTAAGAAATTTGGCGTAACTAGCAAAAATTTAATTATCGGCTCTGGAAGTGACCAGATCATAGAGTATGCACTTCACGCAAAGGCGAATAAGCAAAGTGGCGTTTTGATGGCTGGCGTGACGTTTGCGATGTATGAAATTTATGCAAAACAAACTGGGGCTAAAATTTACCGCACAAAGAGTGTGGAGCATAATTTGAGTGAGTTTTTAGAAATTTATAATGCGCATAAAGATGAAATCTCTGTCATATTTCTTTGCCTGCCAAATAACCCTTTGGGAGAGTGTTTGGACGCAGATGAGGTCTTTAAATTTATGAAAAGTATTGATGAAAACACGCTTGTTGTGCTTGATTGTGCCTACAATGAATTTGCAAAATTTAAAGATAGAAAAAAAGAGATAAAGCCAAGCGAGGTGGTAAAATTTAAAAATGCCATCTATCTTGGTACTTTCTCAAAAGCCTACGCACTTGGCGGCATGCGCGTTGGATACGGCGTGGCAAATGAAGAGATCATAGGCGCTCTCTCAAAACTAAGAGCTCCGTTTAACATCACAACTCCAAGCTTAAGAGCTGCGATAGTAGCACTTAATGATGATGAGTTTGTGCAGCAAACCATGCAAAATAACTTCGAGCAGATGAAGAGATATGAAGAATTTGCAAAGCAAAATGGCATAGAATTTATCCCAAGCTATACGAATTTCATAACTTTTAAATTTAACGAGCCAAAATCAAGCCAGATATGCGAAAAGATGCTAAAAAAGGGTATAATTTTGCGAGATCTAAAAAGCTACGCCTTAAATGCGGTGAGAATCACCATCGGCCTTAGCTGGCAAAATGATAGAGTTTTTGAAGAGTTAAAGCAAATTTTAAAGTAGGAATATGGATTTTAAAGCATTACTTCATCAAATAAGTCAAATTTATCAAAAGCTTTCATTAAAGCAAAAAATCGTTGCAGCTAGCTCGATCGTCTTGGTCGTGGCATTTTTGGTATTTTTAACACTTTATAAAAGCAAAAATGAAAATTTTGCAGGTTACAGCGTCCTTTTTGAAAACATTAGCCCAAACGATTCTGCCTTAATACTTGATCAGCTAAACAAAGATGGAATTAAATATAAATTAGCAAACGAAGGCACTATTCTTGTGCCAACGAGTGATGTTTATAAAGAGCGCATCGCTGTTGCAACGCTTGGAATACCAAAAGAGAGTAAAATCGGCTTTGAAATTTTTGATAAGCAAGAATTTGGTGCGACTGATGCCGAGCAGAGAGTAAAATTTCAAAGAGCGCTTGAGGGCGAGCTAGCTAGAACGATCGAGAGTCTTTCTTCTATCCAAAAAGCGACTGTTCGTATCGCTATCCCTAAAGAGAGCGTTTTTACTGAGCGTCAAGCACTTCCAACAGCTTCTATTGTTGTTGAGCTAAAGCCAGGCGTTAGCCTAAACGCAAAGCAAATTTTTGGCATTAAAAACCTAGTCGCTGCCTCTGTTACAAATTTAAGCACAGAAAATGTAAAGATCGTAAATCAAGACGGAGTCGCACTTGGCGATGAAGATGGTGAGTTTGATAGTGACGCTATAGCTCAGCAGATCCGCTATAAGCGCGAGTTTGAAAATAACTATGAGCAAAAGATCGTAAATGTGCTAGCTCCTATCGTGGGCGGAGCAGATAAGGTCGTAGCAAAGGTAAATATCGACTTTGACTTTGATAAAAAAGATACAAAAAGCGAGGTTTATGACCCAAATAACGTCGTAAGAAGCGAAAGTAACATCGAAGAAAAACGCCAAGGCTCAGCTCCAAATGAAGTGGGCGGCGTACCAGGTGCGGTTAGCAACATAGGCCCTGTTCAAGGGCTAGATGACAGCACTTTAAAAGAGCAGTACAACAAAAGCTCGCAGCAGACAAACTATGAAATTTCAAAGAAAGTAACAAATGTCAAAGGGCAGTTTGCTAGCATAAATAGAGTGAGTGCGGCTGTCGTTATAGACGGACTTTATCAGAGCAAAAAAGACAAAGATGGCAAGCCAACTGGTGAGGTAGAATTTACTCCACTTTCTAAAGAGCAAAGAGAGTCAATCACAAATTTAATCAAACAATCAATCGGCTATAACCAAAATAGAGGCGATGAAGTAAGCTTAGATAACTTTGAGTTTAAAACTGGCAAAGATATAAGCACTAGCGAGAAGATGGATGGCTTTGTGAATAACTATGTAGTGCCATTTATGCCGCTACTAAAATATATTTTTGCAGCATTGTTGCTCTACATCTTCTATAAAAAAGTCATTGTGCCATTTATGCAAAAGATGCTTGAAGAGACAAAAGAAGAAGAGGAGCAAGTTCAAGATGGCCTTGAAGATATTGAGGTAGATGCCGAAGATACGCTTGAGAAATTTAAAGCTGCTCGCAAAAAGGTCGAAGAGCAACTAGGACTTAGTGGCGAGTTTAATGAAGATGAATTAAAATACGATGTTTTACTTGAGAAAATGAGAGCGGTCATCACAGAAAGAAATGAAGAGATAGCAATGCTACTTCAAGATATGGTAAAAAATGACAGCGACTTTAATATGCGTAAGGAAATTTGATGTCAATAAAGCTAAATGACAAGCAAAAAATGATTTATGATGATCTATCGATGCCTGAAAAGATTGCTATTTTGCTGATTCAGCTTGGCGAAGAGGCAACTGCTCTTATATTTTCTCACATGGATGTTGATGTTATCACTGAAATTTCAGGCTATATCGCAACCGCAAAAAACATAGACAAACAAGTCGCAAGTGCTGTGCTAGAAGAATTTTACGCGCTAATGCAGTCAAATCAATATATGAGAAGTGGTGGTTTAGAGTACGCAAAAGAAATTCTTTACCGCACATTTGGTCCAGAGGCAGCTCAGAAAATTTTAGACAAGCTTGCAAAAAGCATGGAAAACTCAAAAAGCTTTGGCTATCTTGATAAGATAAAACCACAACAGCTGGCAGACTTTATCATAAAAGAGCACCCTCAAACCATCGCGCTAATACTAGCTCACATGGACTCAACGAGCGCTGCTGAAACGCTTAGCTTTTTCTCAGATGAGCTAAGAAGCGAGGTTGTCATTAGAATGGCAAATCTTGGTGATATTAGCCCATCGGTCATTAAGCGTGTTTCAACCGTACTTGAGGGTAAGCTTGAAAGTCTTACATCTTATAAAGTCGAAGTTGGCGGTCCAAGAGCTGTGGCAGAAGTGCTTAATAGACTTGGACAAAAAGCCAGCAAAAGTACGATCGAACGTATCGAACAAAGTGATGATAAGCTTGCAACAACGATTAAAGAGCTTATGTTTACATTTGAAGATATTATCAACCTTAATGCAACTGCGATTAGAGAAATTCTTAAAAATGTCGATAAAAAAGACCTTATGGTCGCATTTAAGGGCTCAAGCGATGGCATAAAGGATAAATTTTTATCAAATATGTCTCAGCGTGCAGCAGAAGCCTTTAAAGAGGAGATGCAGTATCTTGGTGCGGTGCGCGTAAAAGATGTTGAAGAGGCTCAAAGACGCATAGTGGAGACAGTGCAAACTCTAGCTGATCAAGGTGTATTCCAAGTCGGCGAAGCAGATGAGATGATAGAATGAAAAGCAGCGTAATAACCAGTGAGACTTCTCCAGCTCACTTTATAGAAAATTACAGATTTAAGGTGCTTGGGGTTGGAGAGCGAGCCATAGATAGTGCTCCTGTATTGATAGAAGAAAATAATCTTAGTGAAGAGCTAAGTGAGCAGAATTTTGGGCAAAAGGGTGAAAATTTCATTCCTCAAGCTAGTCACCAAGCGCAGGCAAACTCACAAAATCACTTTGCTCCTCAGGCTCAAAGTCCACAAATACAGCAAGCAGGCGAGTCGAGCTTTGTTGAAGAACTGCTTAAAAAAACAGATGAGCTAAGTAGCAATATCATCAAACTTCAAATGCAAATAGAAAATCAAGAGAGCGAATTTGCTAAGCGCCTTGATACTGAAATTTCTCGTGCAAAAGAAGATGGTAAAAATGAGGGTATCGCCCAAGCAAATGCGGCAAATGAAGCAAGGATAAATGAGTTAGAGGCTAGATTTAGCACTTCAGCTGCAAAACTTGAAGAGCAGTACGTTAAATTTGATGAGTTTTTAAAGAAAATCGAAGAAGAGCTTGGACAAACTGCTATAAAAATCGCAAAAGAAGTAATCGATAAAGAAATTTCAACCTCTTCAAATCAGATCGCTCATCATTTAGCAAGCTCGCTTATAAAAGAGCTAAGTAATGTTAAAAATATAGAAATTCGCGTAAATCCTGAAGATAGCGAATATATAAAAGAGCAATTTAGCAAGAATGAGCACGTCAAAATAAGCGCTGATGATGCTATAAGCAAAGGCGGTGTGGTTATTATAAGTGATGGTGGCAATATCGATGCAACTATGCAAACAAGGCTAGAAAAACTAAAAATGCTGGTAAATAATGAATAAAGACGTTAAAAGTTTAGATGTTGATGAACTAAACGCACTTTGTCATGACATCAGGGATAAAATTTTAGCCACTGTTAGCAAAAATGGCGGTCATCTTAGCTCAAATATCGGTGCAGTTGAGATCATTGTAGCGATGCATAAAATTTTTGATGTGACAAAAGATCCATTTATCTTCGATGTAAGCCACCAAAGCTACGCACATAAGCTACTAACTGGACGCTGGGATAGCTTTGATACGCTTAGAAAATTTAATGGCATCAGCGGCTATACAAAGCCAAGCGAGAGTAAATTTGACTACTTTGTAGCAGGGCATAGCTCGACGTCCATATCTTTAGCAGTTGGTGCTGCAAAGGCGATAAAACTTAAAAACGAAGATCGTATCCCAGTAGCTGTCATAGGCGATGGCTCACTAAGTGGCGGCATGGCGTACGAGGCGCTAAATGAGCTAGGGGATAGAAAATATCCTTGCGTCATCATCCTAAATGACAACGAGATGAGTATAAGCAAGCCAATAGGCGCACTTAGCAAGTATCTAAGCCAGATGATGGCAGGGCAGTTTTATCAAAAATTTAAAGGTAGGGTTGAGCGCTTTTTAAGCTATATGCCAGACTCTGCAGCCTACATGGCTAGACGCATGGAGGAGGGCATCAGACTTATCACTCCTGGTATGTTTTTTGAAGAGCTTGGACTTGAGTACATAGGTCCAGTCAATGGACACGACCTCTTGGCGCTTCTTAGCACATTTGAAACTGCCAAAAATATGAAAAAACCAGTCATCGTGCACGTGCAGACGCTAAAGGGCAAAGGGTATGAATTTGCTGAGGGGTGCTACGAAAATTGGCACGGAGTTGGACCATTTGATCTAAAAAGTGGCGAATTTATCAAAAGACAGTCAAACAAGTCAGCCACGGCGATCTTTAGCGAGCAGCTTTTAAAGATGGCAAGAGAGCATAGCGACATCGTTGGTGTAACGGCCGCGATGCCAACAGGCACTGGTATGGACGCTTTGATACAAGAATTTCCAGATCGTTTTTGGGACGTGGCGATAGCCGAGCAACACGCAGTCACGTCTATGTCAGCCATGGCAAAAGAGGGTTTTAAACCATTTGTTGCAATATACTCGACATTTATGCAAAGAGCCTACGATCAGGTCATTCACGATGCTTCTATTTTAAATTTAAACATCACGTTTGCGATGGATAGGGCTGGTATCGTAGGTGAGGACGGCGAAACGCATCAGGGTGCGTTTGATATAAGCTTTTTAAACGCTGTGCCAAACATGGTTCTTTTTGCCCCAAGATGCGAAGAGAGTATGAAAAATGTTATGGAATTTGCCTACTCTTACAAGGGTGTTAGCGCATTTAGATATCCGCGCGGAGCGTTTATCTTAAGAGATGAGTTTGAAGCTCAGCCACTTGAGTTTGGCAAGGGTGAAATTTTAGCTGATGCAAATAGTGATATTGTATTTTTAGGCTATGGTAACGGCGTTGGCAGAGCAAATTTGGTCAGAAATTTACTAACTGGCAAGCTTGATGTGATATTGGTTGATCTTGTTTTTGCAAAACCGCTTGATAGTGAGCTTTTACTGGATCTTGCAAAACGCACTAAAAAATGGTACATCTTTAGCGATAGTGCCAAAAAAGGCGGTATTGGCGAGATAGTAAGTGCATTTTTACAAGAAAATAAAATTTCAAATATAAGTGTCATTAGCTTTGAGTACGAAGATAAATTTATCCCACATGGTTCAACTGCTGAGGTTGAAAAATATCTTGGTATAAGTGCCGAGCAGATTACCAAAAATTTACTAGAGAATAATTAATATCATTTAATAAAGTAACGTTTAATATTATTTTTGCTAGCATAAGCCAAAATAAAAACAAGGAAAAGCATTATGCAATACGTATCATTATTAAAGCAATCTGGGCTAAAAGTCACGCCACAGCGCCTTAGCGTTTTAAGAATTCTTGATCGCCACACGCACCCAACAATTGATGAGCTTTATGATGAGATTTTAAAAGAGAGTCCATCGGTTTCTCTTGCGACAGTTTATAAAAATTTAAATACTTTAAAAGACGAAGGTCTCGTAGTCGAAGTAAATATCGTCAATCAAAAAGCTAGATACGACATCTACGAATATCCACATATCCATGTAGTTTGCGAAAGCTGTGGAAGCGTCGAGGACGTGAGCTACGATGATGCTGAGCTTGGCAAATATCAAGAGGCACTAGAAAAGAAGATCGGAAATATAATAGAGCGTTTAAATATCGTAGCTAGCGTAAAAAGCTGTAAACACTGTAAATAAAATTTATGTTGCTATTTAGCAGCATAAATTTCATCTTTTTTCCTAATAAAAATACTTTTAAAATAAGCCTATATTTAGCATTTTTCTCATTGTTTTAAGCACTAACTTGCTAAAATGAACAAAAAATTTTGGAGAAAAATGTGAGTTTGGAGATAGAGCGTAAATTTTTACTCAAAAATTCTCAAATTCTAGATTTTTTAAAAGAAGCTGGAGTAGTCTTTAAGCATCTTGAAATTTCTCAGTTTTATACCAAGATAACGCAAAATGAAGAGATCCGCTTTCGAAGTGAAGAGGATAAATTTATAAAAACTGTAAAGATTGGCAAAGGTCTAATTAGAGAAGA
Source organism: Campylobacter concisus (assembly GCF_902460845.1). Lineage (NCBI taxonomy): Bacteria > Pseudomonadati > Campylobacterota > Epsilonproteobacteria > Campylobacterales > Campylobacteraceae > Campylobacter > Campylobacter concisus. The sequence continues at coordinate 367,033 of NZ_CABPVS010000003.1, read as the reverse complement.
AAATGAAGAATTTTGTGAAAAAGCGGAGTTTAAAAAGGCTCTTAAAAACCGCATCGGTAGCATCATCTTAAAAGATAGATATATTTTTAAACTAAATAACAATCCTTGCAATATCGATATTTTTAAAAATGAACTAAACGGGCTTTGTACATTTGAAATCGAATTTAGCGATGAAAATGAGGCCGTCTTTTTCAAGCTACCACCGTTTTTAGAAAATTTTTGCCTAAGTGACGTAACTTGCGACAAAAGATATAAAAACAAATTTCTTGCCATCCATGCTAATGAAAATGAGCAAATCGACTACAAAAGAGCCTATAAGATCATAAAAGAAAAAGAAATCCTGCCAAATTTTGCTGCAAATCTAAAAAGCGGAGAGGCGCTAAGAGCCCTTTTTGTTAGTATTTTTAAAGTAATAAAAAAGCTAAAAAACCAGTATTTGATAGATAAAGATGAAGAGGTTTTGCATGAGCTTCGCATAAATTTAAGAAAGGTTAGATCGATCCTTAAAATTTTTAGTGGCGTTTTTGATGAGAAAGTGACACTTTTTTTTGGTGAGAATTTTAAAATGCTTGCAAACTCGACAAACAAAAAGCGAGATTTGGATGTATTTTTGAACTTTTTAAACGAGCAAAAGCACGCAAATGAGCCTATATATTTTGTAAAAAAGGCTCTAGATTTAGAGTATGAAAATGTAAAAAGCTACCTTGGCGATGAAGAAAACTACGCATTCTTAAAAGAGTGGGAGATATTTTTAAACGAGGGTGAATTTTATAAGTCAAAACTCTTTGACATAAGCCTCTCGCGACTTGGTTCGTTTAAGCTTAGAATGCTTTTAGTTTTAGCTCAAAAAAGGCTAAAAAGCCTTAATCAAGACTGCCCAAATGAGAGCTTTCATGATCTTAGGATAGAGCTTAAAAAGATGAGATACACATACGAGTTTTTATGTGAAATTTTTTATTTTGAAGGGCTTAAAAAGTATGAAGAGAAGCTAAAGCAGATGCAAGAAATTTTTGGCAATCTTCAAGACTATGACGTCTGGCTCGGTATCCTTAAAAGACTTCCAGAAATACCAGATAAAGAGAGGCTTGAGAGTAAAATTTACAAGCAAATTTATAAAAGTAGAGAAGAGATACTAAAAAAGCGTCTTAAATTTATAAAAGCAACTCGTAAAATTTCAAGAAATTTAAAAATTTACTACATATAAAAAGGGCAAATTTATGCAAAAACAAGAAAAAATCGTTGATATGTTTAACCAGATCGCTCCGACTTATGACGTCGCAAACAGAGTGCTAAGCCTTGGTGTGGATGTGAGTTGGAGGAAATTTGCCTGCAGGTATATGCTAGAAATTTTTAAAGAAAGAAGCATAAATATCGTGGATGTGGCTTGTGGCACTGGCGATATGATGGGGCTTTGGAGTGAAATTTCAAAAGAATTTGGCGTGCAGATAAAAAACCTTACTGGCATCGATCCATCAAGTGGCATGCTAAAAGAGGCGAGAGCGAAATTTCCAAATTTTAAATTTATAGAGGCCTACGCTGACAACACTACGCTTGCAAGCGGAGAGGCTCAAATTTTAAGCATAAGCTATGGCATTAGAAATGTGGTCGAGCGAAAGGCAGCGCTTAGGGAGTTTAACAGAGTGCTTGCTCTAAATGGCTACGTAGTCGTACTTGAATTTACAAAACGCCAGAAAAAGGGGCTTATAACCTCGCTAAGAGATTTTTACCTAAGTAAAATTTTGCCAAAAATTGGTGGCTTTATCTCAAAAAACAAAGAGGCATACGAATATCTGCCAAGCTCGATCGAAAATTTCTTGGATGCAAAGAGCTTTTGCGACGAGCTAGCCACGGCTGGTTTTGAGATAGAGCTTTGCAAGGGCTTTAGCATGGATATCTCGACACTATTTATCGCTAAAAAGGTAAGAGAAATCAATGCTTAGCGTATCTGAGCTAAACGAAAAAGCAAAGGCACTGCTTGAAGCCACACTTGACTATGTCGAGGTAAGCGGAGAAATTTCGCGCCTTACTAAGCACGCTTCTGGGCACTGGTACTTCACACTAAAGGATGAAAAGTCAAGCATCTCAGCCGTGATGTATCGCATGAATAACCAAAAGGTGAAATTCCTGCCAAAAGATGGCTTGAAGGTCAAAATTTATGGCAAAGTGACTATTTACTCGCCAAGCGGGTCGTATCAGCTAGTGGCTAGTACGATGATGCCTGATGGCGAGGGCGAGCTTGAGCTTGCGTTTAGGCAGCTTAAAGAAAAGCTCGAAAATGAGGGGCTTTTTGACATAGGTGCAAAAAAAGAGATACCAAATTTACCTAAAAAAATAGCCCTTGTTACAAGCGCCACTTCGGCAGCGCTTCAGGATATGCTAAAGGTAGTGACGAGCCGTTGGAAACTAAGCGAAATTTATATATTTGACGCGCTAACTCAAGGTGAAAATGCCCCAAGCTCGCTTATAAAGGCTTTACGAAGAGCTGATAGATACGGCGTTGATGTGATCGTTTTAGCTCGTGGAGGTGGCAGCAAAGAAGACCTTTGGTGCTTTAACGACGAAGGTCTAGCGCGTGAAATTTACGCTACCAAAACGCCAGTCATAAGTGCTATCGGACACGAGGTCGACTATGTTATAAGCGACTTTGTAGCAGACCGCAGATCGCTTACACCAAGTGCAGCCATGCTAGATCTTTTGCCTGATGAAGAGGCGTTTTTTCAGTATCTTGACAGGCTCAGCGACGATCTTGATAGCGCCTTAAGCTTAAAGATAACCAAAAAGCAAAATTTGTTAAATGTTCTTCTTTCTAAATTTTCATCAAATGCCCTAAAAGCTAGGATCGAGCTAAAATTTAGCGAGGTAGCAAATAAGCAAAACGCCCTAGCAAACGCCGTGCAAAGAAAAATTTTAGTCCTTGGCTCGGCCCTTAGCTCGCTAGAGAAGGCTTATGAGATGAGAGAGCTCTTTTTTGAGAGCACAAAGGGGCTTATCGAGGTTAGAAAAGATGGCAAGAGGGTTGATCTTAGGGATTTAAAAATAGACGATGAGGTAGAGCTTATCTCGCAAAATACACATAAAAAAGCAATTATCAAGGAGTAAAAATGAGTAGAAAAATCAACTTTAGCGCAGGTCCAAGCGCGATACCACTAAGCGTTTTAGAGCATGCAAAGGCCGAATTTACCGACTACAGAGGCGAGGGCTACTCGATCATGGAGATCAGCCACAGAAGCAAGACCTTTGAGGAGATCCACTTTGGCGCGATGGATAAGATAAGAAAGCTTTACGGTATCGGTGATGAGTATGAAATTTTATTTTTGCAAGGTGGTGCACACTTGCAATTTAGCATGATACCAATGAATTTATATCAAGGTGGTAGGGCCGAGTACGCAAATACTGGCGTTTGGACAAACAAAGCGATCAAAGAGGCAAAAGTGCTTGGCGTAAACGTAGATGTCGTAGCAAGCAGTGAGGATGAAAATTTCTCTTACATCCCTGATGTGAAATTTAGTGACGATGCCGACTACGCATACATCTGCTCAAACAATACGATTTATGGCACGCAGTATAAAGCTATGCCAAAGACCAAATCGCCCCTAGTTGTTGATGCTTCGAGCGATTTTTTTGCTAGACCGCTTGATTTTAGCAGTATTGGCTTGCTTTACGGCGGCGCTCAGAAAAATGCAGGCCCAAGCGGCGTGACTATCGTTATTATAAGAAAAGACCTAGTTGATCGTGTGAGCAGTCAAAATGTCCCTATGTTTTTGCGCTACAAAACGCACGTAGAGGCAAACTCGCTTTACAACACACCACCAACTTTTGGAATTTATCTTTTAAATTTAACTATGCAGCACCTGCTAGATCTTGGCGGACTTGCCGAGGTTGAGAAGATAAATACCAAAAAAGCAAGCACGCTTTATGACATCATAGACGGCTCAAATGGCTTTTATCTAGGTCACGCTAAAAAATCAAGCAGATCAGATATGAACGTGAGCTTTACGATACCAAAAGATCACGCGCTTGAGCTAGTTTTTGTAGAAGAAGCACTAAAAGAGGGCATGTTAGGGCTAAAAGGTCACAGACATCTTGGTGGTATAAGAGCTTCTATCTACAATGCCGTTAGCCAAAGCGATGTTGAAAAACTTGGCGAGTTTATGAGAGAATTTGCAAGAAAACATAGCTGATGAATAAAACAAAGAAAGCTTACGATGAAATTCCTTATTTCTCGGCTGCATTTAGCGACTGCTCGCCAGTTAGGATAGAAGCGGTTGCTAAAATTCTGGGGCTTAAAGCAGCTGGCTTAAAAGAGGCTAGGGTGCTTGAGCTTGGCTCGTCATATGGCGGCAATATCTTGCCATTTGCCATTTCACATAAAAATGCAAAAGTCGTTGGTATCGATATCTCAAGTCATCAAGTGGCTGAAGGTAACAAAGTAGCAAAGCAGATAGGTTTAGAAAATTTTACTCTGCTTGAGCGAAATTTTTTGCACATGAACGAAAGCGATATAAAAGAGCTTGGAAAATTTGACTATATTATCGCTCATGGCGTTTATAGCTGGGTGAGCCCAAACGTGAGAGATGCGCTGCTTGCCACGATTAAGGCACTACTTAGCGAGGATGGCATCGCTTATGTTTCGTATAATACCTATCCTGGCTGGAAGAGTCTTGATATTTTAAGAGATTTTATGCTTTTTGTAAGCTCAGGCAACGACAGCAAAGAAGCACTTGCTCGCGTAAAGAGCGAGTTAAATTTCTTACAGGATTATTTGAAATTTAGCCTGCAAAGTCAAAGCGATGTCGTATACAAAGATAGCATGAAGCTTCTTCTAACGCAGCTAAATTTCTTACAAGGCATCATCACAAAGGGTAATGATTATTATATTTTGCATGATTTTTTAGAGGCTAGCAACGAGCCAATCTACTTTCATAAATTTGCTAAACATATCGACAAGCACGGACTTTGCTACGTCATAGACGCCTCACTAAATGATATCTTTGCAAGCTCAACTGGGATCTACCGCTTTGACGCGCACATCGAGCAAAATTACAACTCTCGCATCAAAAAAGAGCAGCTAAACGACTTTTTGTTTAATAGATCATTTAGAAAAAGCCTCATCGCGCACAAAGAAAGGCTTGGTGGTGCTGAGGACTTTGACGTGGTGCTTGGAGAGAGCGAGCTTGATAGGATTTATTTTGCATATTTTAGCGAGCAACCAAGGACAAAAACGCAAGAAATTTTAAGCAAAGCCTATCCACAAAGCCTAAATTTAAGCGAAGTAAAAACGGCGCTTGGCGAGAATGCAAATGAAGCTTTTGTGGGACTGCTTGAAATTTTAAACGATCAAAACACTAAAATTTCTTCTTCAAAACTCAAAGCACTTGCCTATGAGTCTGGTAAAACCAAGCTAAAGCCTAGAGCTGCTGCATATCTTGAGTATTTTTTAAATGCTAGTTCGCCAGTCATCTCTCTTGCAAACGAGCTAAACGGTAAGCTAAACTTAAGCCAGGAAGAGATTAAAGCTGCTTTGAAATTTGATGGTAAAACCAGCTTAAAAGAGATCACAAAGAGTGTAAATTTAAAAGAAGAAGAACTAGACAGACTTGCATTTAAGCTAAGGGAAGCTTACTTTTTTGAAGAAATTTAGCACAAGGCTGGTCTACCCCAGCCTTAAAAATTTTTATCACTTATCTAGTCAAACATTATATCTTTTAGTATTATGATTATCATCGTGATATAAAAGAGTAAAAACCACTTTTTAAGTGCTTTTTTGTCCATAGCTTGTGTTTTCTTGGTGCCAAAGTAGGCTCCTATTAATGAGCCAAGCCCTAGGAATGTACCCTCCAAATAAGAGATGTGGCCGTTTAAAGATAGCGAGATAAAGCCTGAAATGGCTGCAAACATCACGAAAAATACGCCCATTGAAACGGCTTTTTTCATATCATAGCGCAAGAAGCCAACTAAAATAGGAGTTATAAAAACCCCACCGCCTATGCCTATACTAATGGCAAGTGCACCTATGCAAAAACCAACTAGAAATAGCAAAAACACTGAGTTGTTCGCATTTGTACCGTCGCTATTTGGTGTGAAGTATAGTTTTATGAGTGAAAAGATAAAAGTTGCAAGCAAAAGCAGTTCGAGTAAGAGCTCAGGTGCATGAGATACGATTATGCCACTAAAGCTGGCTCCTACTAGACCTCCAAGACCTAAAAATACACCGCGGTTTAGTTTTAAAAGCCCGGCTTTATAGTTTAGGTATGAGCCAAATGTCGCACTAAATATCATCTGCATGATGCTTATGCCAATAGCAGTTTTTATGTCATATCCAAAGGCGACCATTATAGGAACAACGACCGTGCCACCACCTATGCCAAAAAATCCAGCGATGTATCCAACGCCGATACCAATTATAAAAAGTTCAACAAAAAGCATAAATTTCCTTTTATGAGTGCCAAATTTTAGCCAAGTGGTGTTAAAAAAATAGTAAAAAGGTGAAATTTAGGCATAAATTTAGAAATTTGATAAAAATTTTAAAAAGTAAAAGCGAACTTTTTTTATAATCATCAAAAATTTAAAGGAAAAAAATGCTCTTAGAACAACCACTGTTTTATTATGAAGTGATTAGAGAAAAATTTAAAAATAGCTACCTAGCCGAGGATAAGACGCAAACGATTATAGGCATTGATTGCGAATACATCGATGAAAAGGATATGGATTTTTATGGGCTTAGAAGTTATTTTGATACAAATCGTAATAAATCTTTAGCTCCGTTTGCAGGTCTCTTTGGTGTTTTTGCATATGACGGCGTGAGATACTTTGAGTATATCGGAGAAGAGAAAGCTAAAAAGTACGAATTTCCAAAATTTATCTATGCCGATGCAAAGGCCTATCTGCACTTTGACAAGATGAGTAAAATTTATACATTTTATGGAGATAAGAATAAATATTATGACTTTTTACTTGATGTGAAAGTTGAAAACAAAAGCAAAGAGCAGAGTAAATTTAGTATAAAAACTGATCTTGGTAAAGAAAAGAAACACTTTGAGGATATGGTTGAGTTAGCAAAAGAGTATATAAGAAGCGGCGATGTCTTTCAGGTGGTGCTTGATGAATTGCTTGAAATTTCAACGAATATGAGCAGTTTGGAATTTTATAAAAAGCTCTCACTTACAAATCCAAGCCCATATATGTTTCATTTTCCTACACCTTATGGCGATGTGGTTGGCTCTTCGCCAGAGCTTGTTTTTGAGATGAAAAGTGAGCAAATTTTTGTGGCTCCGATCGCAGGCACAAGGCCTAGAGGAAGCGATGCAAATGCAGATGCAGCACTTGAAAGTGAGCTTTTAAGTGACGAAAAGGAACTGGCTGAGCACAAAATGCTAATCGATCTTGCCAGAAATGACATCGGCAGGGTTTCAGAACCAAAAAGCGTAGCTGTAAAAAATGCTATGCATATCCAAAAGTATGAAAAAGTAATTCATATCGTAAGCGATGTCTATGGCAAATGCGCCAAGGGACTTGATCTTTTTGATGTCTTAGCTAGTATTTTTCCAGCTGGCACGCTAAGCGGAGCCCCAAAAATAAGAGCTATGCAGATAATCAATGAGCTTGAAATTTCTGAGCGAAATATCTATGGTGGCGGCATTGGATTTTTACATTTTAATGGCGATGCTCAGGTTGCTATTCTTATTCGCTCAGCCATCTTTGTGCCAGGTGAAAATGGATTTAGTGATGTATTTGTGGGGGCTGGAGCTGGTATAGTTTATGACTCAAAGAGCGAAAGAGAATACGCTGAAATTTGCCATAAGCGAGCAAGCGTGCTAAATGTATTTAAAAATAACGCAAAAGAGTTTTAGGCGTTAAACTTAATAAATTCATAAGAGCTTTTAGCGTAGCTAGTACCCATAGAATCGATTTGCTCTCTTACTGTAGCTGAAAGCTCTGCTTTTGTGATATTTTTGGCTAGTACTTTTACAAAAGGAAATTCACTTCTTTCTTGTGCGCCAAATATCAGCACTCTTGTATCAACCTTTTGGCTTTGTCTTATCTTATCAACAACTCTTGTTAACTCTTCATAGTTGAAGCCTTTTACATTTTCATCTATAAGAACGATGCCATAAGTTTTGGTTTTTATCTTTGTTAATAGCTCATCAAAGCTATTTGTGGTTTCAAGTGTGTTGTAAAATTCTCCTAAAGCTGAGCTAAATATTTTATTTTCCATTGGCGATTTCTTAAATAAAATAATATTTTCGCTTTTTGATAGATAGCTTTCGTCTATTGCAATCTCGCCAAAATTTGGCAAAAATTTTCTAAAAATTTGAGCCAGTTCGTCACTATTTATTGGCGTTTTTATATAGGCATTGAAGTATTCTTTGACGCTCTCTCCATCTATATTTGAAGTATTTGAAAGCATTGGTATAATTGGAATTTTCGCATTTTGTATAGCTGCTTTTATAAGATCAAGATTTTTTTGAAGGCTATTTTTTTCAGCTTCGAAAAATTTCGAGCCAACAAAGATAAGGTCAAAATCACCTTGCTTTATGGCTTGTTTTAGATCTTTTTTATTACAAACCCCCACAACTTCGCAGTTAAATTTACTAAAGCCACTTGCTGTTATATCTATGTAAATTTCATTAGTATCGTAGATTAAAATTTTTGGTTTATCGTTTAAATTTTTATTCATAATATCAGCTTCACCTAAGCAAAGTAGCCTTGTGATGCTTAATGGAGTTAGCGGATCTTTTAAAATGAGCGGATTTTTAATATCTTGGCCTTGCTTATTGGTGTTTCTTAAAAATATAGCATCATAATTTTTTGTAATAGATGGACTAGTGCTTGTTAGCATATCCACTTTGAGCCCAAGATCTTTTGTAGTCTGCTCAAAAGCTTCGTTGTAAGCGACATTTACATCTTGTAAGAATGCTAATTTGTGATTGCATTTTATATCAAAGTCTTTATAGTTTGATGTTGTTTTAAAAATGACTACAAATTTAAACTCATTTCCGATACTTGGAAACGAGTTAATCTCCAGCTTGCTTTCTAAATTTTTTAAATAAATTTGAGCGATTTTTAGATAAAACTCGCTCTCATCATTATTTAAGCTATTCTCATCATCTGAAAATATATCTGAAATTTGCTTTTCGCTCATGGCAGCTGAGCTATTTTTTATGCTAAAGCTTACAGAACAAAGTCCACTTCTATCAAAGTCTTTTTGAACTTTTTTGATAGCGATGATAATATTTTGATGTCTTAAAGACATTGATAAAGACGCCAAAAAGATAGAGTTAAATGCGGTTTTTAATGAATTTAGATTTCCTTCTAGTTCATTTGTAAGGCTTGGATCAAGGTAGCTTATAAAATTTATCTTTTTGCTTTGCGAATAGACGATATTTGCTTGCAAAATTTCTTCAAAGCTTTTTTGAGGATCAAATATCTCGGTTTTATTGCATTCGCTATATTTTTTAACATTTGAGATATTTTTAGCATTGTTATAAAGCGAAGTCATGATATTTGCATTTTTTTCTATCGTGTCTATAAATACTTGCTTTTTGCTATTATTTGTTTCTATTTTTAAAGCCGCAGTCGATGTAAAAATTTCCTTATTGATAGACTCTAGCTTCTTGCTTACGGATAAAATATATCTATCTTTTATCTGAAAAAAGCTGCTATCTTTTATATAGGTTTCTTTTAGATCTTCATAAGTTTTTATGAGCTTTGATATCGCATTATCCGCACTTGTCTCTTTTGATGATAGGATATAGTTTGATATGTATTTTGACTTATCGATAAGCACCTTTAAAAATTTCAACCTAGCAGAAATACCAAGCAAAGATAAAATGAGCAAGCCACAAAGCAAAAACTCAAAAAAGGTCTTTATGCCAAAGCTTATTTTCTCGCTCTTGGTAAGTTCTAATAGCTCATTTTTTATGTTTATAGCACTATTTAATAAAAGTATAAATTTATCATCTTCATACTGTTTTATTAAGATTATATCTTCGATGTTTAGCTTCTCAGAAAATGCGATCTTGGCTTTAGCTTCTCTTATTTTTTTAGCTTGATAGTTGGCTTCAAACTGGTTAAAGTCTTTGTAAATATTCTCTTTTAACTCACTTTTTGGAAGCATATCAAGATTTGGCGTGTTGTCCTTTACGGAATATATATTTTCTCTCACATTATTGTTTATTGAAAATAAAGGGCCATCTATAAAGATATTTTTTACGTAGTATTTTGTGTTGTTTGCTAAAGAGAGTTGATTGTAAATTTTACTTAAAGTTGCGGCATAAGCTTTTATTATAAGCGGAAAGTCTCGGTCTAGATCTTGTTTAAAATCGCTATCTATTTCTCCGTTTATATTTTGGAAAAATTCATAAAATAGTTCATCAAATTTATCATTTTGGTTTAGATTTGCTAGCAATTCTTTTAATTTATTTACATTTCGTATCTCGGTGCGATCGTCTTTTCTTATAGAATTTATAAATTTTTGTGTATTTTTTAAGGTATTATCTCGCAGCTTTTTTATATCTTCTTGGCTTTTGCCTATTAGCGTATCGTGCTCTTGTATTACGGATTTTATAGTTTGAAATACTAAGGATTGTTTATATAGTTTTTCATTTAGATCTTTTAGATCTGTAAATTTTTTATAGCTTTCATTTCCGCTATATGCGCAAAAGATCGCTGAAATTATTATTGGCGCTAACAATATATAAAATTTATTATTTTTCATGGATACTCTTTTTGCTATATTTTTTGACGATATTTTCTATCTCGATTAGCCTTTTGGTAAAAAGAGACATCTCTTTCATTTTTCCATTTTGATTGTTATCTAAAAGAGCGTTAAGCTCATTTGCAAGGTTATTAAGCTTTAAATTTAATGCAGCTTCCCTTATCTCATCTACGTATTTTTTGAGCATTATCTCGTCTTTTGCGATTATGGCTGATTGGATTTGAATAAGAATTTCCCTTGCGTTATGCAAAAAGATATTTAAGTAGGATGCAAAATCTTTTTTATTTAAATTTAGTATTTTAAGCGATGTTTCAAACCAGGAATCATCGATAAGTGATTGTGTCTGTGTATCAAAAAGATACCATGCGTTTAGTTTAAAAACAGGCAGTCTTAATGTAGGTTTTACTTTTACTGCTGCTATTAGATTTTGGTTGTTTATTATGTCTTGCTTCTCTAAAAGCACGATAAAAAATTTTTCGCCATTTTTTAAAATAGCATTTTGCAATCTCGCTTCTAGTAAGATCGCACCACCATCTTTTCTTTTTAAATTTACTCTAGCGCTATTATCTTTCGTATTTTGTAAAAATTCCAAGAAGCTGTAGTTTGTGCTTTCTTGGCTTGTTATGACTAGCTCACTTATATCTTTGTATTGCGATAAAAAATCATCTAAACTATCAAAACCCAATAGCTCAAGTGAATCTTGCGTTATCGCGGATATTTTTAAATTTTCATCATATATTATCACTTCAAATTTCCTTCTTTGAGCACTGCAAGCTTTTCTGCTACGCTTTTATTTGTTATTTTTGCCACTTCGTCTAAATTCGCTTCGCTGATTTTATCAAAACTTCCGTAAAAGCTGATTAATTTCGCAATACTTCCTTCAGATACGCCAGCTTGCTTTAGAATTGATCTTTGCATATCATTTTTCTGCCTTGTTTTTCTGTGAAAGCTGATGACAAATCTATGGCTTTCATCACGCATTTTTTGGAAAAACTGAAGCTTTTTATCGCTCGTACTTAGGCTAAAGCTACCATTTTTTGTGTAAATTTTATCCTTTGCCTCACCTTTTGCGCGGTGAGCTTTGGCATCTATTTTTTCTTTTGAGATAGCGATCACATCGACGTTTGCACCACTACTTGCTAAAATTTCACAGGCTAAATTTAAAAGTACTTCACCACCATCAATGACCCAAAGATCAGGCGGGCTAAGCTTGTCAAATCTAAGTGCTCTGGCTGTCAAACTCTCTTTCATCTGATCGTAGTCGTTTTTAGAGCTTAGGTGCATGTGACGGTAGTTTTGCTTTGCCCACTCGCCATGCTCATAGCGCACCATCGCTCCGACACTTGCCTCGCCAAAAAGGTGCGAGTTGTCGTAAGCCTCGACCACGTAAGGCGTGTGAGCTAGGTCAAAGTACTCTTTTATCTCGTTTAATAGCACGTTATCGTGCGTTTTTAGATATTTTTCGATGCTAACTTCAGCGTTTTTGGTAGCGATCTCACAAATTTTACGCTTATCGCCTATTTTAGGGCAAGTGATGCTAAATTTACGACCAAATCTCTCGTTTAAAATTTCCTCCACAAGCTCGCTATCTTCAAAGCTCTCATGCACATAAATTTTGGTGCTAATTATCGGCTGTCCAGCTATGAAGCTTTTTAAAATGGCCTGCTTATAAGCTTCGTTTGTCTCGTCTTTTTGAGCGTTTTTGGCCTGCGTGATGTCAGTTTTTACGCCAGTTATCTTGCCACTTTGCACGCTAAATCTCACCGCACAGATCATATCGTGCACGCAAGCGACCGAGTAGGCCTCAAAGTCCTCAAGTTTAGCAAGATCAACTTCAACCTTTGTTTGCATGTTTTTAAGTGTTTGTATCTTATCTCTAGTCGCGGCTGCTTGCTCGTAGTCTTCGGCCTTGGCGTAGTTTAGCATGAGCTCTTCAAGGCGAGTTATAAGTAAATTTGGATTTTGTAAGGCTATGATAGCCTCGTTTACGATCTTAGCGTAGTTCTCTTTTGAAATTTTGCCCTCACACGGGGCATAGCAGCGTTTTAGCTGATAAAAAAGGCAGGCTTTTTTGCCTTTGATGCAGGACTTTTTCTGAACGAGATTGTAATTTAGATAAAGTGCCTCAAGTAGCTCGCTAGCTCCGTTAAAATATGGCCCAAAATAGCGGATATTTGAGCCTTTTACCACCTTTCTAGTGATCTCAAATCTAGGGAAATCATCATTTAAATTTATAAAGATATAAGGGTAGGTCTTGTCGTCACGAAGCAAGATGTTATATTTTGGCTTAAGCTGCTTGATGAAAGAATTTTCAAGTATGAGCGCGTCTGCCTCGCTTGGCGTGACGATGTATTCAAGATGCACAGCTTCGCTTATCATCTTTGAAATTCTTGGGCTTAGTTTTTCAGCCGGAGCTAGACTTGGGGTAAATTTAAAGTAGCTTTTGACCCTATTTTTTAAAATTTTGGCTTTGCCAACGTATAAGAGCCTGTTTTGGACGTCAAAATACTGATATACGCCAGGCTCGTTTGGAAGCGTTCTTATCTCGTCTATTAGCATCTTGCCTGCTCATTTTTCTTGAGCAAAATTTCTCTTAGCTCTTCAAATTTTTGGTGTATTTGCTCGTCTTTTGCTAAATTTTTAAACTCGCCTTTACTAGCTGGCGCATAGAAGATGACACTTTGCTCTTTTTGATTAAAAAATTTTAAAAATTTGCTCACGACAAATCTTATATTTTTTTCTTTTTTGTTTTTTGTATAGTTGATTTCGTTAATAGGTTTTGGAGTAAGAATGCTGTTAAAAACGCTATTTTTATTAAAATTGCAAAAGGTTTTTAATAACCTTTTTATATCATTTATACTACTATCACGCCTAAGCTCTAAAAGCCCAGTGGGATGAGTAAGAACAAAGGTCAAAACACCTTCTCTAACGTAGCAAAAAGCTATGTAAAATCGTTTTGCTTTCCCCATAAGCTCTAAAAGCTGTTGGCACTCATTTGCCATGCTTAATTTTTCTTTATACAAAGGATTTTCGTGAATAGTATTTATCAAAAATTTAGCGTTTTTCATGGGCTTATCTTATCATCTTTTATTTTAATTTTTACTCTTTTTGCATTTAGCGGTTGTGGCTATAAAGATGATCCATTTTATGGAAATGCTCCCGTAAAAGAAAAGAAAACTGACAAGATAAACAAAATCTAGTAAAATTTTCGTATTTAAATAAAAATGTAATGTAAGCTTAATAATTTTAACTAACCTAATTTTTAGGCTCATTTAAGTAATATACCAAGATTTTTTATTCTACAAGGAGAGTATAATGAGGTTTTTTGGACTTCTAGGCTTGTTTTTTGCGATGGCTTTTGGTGCTGATGGAGAAACCGCAGCTATTGACTTAACTACTACATGGGCAGGAATTTTATCGCTTATAATTTTTGTTGTTGGATATTTTTTCATAGCAGCAGAAGAAAATTTCCATATCGACAAAGCAAAACCTGCTATCTTTATCGGTACGTTTATGTTCCTACTTATCGGCGTTTATATGCTTATAAATGGTATGGATGTGCATTCGCTTGAACATGAGGTAAATCACCTGATTTTAGAGATCGCTCAGATTGTATTTTTCTTGATGGTAGCGATGACTTTTATCGAAGCACTTATCGAAAGAGATGTATTTAATGCACTTAAATATAATCTCGTATCAAAAGGTTATACTTATAGAAAACTATTTTGGCTAACTGGTATTTTGGCATTTTTCATAAGCCCAGTAGCTGATAATCTAACAACAGCGCTTATTCTTTCAACCGTTCTTCTAACGATAGATAGAAATAATACAAATTTCCTAGTAGCCGGTGCGATAAACATCGTCGTAGCAGCAAACGCAGGTGGAGCATGGAGTCCATTTGGCGATATCACTACGCTTATGGCTTGGGCTGCTGGAAAAGCACCATTTGTCGACTTTTTCGCACTTTTTCCAGCATCTATCGTAGGTTGGTTTGTAACGGCATTTTTACTTTCTCGCGTGGTGCCAAGTACTGCACCGCATTTTGACGTAGCAAACGAGCCAAAAGTTGTTATCAAAAAAGGTGGTAAAGCAGTTATTGCAATAGGCGCATTTACTATCTTTTGTGCAGTTATGATGCATCAGCTTTTCCACTTGCCAGCGATGTGGGGAATGATGTTTGGCTTCTCGCTTCTTAGTCTTTATACTTACTATTTCAAAAAAGCTCACAAAAATGAAGAGCCAATGCATGTATTTCACTATATGTCAAAGATCGAAAACAATACACTATTTTTCTTCTTTGGAATTTTAGCTGCAGTTGGCGCTCTTCATTTTGCTGGATTTTTAAATTACGCTGTATCACTTTATGATAAATTTGGCTCAACTGCTGTAAATATTGGCGTTGGCTTCCTTTCAGCGATCGTTGATAACGTCCCTGTTATGTCAGCTGTTTTAAAAGCAAATCCAGCAATGGGAGCTGATGTAGGCGAGGCGATGAGTCAGTGGCTACTAGTGACACTAACTGCTGGTATCGGTGGTTCGATGATCAGCTTTGGCTCAGCAGCCGGTGTTGGAGTAATGGGTAAATTAAAAGGAATTTATACCTTTGGTGCACATATGAAATACGCTTGGATGGTGGTTCTAGGATATATCGTATCGATCATTGTTTGGTATGTGCAGTTTGAAATTTTTCATATCTATTTTTAAAAGGTTATAAATGAACAATACGATTATAGTTTTGGATTTTGGTTCGCAATACACTCAGCTAATAGCCAGAAGGCTAAGAGAAGAGAGCGTCTACACTGAAATTTTGCCATTTAATGCAAAGCTTAGTGAGATAAAGGCGAAAGAGCCAAAAGGTATCATTTTAAGTGGCGGTCCAGCTAGCGTTTATGCTAAAGATGCTTATTTTTGCGATAACGGCGTCTTTGGGCTAAATATCCCTATCCTTGGTGTTTGCTACGGTATGCAGCTACTTGCTCATACACATGGGGCTGAGGTTTTAGCGGCCGATCAAAAAGAGTATGGCAAGGCAGAGCTTAGCGTGATTAAAGAGCATGAGCTATTTAAGGATACACCTTCAAAACAAATCGTATGGATGAGTCATAGTGACTATGTAAAGGACTTGCCAGAGGGCTTTGAAGTGATCGCTGTTAGTGAAAATTCGCCTTATTGTGCTTTTGGCGATGATAAACGTAAATTTTATGCGATCCAGTTTCACGCAGAGGTACAACACAGCGAATACGGTACGCAAATTTTAAAGAATTTCGCTAAATATATCTGCGGCTGCGAGAGCACGTGGAACATGGGAAGCTTCGCTAAAAATAAGATAGAAGAGATAAGAAAAACAGTAGGCACTCATAAGGTACTTTGTGCAGTTAGTGGCGGCGTGGATAGCTCTGTGACTGCGGCACTTTTAGCGGCCGCCGTGCCTGAAAATTTGATCCTTGTTTTTGTTGATAACGGACTTCTTAGAACAAATGAAAGAGAGCAGGTTGAAGCTACATTTAGAACAAAGCTTGGTGTTGAGCTAGTTAGCATAGATGCGAGCGAGACTTTTCTTGGACGCTTGGCTGGTGTGGTTGATCCTGAGAAAAAACGCAAGATTATAGGCGAGACATTTATAGAAATTTTTGAGCAAGAGGCTAAAAAGCATGGTGATGTGAAATTTCTAGCTCAAGGCACTCTTTATACTGATATCATCGAAAGCTCCGTAGTTGGCTCAAGCAAGACGATAAAGAGCCACCACAACGTTGGAGGTTTACCTGATTGGATGACATTTGAGCTAATAGAACCTTTAAGAGAGATTTTTAAAGACGAGGTTAGAAAGCTAGGTCTTGAGCTTGGACTAAGCCGCGAGCTAGTTTTTCGTCACCCATTCCCAGGACCTGGCCTTGCTATCCGCATCATGGGTGAGGTAAATAAACCAAGCCTTGAGCTACTTCGCAAAGCTGACGTGATCTTACGTGATGAGCTAAAAAGTAGTGGATGGTATAACAAAACTTGGCAGGCATTTTGTGTGCTTTTAAATGTAAATTCTGTTGGTGTAATGGGTGATAACCGCACCTATGAAAACGCTGTTTGTGTGCGTGTAGTCGATGCGAGCGATGGCATGACTGCAAGCTTTTCAAGGCTTCCTTACGACCTACTTGAAAACGTAAGCCGCCGCATCATAAACGAGGTAAATGGCATAAACCGCGTAGTTTATGACATCTCAAGCAAGCCACCTGCAACTATCGAGTGGGAATAGAGTAAAAAAATATTTTTGCTGTAAAACCGTTGAAAATACAATATTACAACAGTTTTACAGAAGCAAAAAGCTCCTTAGTGATACTATTTTGATACTAAAAATGAGAAAAAGTAGGTTTAAAAGGGAGTTATTGAATTTAGATAAATTGTTTAGAAAGCCTTCCATTATTTTGGTGGTAGGCTTTTGTGGAAACAGTGGTTAATAAATTTGAATAGCTCTTATAGTAATAAAAATCCTTTGTATCTGAACCCACTTTAACATACTAATAATGCAGGATATTCATTTATACCTTACCTGAATAAAAAATTTAAATGCTATTAATAAAAACTTAAAGAGTGATACATTATATGGGATTTGTTTTAGTTTGAATATTTGGAAAGAGGTGTCAATATGGGACAAAAAGACATAAGAAGAGAATGCGAAGAGTTGTGGGCAAAAAATAAATATTATGTACTAAGCAAATCGCAAAAAGCATATCTGGAGATAAGGGAGTACTTGAAGGAAAAAGAATTGGATGTTTTATGGCTAAATGAAAAAATACAGGAAACAAGAGATATGAAGGAGAGTAAAAAAGATTTTAGTAATGCTGTTCTTCATATATGGGGATATTTCAAAAAAGATGCAAGTACAATTGAAAAACAGGTATTATTTGATATATTAAATGGATATATGGAAGGGGAGAATAGTCAGAAGGCTGTAATTGAATGCATTAACACTTTACTAAAGAAATACCCTAATGAATATTTAGAAAAATCAACCTTGTTAACAGGAGAAAAATATGAGACTATGGCATGAAAAACTTATACACTTATTGCCTAAAAATCAGCTTCTTGGACAACACAGGGAATGTTGTGCTTTGAGGGGCAATGGATGGAAAAAGAAACATAAAACCGTAGATTATGTGTTTACATATTCCCCATATCATCTTTTTATTTACCATGTATTGGTTATGGTGGAGATGGAAAAAAGAGGATATAAAGTTTCTGCGGAATGGAAAGATAAAAATTATAGAGGAAGCACAGCAGAAAAGTACGATAATCTTAAAGAGGAGATTATAGGCAGTCCAATTTACAAAGAGCACAATATTGAATATCTGGCTGATTGCATAGAAAATTTAAGAAATAAAGGTATACATTTAAAAGTATAGAAGCTGCGGAGGAGTAAATCGATATAAAAATAAAAGAAGTTGAAGATAAACTGGAAAAGGAAGGTGCATCAAAAGAAATATTATATGACCTTTCAGAATGGTTTGGAATACCGTAAAGCACAGAAGAGTATATTTGTGATTCACAGGAAAAGCCTTTTCTCGCTTGTCACATGAATGATGAGTTAGTCGGTTTTGTTGTATTAATACAACTGACAAGGATTGTGCAGATATTTTTGTAATTGGCATAAAAAAGAAATTCCATCAAATGGGTATTGGATTAGTACTTAACGAAGCTTACAAAACTACGGCAAGGAAGCTGGGTTACGCATATTAAAAACAGAAACTAAAAAGATACTGTTATAGAATAAAAGAAACAAATATGATATGGTAATTATTGAGTGGGAATAGGGGCACCAAATCCATTTTATGGAATTTTTCTATAAAGGGAACTTCCTTATATGCATTAGTTTTAATTAGGATATTTTTTCTCTTTTTATTAACATTGGTCAATGAAATTTGGCTCTTAACCTTTTATAATTTTGCAAAAAGGATATAAAATGAGTAAAATTTACAATCTAAACGCCGACACGAAAGTCGTCGCGAAAAGTGTCGTTAGCAAGAGAATTTTTGATTGCGAGAATGCTCATATCGATGTATTTGCTTTTGATACGGGCGAGGAGCTAGATCATGAGATGCTGTTTTGCGATAGCCTCGCATGGGTTGTAGAAGGCGGTGCTAGCCTATACTACGGCGAAAAGCAGATACATATAGGCAATGAGCAAGCTTGCCTGATAGAGAAAAAAGTGTGGCGCAAGCTAGTTTTTAACGAACCAACGAAATATATTTCAATTGATTTTAAGGAGGATTTAGTGATAGATCATTTACCTAAGGCAGCTATTTTTAGCTTAGTTGATGCAGTGGAATACGAAAAAGGCAAAATCGTGAGCAAAACGCTCGTAAAGAACGAAAACGGCTCAATGTCATTACTTAGTTTTGACACAGACCAAGAGCTTTCAACTCACGCAGCTCCAGGCGATGCACTACTTATCGCACTTGATGGTGAGATGAAGCTAACTATTGGTGATGAACATTTTGATATCAAAAAAGGCGATACCATCGTGTTACCAGGCAAAATACCACACGGATTAAAGATAAAAGATAAATTTAAAATGCTCTTAATCGTCACTAAAGACAAAATGTAATACTAAGCCCTATTTTTAGGGCTTTTTCTCTATAATAACAATAGTAAATTTATACTTAATAAAGCAAAAAGTAAAACCATAATATAATCGCTCCAAAAAAAGAAAAAACTATGAAAAAAGAAAATTCCAAGCTATTTTTATTGCTATTTTTAGGCGCTCTCTCTGCCTTTGGACCATTTGTTACAGATCTTTATTTGCCAGCACTTCCGGCTATTACCGAGTGGTTTAAAACAAGTGTTACAGCTACGCAATTAACGATCACGACATCAATGGCAGGCTTAGCCATAGGTCAGCTAATAGTTGGCCCAATAAGTGATAAATTTGGCCGAAAACTGCCCCTTACCATCTCGCTCATCGTCTATACGATAAGCACTATTTTTATATTTTTCTCGCAAAATATCCAGTTTTTTATCTTTATGAGAATTATTCAAGGGCTTGCAAGTGCCGGCAGCTTAGTCATCTCAAGAGCCGTTGTGAGCGACCTTTATAAGGGCCATGAAATGACTAAATTTTTTAGTATTATGATGGTTGTAAATGGCCTTGCTCCGATACTCTCGCCAATTGGCGGTAGTTTATTGCTTAAATTTACCGACTGGCGTGGCATTTTTATGGCACTTACTATCATTGGTATCTTGCTTTTTATCGCAAATTTTTATTTCAAAGAGAGCTTAAGTCAGTCAAATCGCTTAAAAATGCCTTTGCTAGTGACTTATAGTGTTTTTGGCAAAATTTTAAGAAAGAAAAAATTTATGCTTTTCGTAAGCATTCAGACATTTGCGATGGGTGCGATGTTTGCCTATATAGCGTCATCTTCGTTCATCTTTCAAGAATTTTATTCTTTAAGTCCAGTAAGTTATAGCTTTTGCTTTGCTTCAAATGGTTTAGGACTTGTTATAGGAGCAAGGCTTGCTAGTCTTTTAAATGAGCGAAAAGCACTAAAAACCGGGCTTTTTGGCACCTTGTTTGCTAGCATTTTTATTGCTTTCATGCTTTGCTCTAAAATTGAAGTGATCGGCGTCATTATCGCATTTTTCTTATTGCTTCTTTTTACAGGATTTGTCTTGCCAACTGCTTCATCGCTAGCTATGAACGAAGGTAGAGAATACGCAGGATCAGCCTCAGCGATACTTGGATTTTGCCCATTTTTCTTAGGTGGAGTCGTCTCTCCGCTAGTTGGGCTTGGTGATATATTTTATTCGACTTCTATTGTTATTTTAGCTTGCACATTACTTGCTTTGATATCATTTTTTAGGTTAAAAAGAGTTGCGTAAAATTTATCTTATTTCAAATACAAAAACGGCTGATGAGAGCGTTGTAAATTTAAGCGTTAGCAAGATAGAGTTTTTAAAATTTGAATTAAATTTAAGTGACTATGACGTGCTGGTAGCTACTTCTAAAAATGCTTTTAATGCATTAAAATTTAACAATATAAAAGCTATAAATTTGCCAGTTTTTGCCATCGCAAATAGTTGTGCGGTAGCCGCAAGAGAGTTTGGATTTAGTGAAATTTATACCGGAAAGAATGCTCACGGAGATGACTTTGCAAGAGAAATTTTGCCACTTTTAAAAGGTAAAAAGGTTATTTATCTAAAAGGTAAAGATAGTGCTTCAAATTTCTTAGAAATTTTGCAAGATGGCGGCGTAAACATAAAAGCGATCGTTGCCTATGAAAATGTCTTAAATCCTTACAAAATGGAGCTAAAACCACCAAAAAATAGTATCTTGATCTTCGCTTCTCCGCTAAATGTCAAAAATTTTCTTAGTAATTTTGGCTGGGATGAGAGTTATCAAGTGGTAAGCATTGGAAAGGTAACTGCAAAAGAGCTAAAATTTACCGAGCCAATAGTAAGCCAAAGTCAAGATATAAACGCCTGTATCGCGCTTGCCAAAACATTACTTTAAGCAAAGAATTTATATAATTTTATTGCCTGAGTGAAGCGAGTCAGCATTTTACGGGGTCCAACACTTTTTTGTTAGCGAAAAGGTATGGGTGCCTTGTGATGTGGCTTCGTTTGAGTCTGAAAAGGCGAGAAGTTGCAACCGTTTGGTATCCATCTATTTGCAAGATTGGCTTTGTTTATGGGCCACTCTTCTATGCGACGCCCACTCGGGTTTTTTAAATTTACGGAGATGAAATGAATATTCTCATAATAGGAAGTGGCGGCCGCGAATACGCCATTGCTCTAAAACTAAAAAACGAAAAAAATATAAATTTATACTTTGCGCCAGGAAATGGTGCGATCTCACGCCTTGGTGAGAATTTAAACATAAAAGACTTTTATGAACTTGCAAATTTTGCTAAAAAAAATAGTATCGAGCTAACTATCGTAGGACCTGAAGCGCCGCTTAGTGAAGGCGTAGTGGATATCTTTAAAAAAGAGGGTTTGCTCATCTTTGGACCAAGCAAAGCAGCTGCTAGACTTGAAGCTAGCAAAGCCTATATGAAGGACTTTTTGGCTAGAAATAACATAAAAACCGCAAGATATTTAAACACAGATGATAAAGAAAAGGCATTTAAATTTATTGATACCTTAAGCGCGCCGATGGTCGTAAAGGCAGATGGTCTTTGTGCTGGAAAAGGCGTTATAATCGCAAACTCTAAAGAGGAGGCCAAAGAGGCAGTTAGCGACATGCTAAGTGGAGCTAGCTTTGGCGAGGCTGGTAAATTTGTTGTTGTTGAAGAGTTTTTGGACGGCTTTGAGCTCAGCTTTTTTGCTATTTGTGACGGCGAAAATTTTGTAAGTTTGCCAGTGGCACAAGACCACAAACGCTTGCTAGATAACGACGAAGGTCCAAATACTGGTGGCATGGGTGCTTATGCTCCAAGTCCGCTTGCTTCAAAAGAGCTGATAAAAAGGGTCGAAGAAGAGGTTGTAAAGCCAACTTTAAAAGGGATGAAAAACGAGGGTAGTCCATTTTGTGGAGTACTTTTTGTGGGACTGATGATCGTGAAAAATGAGCCTTATGTACTTGAGTTTAACGTCAGATTTGGCGATCCTGAGTGCGAGGTCTTGATGCCGTTAATTGACGGAAAATTAAGCGAAATTTTACTAAATGCTGCAAAGGGCGAGCTAAAGCCTATTAGCTTAAAAGATGAATTTGCAGTTGGCGTTGTGATGGCTAGTAAGGACTATCCGTATAAAAGCAGCCCAAAAGCTAAAATTTCAGTTTTAAATGATGTAAAAAATGCTCACATCGCTTATGCTGGTGTTAGTGAGCAAGATGGAGAAATTTATGCAGATGGTGGCAGAGTATTAGTCTGCGTGGCCACTGCGAAGAGTATAAAAGAGGCACGTGATAGAGCTTATGAGCTTTGCGAAAATGTAAAATTTGATGGAGCACATTATAGAAAAGATATTGCCTGGCAGGCATTAAAATGAGTATGCAGATAGTTGAAAAACTTGAAAAAGAAGAAATTTCGCTAGCGCCATTTTCAAAAAGAGTGCTAGCTTACTCAATTGATGAATGTATTGTTTCTTCTTTGTTTTTGATCATTTACTGGGATGCTTTTTTGTCGGTTATGAGCTATGATGAAGCCAGAAATTTGACCTTAAATTTCTTTTGGCAAATAGTCGCACTAAAGATTATTTATCATGTATTTTTTGTTTGGTATTATGGTGCGAGTCTTGGACAAATGCTAACAAAGACGATGTGCATTAATGTAGAAATTTTAGATAGACCAAATTTTATTTCAAGCTTGGTAAGAGCGATTTTTAGGTTGGTTAGTGAAGCTTGTTTTTATCTTGGTTTTGCATGGGCATTTGCAAATCCAGCTAGGCAAACTTGGCAAGACAAAATAGCAAAAACAGTGGTGATAAATGCGTAAAATTTTATTTTTAGTTCCGGTTTGTATTTTAAATCTAAGTGCAGCTGTGCAAGATGTGCAGCTTTTGGCCGATGATGTAAAGCAAGATAAAGGCATCGTAACGGCAAATAAAAACGTCGTTGTATATTCACAAGATTATCTTGTAACGGCTGATTGTGCTGTGTATGATCAAAATAATTCGGTTATCGAGCTATTTGGTAACGTCAACATGATGAAGGGCAAGAGCGAAGTCTCTCGCTCAAATTATGCAAAGCTAAATTTAAAAAATAATGATACTGCTTTTGAATCGCTTTTTATGATGAATAAAGACATGGAAGTATGGATGAGAAGCGATGAGAGCAGCTCTGACAGTGAGTACTATAGAGTAAAAAAAGCGATGGTTTCAAGCTGTAATGTCCAAGATCCTGACTGGAGCATCACCTCAAGCTCAGCTATGCTAAATAAACAAAGCAAATTTTTACATCTTTTTAATCCAGTCTTTCGTATAGCCAATGTACCAGTTTTTTACTTGCCATATTTTGGTTTTTCAACAGATACTACAAGAAGAACAGGTCTTTTGCCGCCTGAGCTTGGATACGGAAAATCTGAAGGTTTTTATTACAAGCAGCCGATTTATTTTGCACCTTATAATGAGTGGGACTTTGAGCTTGATCCGCAGATCAGAACAAACAGGGGTGCTGGAATTTATGGTGCGTTTAGATTTACTGAGTCGCCTGATTCAAGGGGCGAAATCAGCTTTGGTTCATTTGCTGATAAAAGCAGCTACCGAGCCAAGCAAAAAGGAGAGACTTCAAATAAGGCTGAACTAAAGAATAAAACACATAAAGGTATCGGACTAAAATACGAAAGAGATAAGCTTATAAGATACCTTAGTGAAGCAGATTTACAAGAGGGAATTTGGATAGACGCAACGAAGCTAAATGATATAGATTATTTAAATTTAAAGGGCAGGGATGATGATTATGATTCGCTTGTAACTTCTAAATTTAACTACTTCATCGCAAATGACGATCATTATTTTGGTACTTATGCAAAATACTATATAGATACTGAAAAGATTGGCTCAAAAAATGAGAACAAAGACACTCTTCAAGAGCTTCCATCGCTTCAGTATCATAAATTTACTGATGATATTGTCTTGCCAAATATCTTATACTCGCTTGATATTCAGTCACATAGATATGATAGAAAGATAGGCGTTAGAGCGACTCAGTATGAATTTACACTTCCAGCTTCAGTGCATGTGCCACTGCTTGATGATAGCTTAACATTTTCATTTTATGAGTATCTATACGCTTCAAGAATAAATTACGAGAATAAGATAAATTCATTTGATGATAAAAGAGAAGATAAGCATACAAATTTTGTAAATAATTACCATAAATTTGCCCTTCACACTGACCTTGCAAAAGCGTATGAAAGCTTTTATCACACTCTAAATTTTGGGGCCGAATACCTACTGCCAGGCTATAGAAAAGGAAATTTGGATGATGAGTTTATCTATGATAAAAATCTAAATGAATATGAAAATTTCTTGACTCAAGAGCAGAGTAAGGAAGAAATTTCTGGTTATTTGACTCAGTATTTCTTTAACTCTAATGGTAGAAAGATTATAAAACATAGTATTTCTCAAGGATATTACACAAAAGAAGATGAATATTCGAATTTAAAAAATTCTATCTATCTATATCCATTTGAAAATTTAAACCTTTATAATAAGCTTGAATATTCGCACAAGAGCAAAGAGCTAAAAAAGGTACAAAGCGGATTTTCATACACAAATGATCTATTTTGGCTAAATATGCTTCATACTATGAAGAAAAATGATAGCAAAATAAAAAATAGTGCGACAAAAGATAGCTATTTTACAAGTGGTCTTGGAGTAAAATTACCTCATCAGTATAGTCTTATTGGCGGCTGGCAATATGATATTGAGCGAAGCTACACAAAAAGCTGGAGAGTTGGCGTGCTTCATCAAAGAAAATGCTGGAATTACGGGATAATTTATCAACAAGATGTCGAGCCAACAACAACAATAAACGGTTCAGCATCAACTAGAAAAAATGGTATTTATTTCACGATAAATTTCTATCCAATGGGCGGTTTGCACTATGACTTTTCACAAAGCAGTACAAAATCGAGTGCCAACTAAATGATAACGGCTAAATTTAAGGATCAATTAGAAGCAGCTAGCAAGCTAATTGAAATTTTGCCAAAAAAAGAGCTCGTAGATAAAAAGACGATAGTTGTTTGTATGTCGCTTGAGTCAGTTATACTCACAGATGCAGTTTGTAAAAGTTTAAATTTAAGCTACGAGATGCTCTTTAGCGAGCCAATACCTGCGCCAAATAATAGCGAATGCGACGTTGCAATAGTTAGTGAGACAGAAGATATAGTATTAAATGATAAGCTTATAAAAGCTTTTAATATAAGCTATGACTATATTTACGGCGAAGCGCATAGAAAATATGAAGAAAAAATTTTAAAAAACGTTTATAAATACCGAAAAGGAAATTTGATAGGAGAGCTAAAAGATAAAAATATTTTACTAATCGATGAGGGGTGCGAGACTGGTATGACGGCACTCATTTGCATAAAGACGTTGCTTGATGTGAAGGTAAAATCCATCTCATACGCAACGCCAGTGATTGCTACTGATGTCTTTACAAATTTAAATGATATGGTCGATGAAATTTACACGATAAATAAGATCGTTGATTTTATCGATGTGGATTCGTATTACGAGAAAAAGATCGAAGCTACGAGTGAGCGTATCATGTCAATATTAGAAGAGAGCCCTTATTATTTACCGTTACAAAAACAACAAGGAGATAAAAATAATGCAATATAGTATAGAAGTCAATAATCAGGTTGAAATTTTTGACCTTAATAAAGTAGCAAAACAAGCTAGCGGAGCGGTACTTTTAAGGGTGAAAAATACCGTAGTTTTAGCAACTGTTGCAAGAGAGGACACACAAGTTGAGGAGGATTTTTTACCTCTAACGGTGCAGTACATCGAAAAAGCTTACGCCGCTGGTAAAATTCCAGGTGGTTACGTTAAGCGCGAGACAAAGCCAGGCGACTTTGAAACGCTAACAGCTCGCATCATCGATAGATCTCTTAGACCGCTCTTTCCAAAAGGTTACGCATATCCAACTCAAATAGTTGTAATGGTACTTTCAGCCGATCCTGAGGTTGATTTACAAGTTGTAAGTCTAAATGCAGCCTCAGTTGCACTATATCTTAGCGACATCCCTGTAAATCGCCCAGTTTGTGGCGTTAGAGTTGGTTATATAGATGAAAAATTTGTGATCAACCCAAGCAACTCTGAACTAAAACAAAGTGCGATAGATCTATACGTGGCTGGCACAAAAGATGAGCTTTTGATGATCGAGATGAGAAGCTTACCTCAGCAAACTACGCAGCTTATCCCAATGGTTGCGATTGAGCCGATAATAGATCCGAGCTTAAGTGACAGCATGGCTCAAAAACAGCTAATGAATGAATTTAGCGAAGATATGATGGTTGAAGCGATTGATTTTGCTGGTAAGGCGATACTAAGAGCTAGCAGCGCTTACGAAGAAGCTTTCAAAGAGCATAAAAAAGAGGACGCTGCGCTTGAGCTAAAACCTGAGATAGAAAATGAAAATATCGCTATTTACATTGATAAATTTTATAAAGCTGAAGTCAAAAATGCTATCAATCAAATGGCAAAAAGCGAGCGAGCGAGCGAGCTTAGCAAGATCGCAAAACAAATTTCAAGCGATGAGGTCGCTCAAAAAGAGGGCTGGGATGAGGCTGTCATCACAAATGTCCTTGGCAAATATAAAAAGAAAATCGTTAGAGAGCAGATAATAAATGAAGGCGTAAGAGCTGATGGACGTGGTCTTGAAGAGGTTAGACCTATTAGTATCGAAACAAATGTGCTTCCAAATGCACATGGCTCATGCCTCTTTACAAGAGGACAGACGCAGGCCCTAGTTGTCACTACTCTTGGCACTGACAGTGACGCTCAAATGTATGACATCCTCACTGAAAAAGTACCTTTTGTAGAGAAATTTATGTTTAACTACAACTTCCCAGGCTTTAGCGTAGGTGAGGCAAGCCCACTAAAAGCTCCTGGTAGACGCGAGCTTGGACATGGAAATTTAGCCAAACGTGCCCTTGCGCCAAGCATTGATCTAGCATCACCGTACACAATAAGAGTCGTTTCAGAAATTTTAGAGAGCAACGGCTCAAGCTCGATGGCTAGCGTTTGCGGTGGCTCGCTCGCACTTAGGGCAGCTGGCGTAAATACTTTAAAACTTGTCGCAGGTGTCGCTATGGGACTAATATTTGAAGGCGATAAACACGCAGTGCTAACAGATATCATGGGACTTGAAGATCATGACGGCGATATGGACTTTAAAGTAGCAGGCACAAGCGATGGTATCACGGCACTTCAGATGGATATTAAGCTTGGCGGCATTAGTTTAGAAGTGCTAAAAGAGGCGCTTTATCAAGCAAAACGTGGTAGAGAGCATATCTTATCTTTGATGACAGAAGCGGATAAAAATATAGAAATAAATGAAGATGTGCTTCCAAAGCTTGAACTATTTAGTGTCGATCCAAGCAAGATCGTAGACATCATCGGACAAGCTGGAAAAACCATAAAAGAGATCATTGAGAAATTTGAAGTCTCAATCGACCTTGATAGAGAAAAAGGCGAGGTAAAAATCGCAGGTGGAGCAAAGAAAAATGTCGATGCCGCAAAAGATTACATCATCTCTATCACTTCAAAAGACAATGGACGTTCATTTGGCAAAAAGCCGTTTAAACACGACAAAGAGCGTTCAAAACCAAATTTTAATATCGGTGATGAGTTTGTAGGAACTGTAAAGAGCGTGGTTGATTTTGGTGTGTTTATTGAGCTAAAAGATGGCATTGATGGCTTGCTTCATATCTCAAAGATAAAAACTCCATTAAATGTAGGCGATCAGGTCAAAGTATGTGTGAGCGAGCAAAAAGGAAATAAAATTTCGCTCTCTTTGGTTGAATAAATTTTAAAGGACAGATGATGAAATATAAAAAGTTGCTTTTTCCAATAGGAGCTGGAGACGATATCGAGCCAAGAATTTATGGTGCCCTAAAGGTTGCTCAGTGGTTTAACACACATATGGAAATTATGACTTGCCAGCTTGATCCAAGCGTAGTTTATAATATGAAAATGACGCTTCGTGGAGGAGTGCTTTTTGAGGAATTTCTAAAATCAGCTAAATCTGAACTAGCTGTCGAGCATGAAGAGAATGAGAAAATTTTCAATAAAATTTGTGCTGAGCTTGGTATAAAAGTAACTAGTGAAATCATTGAAGATGTTTGCACTGCAAATTTTACGATTCACAGTGGCAAAAGAAGCGCCATAGTTGAGCAAGAAAGTAAATTTTGCGATCTAGTGGTGGCTGCTGTGCCACTTGATGGAAAGATCACTGGCACATTTGAGTCAGCTGTTCTAAAAAGCGGTAAAAATGCGATTGTAATCCCTAGAAAAATGCGTGAGTTTAAAGCTGATAATATCCTTGTTAGCTGGACTGGTACGACACAAAGCTCAAGGGCATTAACAGGCTCGATCGATCTTTTAAAAAAGGCAAAAAAGGTTCAGTGCATTACCTCAAAAGCAAGTCTTGGCGACAATGCTGAGCTAAATCTTAAAAAGCTTGAAGAGTACTTCAAAATTCATGGCATATCGGCCACTTTTGAAGTGATTGCTACTACGATGATACCTGGTGAAGCACTTTTGAAAGCGGCTATTGATAGAAATGCTGATCTAATCGTTGCTAGCAGATATGGTGAAAATGGTCTTATGGAAATGGTGCTTGGTGGCACTTCAAGATTTTTCTTAGAACACACAAATATCCCAGTTTATCTATAATGGATTGCGGCTTAGTCCGCGATCTAATTCTTTTTCACTTTATAGATTTTAAAATTCCATTCACTCGCAAGAATTGACTACTAAATTTTGGATTCACTGACCGCTTAACTCAAATTTTAGAGCCGAAATTACTCGTTCATGAAATTTTAAAATTTATTCAACACTTGCCTGATGATAAAGCGCATGCAGTGCACTAGCACATTTGCATGCACCTCTAACGTTCGAGGGAATCGAAGGATCAAAGAGAGATAAGGAGACGGCTTTGCTTCGTAGGCTCGCAACTGTAAGCAGATCGTAACTTGAGTCCCCTTGCCTCCCTTTTGAATAAAAGAGTTTATAAATTTAAAGTTGGGATTTCAAAAATAGAAATTTACTATTTTCAAATTTTAAAACTTCACTCACTCACAAGAATTGACTACTGATTTTAAGTCTCGCAAAGCTTGCCACTAAAATCAGAGCCGAAATTACTCGTTCATAAAATTTTAAAATTTACAAGACCATAGTGCGTCAGATGGCAGCGCGCTTCGTTCTTAGCCACAAACTACAAAATCTTTAAATTTTAAAGCTCACATTAAGTTTTCATCAAGCACCTTATTAGCCAAAATTTTGTAAAATCCACTCATTAAAAAAGGATAAAAAATGAGTGAAAAATCTAACTTTACGCACCTACATTTACACACCGAATACTCCCTTCTTGACGGAGCGAACAAGATAAAAGAGCTAGCTCATGTGCTTCATGATAGAGGCGACACAGCAGCGGCGATCACAGATCACGGTAATATGTTTGGAGCGATAGATTTTTACAAGGCGATGAAAAAAGAGGGAATAAAACCGCTAATTGGCATCGAAGCTTACGTTCATAATGGCGAGCAGCTTGATGACAAGAGTACTAAGCAGCGCTTTCACCTTATACTAATCGCCAAAAATGAGACTGGCTATAAAAATTTAATGTATCTTAGCTCCATGAGCTACATCGAGGGCTTTTACTACTATCCTCGTATAAATAAAAAAATTTTAAAAGAGCACAGCGAGGGCTTGGTTTGTAGCTCTGCTTGCTTGCAGGGCGAGGTAAGTTGGCATCTAAATTTAAGCGATCGTAACGTCAAATTTGGCGCTAAAGGCTACGAGAGAGCAAAAGAGATCGCGCTTGAGTATAAAGAAATTTTTGGAGATGACTTTTATCTTGAGATCATGCGTCACGGCATCGGCGATCAAAAACGCATTGATGATGATATTTTACGCATCGCCAAAGAGACTGGCATAAAGGTTATTGCCACAAACGATACTCACTACACTTTTAAAGAGCGAGCTGACGCGCATGAGGTTTTTATGTGTATCGCGATGAACAAAACTTTAGATGATCCAAACCGACTTCGCCACAGCGTCCATGAGTTTTTTGTAAAAAGCAAAGAGCAGATGAGTGAGCTATTTTTAGATATCCCTGAAGTGATAGAAAACACCCAAGAGATCGTGGATAAGTGCAATCTTGAGATCAAGCTTGGCAACCCAACTCCGCCAAATTTTAAATTTACGCTTGAGTATGCTAAAGAGAGAAATTTAACACTTCCAGAGCCAGAAAATAGATATAGCTTTAAAAACGATGCTGTTTTTTTTGAGTATGAATGTAGAAAAGGTCTTGAAGAGAGGCTAAAATTTGTCCCTGAAAATTTACATGACGAATACAAAAAGCGTCTTGAGATAGAGATTGGCATCATAAATAAAATGAATTTCCCAGGCTACATGATGATCGTTTGGGATTTCATAAATGAGGCTAAAAGTAGAGGTGTGCCAGTTGGTCCAGGACGTGGTTCTGCGGCTGGTAGCTTGGTCGCTTATTCACTAAAGATCACTGACCTTGATCCAATTCCATACAACCTACTTTTTGAGAGGTTTCTAAACCCAGAGCGTGTTAGCATGCCAGATATTGACGTGGATTTTTGTCAAAGTAGACGCGGCGAGATAATTGACTATGTTACGCAAAAATATGGAAAATTTAACGTTGCTGGCGTTATTACCTTTGGTAAATTGCTCGCAAAAGGTGTCATTAGAGACGTTGCTAGGGTTTGTGATATGCCTTACGCCGAAGCTGATGCGATGGCAAAGTTAATACCTGATGAACTAGGCATTACGCTAAAAGATGCTTATGAAAAAGAGCCAAAGATAGCTGAACTAATAAGTCAAAATCCAAAGGCAGCTAAAATTTGGAAATTTGCACTTGATCTTGAGGGGCTAAATAGAAACGCCGGCCAGCACGCAGCAGGTGTTGTTATCTCAAATGAGGAGCTTTGGAATAAAACTCCGCTATTTCGTCAGCCAAACAGCCCAGAAGATCGATATGTTACGCAGTATAGCCTTAAATATCTTGAGGATGTGGATTTAATAAAATTTGACTTTCTTGGACTAAAAACACTAACGGTTATCGATAATGCCATAAAGCTAGTAAAACAACGAACTAGCAAGGATATCATTTGGGAGCAGATCGATAAAAACGATTCTAATGTTTATAAAATGATACAAAGCGGCCAAGCGATAGGAATTTTCCAAATCGAGGGCGAGGGCATGAGAAAGCTAGGAACTAGCTTGCGTCCAGACTGCTTCGAGGATATCGTCGCGATGCTAGCGCTCTACCGCCCAGGACCGATGGAGAGTGGTATGCTCGATGACTTCGTCAAAAGAAAACATGGCGAGGCAGAGATAACCTACTCATTTAAAGAGCTTGAGCCGATCCTTGCACCAACATACGGCGTCATCGTCTATCAAGAGCAAGTTATGCAAATCGTTCAAGCCATAGGCGGCTTTAGCCTTGGCGGGGCGGACCTTGTACGCCGTGCGATGGGTAAAAAGATCAAAGAAGAGATGGATAGGCTAAAGGGCGAGTTTGTAAAAGGTGCTGAGGCAAAAGGGCTAAATGGACAAAAAGCAGACGATCTTTTCGAGCTAATTGTAAAATTTGCGGGATATGGCTTTAATAAATCTCACTCCGCAGCTTACGCTTATGTTACCTTTCAAACTGCTTATCTTAAGGCTTACTATCCGGCTGAATTTATGGCCGCACTTCTTACAAGCGAAGAGAGCAATGTCGATAAGATCGTTCGCTATATCGATGAGATAAAACGCATAAATATAGACACTTTGCCACCATCTATCAATAAATCAACTAAAGAATTTAGCGTCGTTAAAAATGGCGATCATGACGGCATTATCTTTGGACTTGGTGCGATTAAAGGCGTTGGCGGAGCGGCTATTGAAAACATTATCACTGAGCGTGAAGCAAATGGCGAATTTAAGAGTATGGATGACTTTGTCTCAAGGATCGATCCATTTAAGGTCAATAAAAAGGTCTTTGAAAGCCTCATAAAAGCTGGTTGCTTTGATGAGTTTGGCTTTAGTCGCAAGATGCTTATGCAAAATGTAGAAAATATCATAGAAGCTTGCAAAAGTGCTGCTCAGATTCGTAAAAATGCAGTTGAGAGCTTGTTTGGCGAAGATGAGAGCATGAACGATGTGAATATAAATTTTGTCGCGATAAATGACGAATTTGACATCAAACAAATTTTAAAATTTGAGCAAGAGAGCGTTGGTATCTACCTCTCAGGCCACCCGCTTGATGATTATAAAGACGAGATCAACAAGATAAAATACACTCTAAGTTCAGAATTTGAGAGCTTGCCGCAAAGCGCTGAAATTTTAGTCGTTGGTAAGATCGAGGACTTTAGCACAAGGATAACCAAAAGTGGCAAGAAAATGGGCACTATAAATGTGCTTGATTTTCACGGAAATATCGAGATCGCAGTCTTTGAAAGAGAGCTTGGCAACATCGAAGATATAGTAAAAGATGAAGCAAAACGCGACCTCCCTTATGCTTTTAGGATAAATATCACAAAAGATGATCAATTTGTAAGGACAAATTTAAACGAGGTTTATAGCCTAGAAGATGCACAAAATTTAGACTTTAAGACAAGAAAGCTAAAACAAAACTCTAAATTTTCTAAAAATGAAGAAGCTAGCACGCCTCAAATAGCAAGAGAATATGCCGAACTAGAGGTACTTTTATGCCTTAGTGAGCTTAGCAAAGATAAGATTACCAACCTTTATAATCTTGGTTATAACGAACATATAAAAAGTGGCACAAACAACGATAAACGTCTTGTTATTAAGATAAAAAATGAAAATACGGCTCAAATTTTTGTCTATAAGACAAAATTTGTTGTAAATGACAGCTTTAAAGAAAAAGCACTTCAAGCGATAGCTTGCTAGTGCCCGGAGAAGCGATGTTTTTAGATAAGCTTGGCGTAGATAAAAGTAACTGGAGCGAGCTTTTTAGCGCATGTGTCGGCAAATCGACATTACTTCAAAAACGTGCATTTAAGCTACTTGTTGAAGGTAGCAATTGGCAGGTTGATTTTGATAGTGGCAAAATTTACTTTGATGGGCGTGAGTTTGACATGCAGTTTATCGGCTCTGAAAGCTTCTCGTCAAATACGTGGCTTTGGGGTTATGAAAATATAAATGGCTTTGATGAGCGGTTGCTCAAGCTTGCAAATAAAGCACGTGAGTTTGGCGAGAAATTTGGACTTAGCGCATTTAGCACGCCACAATTTGAGCTAGATGAAAATTTTAATGGTCACACGATTAGTATGGTTCTTTGCACCGCTTTTGATGAGCAAAATTATTATAGGATAGAGTACGAGGGAGGAGCGGCGTATGTGGCTTTTAGAGCGGATGTGGTCTTTGAAGAGCCAGTGCTAGCAAATGAGATTTTGAGCGTAGTAAATGAGTGTATAAGCAGCTACGAGCTAGATCACAAAATCTTTATAAAAGGACTTTTGCTAAGCTGTGATATGAAATTTAGCGAAAGTCCTAATGAAATCGTATCGGATAAATACGAGCTTAGCTTTAAATTTGACGAGCTAAATAGGCTCATAAATATTTCAAGCAAGCTTTAAAAATTAATACTCTTTACCACATCAGCGCCAAGTGCTAGCTTCATATGAAGAGAAAACATCTCGTGGTAAAAATCGCCATTATGTCCTGGTATATCGTACGTTTGCGTAAGATCAAACGGCACGATAACTCTTGATTTTTTATTATATTCATTGGCTCGTAGTTTAAGATAACTAACGCACTGATAAACGCACATATCAGTGCAATCTCCGGTAATAACAAAAGTGTCAATTTGTGGGTTTTGCTCTAAAAATTTCTCAAATTCTTTATTAAATGCGATGCTTAAAGAGTTTTTATAAAATGTCTTGAACTCTTTAAAAAAGCTTAGATTTTCTATCTCTTTTACGGTTTTTATCTCATTTGTATCAAGTATGGCATGTGGCAAAAAGTTCTCAAATTCTTTTGAATCACTGGTGTGTCTATCTTCTATAAGGATAAAATTTCTAAAACCAAAATCTCTCCACGCTCTATCAAAGAGTGTCGCGATCCCATTTGATAAGGCGGCCACTCTTTGGCTAGCGAGCGCGCCACTGCCAGCAAATGCTTCTATCATATCAATACAGATAAATGCAACGTTTTTTGCTCCATTGTTTGAAATTTCTCTCAAATCAAGCGTTTGAAGAGATTTTTTAAAAGCCTCAAGTTCGTTTTGTATGTTCATTCTTACTCCTTTATTGGTAAATTTATGCAAAATGTTTTTGGATTTAGTGTGATCTCGATACTGCCTTTGTGAGCCTCTATGATCTGCAAGCAAAGGTGTAGTCCAAGGCCGTTTCCTTTTAGCTTGCTGCTTTTAAATGGCTCAAAGACTATGGCTTTGTCTTTGATAGGCTCGCCACTATCGTAAATGATAAATTTATGTTCACTTGGTATTTTTTCGTAGCTTAAAATAATCTCTCCTTCATCATCATCGCTCTCTTCGATGGCATCAATGGCGTTAAATAAAATATTTTGAAAGACGATGGCTAGTAGATCAAGATCGCCCGTATATTTGCCATCTGGAAATTCTAGGCTAAATTTAATATCCTTTGAATAGTCGTAAAAATTTATAGCCTCTTCGCACTCTTTTTTAAGCTGTGAAAAGTCAAAAATTTGTGCATTTATGTTAAGGCCCTTTGTAAAAAGTAGAGTAGCTTTGATTATGCGTTCGACTCGCCATGTAGCTTTTTGTATCTGATTTACGATAGGCTTTGTGCGTTCATCAGCTCTTTTAAGTAGTGTTGATGCTAAAAGCGAGATAGAGCCTACCGGATTTCTGATCTCGTGGGCTAGGTGAGCTGCCACTTGGCCCATAGAGGCAAGACGCTCGGTGCGTTTTTCTACTGTTATGTTTGTTGCAGAGATTATTAGTTTATTGTCTTTAGAGCTTGTTTTAAAAAGATAAATTTGTCCATCTACATTTATCTCGCCCTCTTTTTTTGGTATCTCTTTAAAAATTTTACCAAGTCTTACTGCTTCTGAATTTTGTAAAAAGATCTCATCATTTTCATCTAATACCCAGATAGCATTTGGCAGAATTTCTACAATATCTTTAATGAAATTTTGCAAGTTTGCATAAGATGATGTTAAATTTTTATATTCGTTTTCTATTAGATAAGTCTGCTCTATCAGGCTTTTTAAGCCAGCTTGGATATCGTGTTCGTTCATTTTAAAAGTTCCTCAAAATCGCTAATTTCATAAAGCCTTAGTCTTTCATCTTTTAAATTTCTTAGCTCGCTACTAAATCCACTCTTTGAAAAAAGAGCAATAATATCTGGCTTGATATTTAGTTTTTCGCATTTTTTTAATAGTAAATTTAGCACATTTTTACAAACCTTTCTCTCTTTATATTTTGCCTCGCCGACTATGATCTTGCCACCTATATTTAATAGCATATCAAGCTCTATATTTCTGCTCCAAAAGCTACTTAAAAATATGCCATTAATCAGAAATTTTTTTGCCATGAGTTCACCGCATAAAATTTCAAATCCAAGGCTTGCATATTCGTCAAATTCTTTTTTTATAATGGCTAAAATTTCATCATTTTTACCGGCTTTTAGCAAGCTTAAATTTGGCTCTATGAATCTAAACCAAAACCTTGAAAAATGGCTATTAAAATGTATTTTATCCTCAACTTTATAGCCCCTTTCCTCTTTTTTTAGCATTTGGTTTTTTGATCTTTTTGGAAGTACTTCTCTACTTTTTTCAAGCAGTAAAAAATTCTTTTCAAAAAGCTTTGCGTAGACTTTGCTAGCTAGGCTTTGAGGCAAAATTTTATTTACACTAAATTTTTTTCTATCGCTTCGTGCGAGTTTTATGAGGGCAGATTTTATAGCATCGTTTGTATCGGACTCGAAGTAAAATTTTGGCATCAAGGCCAAGAAGTTGTTTAAAATTTCAGCCTCAATCGCTTCAAAAACATCATAATATGAGTGCTTTAAATCAAACTCATCAAAGACAAGATGAAATTTAATAAGTTCATTTATATCAAGGTGTTTCATTCGCTCAAATGTTGATTTTAAAGCTTTTATATTGGCTCCTTTATTTGGGCATTGTAGTATATTTTAGCTAAAGTAATCTATAATGCTATGCAAAAAACAAGGGTTGTGATTTGGTAAATTTAGAGCACATTAGAGAAAATATAATTTTAAAAAATGGTATTTATTATTTTGATTTTACAGCTTCAGGGCTAGCTTATAAACCTATCGAAGATGAGATAGCAAAAATACTCCAAACATACGCAAATACGCACTCTATCAGCTCATCAAACGCCTATAAAACCGCTCAAACTTATGAAGATTCAAGACGTGAATTAAAAAGCTTACTAGGACTTGATGATAGTTTTTATCTTTTTGCTTGTGGCAATGGAGCTACCGGTGCGATAAAGAAATTTCAAGAAATTTTAGGAATTTATGCACCGCCAGCATTAAAAAAAAGATATGCCCTAAAGCCAGATGAAAATTCTCCGCTTGTTGTGCTTGGTCCTTATGAGCATCATTCAAATGAGATAAGCTTTAGACAGGCACTTTGTGAGGTTGAGCGTATCAGGCTTGATAAAAACGGAGGGATCGACTTTAATCATTTGGAGCAAATTTTAAGGATAAATATCGGTCGTGAGATCATCGCAACTTTTAGTGTGGCTTCAAATGTGACTGGGGTTTTGAGCGATTATAGAAAAATTTACACTCTTATAAAATCTTATGGTGGCATTGTGGCATTTGATGCGGCAAGTTTTAGCGCTTATGGAAATATTGATTGTGACTACTTTGATGCTCTTTTTTTATCTCCTCATAAATTACTTGGTGGAGTTGGAAGTTGTGGGCTTCTTGCTATAAAAAAGATACTTGCAAACTCAGATGAGCCGACATTTGCTGGTGGTGGAACGGTAAGTTATGTTAGCAAAAACTATGCTATATTTGTAAAAGATAGTGAACAGCTAGAAGAGGCTGGCACTCCGCCTATTTTAGGACTTATAAGGGCAAATTTGGCCTATAGGCTAAGAAATGAGATAGGATTTGAGGCAATATATGAAAACGAGAGCGAGCTTGGAGAGTATTTGGAAAAAAGACTAGCAGAAATTCCTGAGCTTACGTGCTATCATCCAAATAACATAAAGCGTTTGCCGATATTTGCTTTTAACGTGACTGGTGTTTCGCCTTATGAACTAGCCAAAGTTTTAAGCAAAGAATATGGCATTCAAACGCGTGCAGGATGTTCTTGCGCTGGGCCATATGGACATGATTTGCTTCATTTAAAAGAAGATGCACTATTTACCCATAAGCCAGGCTGGGTAAGGGCTGGACTCCACTATACGCATACGCTAAAGGACGCGGATTATTTAGTAGATGCATTAAAAAATAGCATTAAGAAGTATTCAAGTATTTGGAAGGTCGATGATCCTTTTAGTGTTGATAAAATTTCAGGTTGTATGGGAGATAGATGAAAAATATATTAATCATTGCAGGAAGTGATAGTGTTGGTGGTGCTGGCGTGCAGGCTGATATTAAGACATGCGAGGCATTTTCTTGCTACGCAGCGACAGCTATCACGGCTCTTACGGCACAAAATACAAATGGCGTTAGCAATATCTTTGCAACAAATGTTACAAATCTAAATGAACAGATCAAAATGGTAGACGAAGAGCTAAACATAGATGCCATAAAGGTTGGTATGCTTTTTAATAAAGAGCTTATATCTTGCGTTGGTGCTTGGCTTGAAAAATTTTATAAGCAAGGCATTAAAATAGTAATAGATCCAGTTTGCGTAGCAAAATCAGGCTCAAAGCTTCTTGAGGATGATGCGATAGCAAGCTTAAAAGAGCTTTTTAAATTTGCAGACATTATCACGCCAAATATCGATGAAGCCAAAGTTTTGAAACTTGATAGTAAAAATTTACCTTGCGATATGATCTTAAAGCGAAGCATGGTTGCAGAAATTTGTGAAGATACTCTTTTTAAAAAAAATGGTGACGTAATTAAATTTAAAGAGCCACTAATAAAACCAGAGATCATGCACGGGGCTGGATGTAGCTTTGCAAGTGCGCTGGCTTGCTTGCTGGCAAATGGACACACAAAAGAAGAGGCCATAAAACTAGCCAAAAAATACATTTTAAATGCTATTAAAAATGCAATTACGACAAAATTTGGCAAACGTCTACTAAATCATAAAGTTGGCATAAGTGATTGAAATTTATGCGATTAGCGACGATGTGTTGATGCCTGAAAATTTAGCCTTGCAATACACTAAAGAAATTTTAGAGTGTGGGGTAAAATTTTTTCAATTTCGCTCTAAAAAAATACCCAAATATGAGAGGCTAGCTAGTGAAATTTTCAACTTATGCGAAAAATTTGGAGCCAGATTTATCGTAAATGATGATATTTTATTTGCTGCTCATATAGGGGCAAAGTCCGTGCATTTGGGAAAAGATGATGCGAGTATAAAAGAAGCGTTTGAAATTTTAGGAGATGATGCTTACGTGGGAGTTAGCTGCTATGATAGCTTGGAGCTTGCCCTTAGGGCAAAACAAAATGGTGCTAGCTATGTGGCTTTTGGAGCGATGTTTAAAAGCCCAACAAAACCAAATGCGCCACTTTGCAAGGCCCAAACCATATCACAAGCAAAAGAAATGGGAATGAATGTGTGTGTCATAGGAGGCATAAACTCTAGCAACATTGCAAGTGTCGCTAGAGTAAATCCAGACATAATCGCCTTAATATCTGCTATCTATAAAGATGGCACGATAAAGAAAAATATAGAAAATTTACAAAGAAATTTATTGCTTTAAAAGATGCTTATTTTGCAAGCTTTTTTATGAAAATTTAATTATAATCCCTGCTTTAAATAAAAGGAAAACATTGCTAAATATCGATGAAGTAAGAAAAAATATCATTTTAAAAGATGGTCTTTACTATTTTGACTACACGGCTTCAGGTCTTGCTTACAAGCCCATTGAAGATGAAATTTTAAAATTTTTAAAAACCTACGCAAACACTCACTCAGATAGTAGTTCAAGCGCAGTGCTAACGCAAAAATGCTATGAGAATGCAAGGGCTGAGCTAAAAGGCTTATTAGGTCTTGATGATAGTTTTTATCTTATTGCGACTGGTCAAGGAGCAACGGCTGCGATAAAGAAATTTCAGGAAATAATGGGAATTTATATCTCACCAGCTACAAGAGCCTTGATCGGTGAAGCAAATTTAAGAAAATTAAACTTGCCACTAGCGATCATTGGCCCTTATGAGCATCACTCTGTTGAAGTTAGCTTAAGAGAAGGGCTTTGTGATATAAAACGTATAGAGCTTGATGAAAATAATGAGATAGACTATGCGATGCTTGAGAATACATTAAAGCAAAATGCAAAAAGAAAGATAATAGCTAGCTTTAGCGCCGCCTCAAATGTCACTGGCATTAAAACTGATTATAAAAAAATTTACTCGCTGATTAAAAAATATAATGGCATTTTGGCTCTTGATGTGGCCACTCTTAGTGCTTATGAAAATGTTGATTGCAGATATTTTGACGCACTGTTTCTTTCGCCTCACAAGCTGCTTGGCGGAGTTGGGAGTTGCGGGCTTTTGGCTATCAAAAAAGAGCTTTGTAAAAATTTGCCTACATTTGCAGCAGGAGGCACAGTCAAATACGTAAGCAGGACATCACATATTTTTACTAATGAAGTTGAAAATTTAGAAGAGGGTGGCACGCCACCGATAATGCAGCTAATCCGTGCAAATTTAGCCTATAAGCTAAGAAATGAAATCGGACTTAATAAGATAAAAGAGGCTGAATGTGAGCTGGGCGAGATGTTTTGTAAAGAACTAGAAAAGATAGATGAGGTGATAAATTATTGCCCTGAAAATTTAGACAGATTGCCTATTTTTGCATTTAATGTAAAAGGCATTTCGCCTTATGATTTTGCTGCTAGTTTAAGTAGTGATTTTGGTATACAAACGCGTGCAGGCTGTGATTGCGCTGGGCCGTATGGACATGATCTGCTTAATTTAAAAGATAATACCATTTTTGAAGCAAAGCCTGGCTGGGTACGTGTTAGCATTCACTACACACATACAAAAGAGGATATAAAATATCTTATAAATGCCATAAAATCTTGCATCAAAAAGCACAAAGAAGGATAGAGCAAAAACTATATGCTTGATATTTGTGGAGAAAATTTTAGAAGTGAATTTTTATAAAGCTATAAGTTCTATCAAATCTAAAAGTTAGCAAATTTTGCAAAATTCCAAAAAGCACCATAAATGTAACAAAGCTGCTTCCACCGTAACTAAAAAATGGCAGTGGTACGCCCACAACTGGTGCAAAACCGATCGTCATCGAGACATTTACACCCACATAAACGAAAATAAGTGCAGCAATCCCCGTGGTGGTAACTTGTGTAAAATAGTCATTTTTTAGGCCGTAATTTAAACTTAAAAGATGTGTTATAAGTGCTCCATAAAGCCCAAGTAGAAATAATCCACCATAAAAGCCAAAACGCTCGATATTGTAGGCAAAGATGAAGTCACTAGTGGCGATTGGCAAAAATTTAAAGTGTGTCTGCGTCGCCTCATCTTTTGGCTTGCCCTTTAGTCCGCCGCTGCCTATGGCGATGATACTTTGTTTGACGTGATAGCTTGGCTCTTCAGCGATAAAATCGTGGATCCTCTTTTTTTGATAGTCATGTAAATTTTCATACAAAACCGGCGCCAAAAAGCCTATCGCAAGGATGATAGTGATCCAAATTTTCTTATTTACGCCGATGACAAAAAGGATGGTGTAGCCAACTATTAAAAGTATGAGTGCGGTACCAAGATCAGGCTCTTTCATAATTAGCGCAAATGGCAAAAGTATGTAAAAGCTAAGTCTTAAAAAATCTTTTAATCCGTATCCATTAGCTTCTGGAGGACGTTGTTTGATGAGATAGGCTAGCATTAGTAAA
Source organism: Campylobacter concisus (assembly GCF_902460845.1). Lineage (NCBI taxonomy): Bacteria > Pseudomonadati > Campylobacterota > Epsilonproteobacteria > Campylobacterales > Campylobacteraceae > Campylobacter > Campylobacter concisus. The sequence continues at coordinate 325,631 of NZ_CABPVS010000003.1, read as the reverse complement.
AAGGCTGGTTTCATCAGTTCTGATGGCTGAAGTGTGAAGTGAACAAATGGAATTTCTAGCCAGCGTTTCGCTCCAAGCTTACTAACTCCAAAGAGATCGACGCTTAAAAGTAGCACGATGCAGACCCAGTAAAACATCGGAATAATCCAGTCTATACGCCTAATGGGCAACAAAAATGCGACACAAAATGAAACAAATCCGATACCAAAATATACAAGCTGTTTGTTTGCTAAGACGTCGTTTGCTTCGGAAACTAGGATGTAAGAGATGGCTATGATTGGGATTATTAAAAACGGCTGAATAAAATCAAAATGTGTTAAAATACGCCGATCTAGTTTTATCAAGAAGCAAACCTTAATTTTTGGGCTAGATTATATCACAAACAAGGCTTTGATTTTGGTTAAATTTAATGTTTTAAATAGCTCTAGGCTCGACGTAGCAGTAGCGCAGGAGCTTCAAATTTCACGCAATCAAGCTTTAAATTTGATAAAAGATTCTCTCGTAAGCGTAAATTTAAAACCAGTCTCAAAACCAAGTTTTGTTTTAAGCGAAAATGATGAAATTTGTATAAATTTTGCTCCAAAAAAAGAGGTGCAAAACGAGTACGAAGTAAATTTTGATATACCAATAATCTACGAAGATGATGATCTAATAGTGTTAAATAAGCCTCCTCAAATCGTCGTTCATCAAGCCCCAAGCGTCAAAGAGGCAACACTTGTTGAGTGGCTAAATAAAAAAGGATTTATGCTCTCAAATTTAAATGGCGACGTAAGAGCTGGCATAGTTCACCGCCTAGATAAGGGCACGAGCGGCGCTATCGTCGTTGCTAAAAACAACTTCGCCCACGCCAAACTTAGCGAGCAGCTAAGCGATAAGAGCATGGGGAGGATTTATCTAGCGCTCACCGACTTGCCCCTAAAAGAAGACATCATCATCGACAAGCCAATCGGCAGAAATCCAAACAACCGCCTAAAAAAAGCGATCGTCGCGGACGCTAAATTTGCAAAAAGTGCCTTTGTAAATTTGCTAAGCGAAGGCGGGGTAAATTTGATAGCAGCAAAGCTTTTTACAGGCAGGACGCACCAGATCAGAGTGCATCTTGCTAGCATAAATCGCCACATTTTAGGCGATGATTTATACGGATTTAAGAGCCAAGGCGATAAAATAAGCAGGGTTATGCTTCACGCTTATATGCTTTATTTTATCCATCCAAGAACTGGCAAAAGGGTAGAATTTACCGCAAAAACGTATGATGACTTTAACCAGATAATTTACAAAAAAATTCCCAAGGAGATCTTTGATGAAAAAATTTGCCCTACGCATATTGACACCATTTTTAGCAGCTTTCTTAGCGGGATGCGGCTCTAGCGTACCGACTCAGCAAAGTATGTCACTGCCTACGATTACAAGTTTAAAAACTATTTCAGATATGACAGAAGTTGGCTTCGAGTGGAATCCAGTAACCGATGAGAGCGTCGTTGGCTACTATCTTTACCGCTCAAATCCAAATGATGCAAACTCAAAAATGCAACTAGTTGCAAACATAAAAGACCGCTTTGCTACGCACTATGTGGATCGTGATCTAGCTCCAGAGACAACTTACTCATACCAAATGAGAACCTACTCAAGTAACGCCATCTCTCAACCGGGCACGATCGCAACAGCAACTACAAAGCCACTGCTTGACTCAGTACCGTTTTCGCAAGCTATTACAGGGCTTCCAGGACGTGTAAAAGTGATCTGGAGACCGCATCCTGATAGCACCGTGGCAAGCTATATCATTCAAAGAAGTGATGCAGGAGCTAATAAATTTAGCCAAATCGCAGAGGTAAATGGCAGACTAAATGCCGAATATATCGATACTGAGGTAAAGCCTGGTAAGTCTTATGAATATAGAATTTTAGTTAAAACTTCTTCAGGTGTTGTCTCAAAACCAAGCCAAAATATCAGTGCAACGACAAAGGAGTTACCCTAAATCAGTAACAAACCTTCAGGCAACAAAAAATGCACCAAAAAAGATAATTTTAACTTGGGATTACGCGCCGGCTGAGGATTTTGCTTATTTTAAGGTTTATAGGACAGTGAGTAAAATTTTGCCTTACACATATCTGGCAAAAACGACTAGCAACACCTACGAGGATCTCATAAACACAAATGCAGCGACGAGGTATTACAGAGTCACAGCAGTCGATAAAGACGGCCTTGAGAGTTTAAAACAAGAAGAGCCAATCGTGGGGATAACGCTTAGTGCACCAAAGACTCCAAATATTAGCGCTAGCTACGATGGTATCGGCGTAAATGTAAACTGGAACGCAGTTGATAGAGCCAGTTCGTACACGGTTTATAGAAGTGGTGCAAGTGAGAAAATTTTTAGTGGCATAGATGGTACTGGACTTAGAGATGATAGCGTGCAAAAAGGAGCTAGCTATTCTTACAGCGTCGTAGCTATCGATGAGTACGGCATCGCCTCTGATAAGTCATCAAAAGCAGAAGTTAGCATAAAATAATGCCAAATTTCATCGCTTCGTCTTTAAAAGAGCTCTCATTTCCATTTGGTAATGACAAAGTCAAATTTCTTTGGCAGGCAAATGGGCGAAACGAGAGGCTCATCTACACAAAAAATGAAGAAGAGAGCTTTTTTCTAGTTGTAAAGCCCGGTAAAAATGGCATCGTCGTAAAAGGTGAAAAGCTTACAAAGCCAGCTAAAGTTGGTCTTTTACAAGAGGCACTGGAGCTTTTTAAGGAGCAAAATTGCAATGACGTAATCAGCCAAGCATTTGCTGTAAAAAAGACAAATTTGACTAAAAAAGTGAGTGAAATTTTAAGCCTTGAAGAATTTGTGCCAGCGTTTTGCGAGCTAAAAGATAAATTTAAAGAGATTTTCATTGAGATCGGCTTTGGTTCTGGCAGACACTTGCTTTATCAAGCTAAAAACAACCCAAATGCCCTAGTTATAGGCATAGAGGTGTATAAGCCAAGTATCGAGCAAGTAGCAAAGTTAGCTAGGGTAAATGCCTTAGAAAACGTGAGGCTTATAAATACCGACGCAAGGCTCTTGCTCTCGCTTGTTGGATCAAATTTAGTTGATAGAGTTTTTTTACACTTTCCAGTGCCGTGGGATAAAGCAGAGCATAGACGTGTGGTCTCATCGGTGTTTGCGCTTGAATGCGAGAGGATATTAAAAGTAGGCGGCAAATTTGAGCTAAGGACTGATAGCAAGGAGTATTGCGACTTTAGTTTGAGTAAATTTTTAGAGCCTACAAACTCAAAAATAGAAGCTTTCAAAAATAGAAATTTAGAAGTAACTAGTAAGTACGAAGACCGCTGGAGACGCCAAGATAAGGATATTTATGATGTCATTTATACTTGTGAGATTGAAAGTAGCGAGAGTGTTTTAGCTGGAGATTTTAGCTTTAAAGAAAAGACAAGCGTAAAAAATATCATTAAAAATTTCAAAAATTTCATCATCAAAAAAGAGGATTATTTTTTACATTTTGAAGAAATTTACACCATAAACGAGGGTGAAATTTTGCTAAAAGTTGCTTTTGGAGCATTTAATAAACCTGAGCAATGTTTTATCAAAATAAGCGATGAAAAAAGCGAATATTTTATAAAAAAACCGATCTTAATTCGTGAGAATTTAGCTGCACACGAGCTTTTGAAGGAGTATTTGGCTGATGCAAGAGATAATTAGTGCAAGGAATTTGAGCCTAGCTTATGAACGCGATGAAATCGTAATTAATAGCGTCAATTTAGATATTTATGCAAATGATTTTGTCTTTATCACAGGCAAGAGTGGAAGTGGAAAAAGCACGCTTTTAAAATCATTTTACGGAGAAATTTCACCCCTTGCTGGAGAGCTAAATGTCTGCATGACACAAATGGACGACATCGATGATAAAAGACTTTGTGAGCTTAGGCAGCGAGTTGGCATTATATTTCAAAATTATCGCTTGATAAATGAATGGAACGTGGAAAGAAACGTTATGTTGCCTCTCATCATAAAAGGCATCAATCAAAATGTGAGCAAAAAGCAAGTGGCTAAACTTTTAAAACATGTAAATATGCTTCATAAAGCTGATAAATACCCTCGTGAGCTAAGCGGTGGCGAGCAGCAAAGAGTGGCGATGGCAAGGGCTCTAGCGCACAATCCAAATTTGCTCTTATGTGACGAGCCAACTGGAAATTTAGACGAATACTCAAGCGACGTCATCTGGTCGCTTTTAAAATCAGCTAGGGAATTTTTAGGCACAAGCGTCGTTGTGGTGACTCATCATATCCCATCAACGCTTCGTATCCCATACCGCCACTTCGTAATAGAAAATGGAGGCGTGCATGAGATCGCTTAAAAATCATCTTGGATTCATCCTGCCGCTAATCGCACTTTTGTTTTCAGTGCAGTTTAGCCTAACTGCCGATAAGATTGTGAGAGATTATGAAAGACTCATGGGAAATGACTACAACATTGTCATAGTTTCAAGTAAAGAGCTTAGTGATACTATTTTAAAGCCAGTGGTTAGCAATCTATCTAGCATCGAGCCACTAAGTCCGCAAAAGATCATCGACCGCCTCTCAAATGACATCTCGGCTAAAAATTTGTCCATACTGCAAAATGCGCTACCTAAATTTTACTCACTAAAACTTAGCGAATTTCCGACACCGCAGTACATGGATGATCTAAAGCAAAAACTTTTAAAATTTGATGGCATCACAAAGGTTGAAACATTTTCAAAGACCCATGACAAAGTCTTTAAAATGCTAAATTTGGCAAAAAGCATATCGTATGCTTTTATGGCGATACTTTGTGTTGTTGGGCTTATGCTTATGCTAAAGCAGGCTAAAATTTGGCTGTTTGAGCATAGGGAGCGCATCGAGATTATGACGCTTTTTGGAGCACCTTTTTGGCTAAAATCAGCCATGCTTTATAAATCAGCTATGGTTGATAGCCTAGTTGCTACCATTGCAGTCGGTGCATTTTTCTTTTTCTTGCCTAGTTTTGAAATTTTTAGAGAAAATGCCGCAAGCATCGATGTAGTATTGCCTAGCCTTGATCCTTCAAGGGATATTTTTATTTTATTTGGCGTGGCTATGTTTTTAAGTATTTTTGCTGTTAGTTTGGTGATGAGTAAGGCTAGAAAAAGCACGATATGAGAAAAGGAATTTTTACATTTTTGCTAGCTTTTAGCTTAGCTTTTGCGTCAAATACCAAAGAGAAGATCAAAGACTCCAAAAACTCGCTAAGATCGAGTCAAGCGATGAGCGAGCAGCTTAGTAAAAAGTTAGATGATTTGGCTGGCGATATCGTAAATGGCGAGAAAAAACTTCGTGGTATAAGTGGCGATATCACAAATTTAAAGGGTCAAATTTCAGTCCTTGAGACAAATGCTTCAAAAGCACTTATTGAGCTTGATGATCTAACTAAGCAAAACAAAGAGCTAGAACGCACACAAAAAGAGCTAGAGCAAAATATGATAAGGATCATCGCAGAAGATTTGTCGTTTGATCTTTTGATGTCTGCAACTGAGGGCAAGCAAAGCGAGGAGAGCATCATCTCATCTCAAATTTTAACCAAGCTAAATGCCATCACAAAAGAGGATTTTAAAAGGCTTAGCCAGAACTATGAAGATACGATTGAGAAGATAAAAAATAAATCAAACAAAATAAGCGAGATAAACTCAAGCATCAAAAACTATAGACGCAAGCAAAGTGACTTGCAAAATTTAGAAAGTACGCAAAAAAATACTATAAACGGACTAAAGCGTGATAAAGAAATTTATAGCAAAAAGCTAGCCAAGCTTCAAGCTCAACAAGATGAGCTAAGAAAGACGCTAGAGCAGCTTGCTATCATGCAAAAACAAGAGGACGAAGCCGCACGTGCAGCTAGAGAAAAACAAGAAAAAGCAGCTGCAAGCAAAGGTGGTAAAAAAGGCGAAAAAAGCCAGCCAATGGGTGGAGGCTATCAAACAAGCTCAGTCAAAAAATATTCAGGTGCAAAGACAATCGCTCCTCTTGATAGCTACACTGTAAAGCAAAAATTTGGTAACTATGTAGATCCAATATATAACATCAAAATTTTTAACGAGTCAGTCACGCTTCGCTCAACCACGCCAGATGCCAAGGTCAAAAGCGTACTAAATGGCAAAGTGGTCTTTGCGAAAGCAACTCCAATGCTTGAAAATGTAGTCATTATAGAAAACGAAAATGGCATCCACACGATCTATGCTCACCTAAGTCAGATCGCACCGACGGTTAAGGTAGGCTCAGTCGTACAAAAAGGCTACGTCATAGGTAGAGTAAGAAATGATTTAACGTTTGAAGTAACGCAAAGAAACTACCACATCGATCCACTTGAAATGATCTCAAAATAGCCACTTTGTAAGTGCTATTAACTAAATTTAAAGCCTTTTTGGCTAGAATGCGTGAATTTTAAGGAGCAAGACAATGAGTAAAAGAAAACGCGTATTGGTTAAATTTTCAGGCGAAGCTTTAGCGGGAGAGAATGGTTTTGGCATAGATACGGCGGTGCTTAAATTTATAGCAAATGAGATAAAAGAGCTTGTCGAGAATGGTATCGAGGTTGGCATCGTGATAGGTGGTGGCAATATTATACGTGGTGTGAGTGCTGCAAAAGATGGCATCATCAAACGAACGAGCGGCGATCACATGGGCATGCTAGCAACTGTTATAAATTCGATCGCAATGCGTGAAGCTTTAGAACGAAGTGGGCTAGAGGTAAGAGTGCAAAGTGCAATCAAAATGGAAGCGATCTGTGAGACTTTTATCGTTGGACGTGCGCAGCGCCATTTGGAAAAAGGCAGAGTCGTTATATTTGCTGCAGGTACTGGCAATCCTTTCTTTACAACTGATACAGCAGCTACGCTAAGAGCTATTGAAATCGGCTCAGATATGATCATAAAAGCTACAAAGGTTGATGGCGTTTATGACAAAGACCCTAAAAAATTCAAAGATGCAAAACTTTTAAAATCACTAAACTATGAAAAGGCAATGAGCGATGATATCAAGGTTATGGACGATACTGCCATAGCTTTAGCAAAAGATAACTCACTGCCTATTTTGGTTTGTAACATGTTTAAGGCTGGAAATTTATTAAAAATAATAAATGAAGAAGAAGCAGCCCTATACTCAGTAGTAAAATAAATTTTAAAAAGGATAAAAATGAGAACAGAACAAATAACAGCAAGAGCGTTAAAACAAGTTGGCGACGATAGATATAAGCTTTCGCTTATAGTTGCAAAGCGTGCAGAAGCACTAGCAAATGGAGCAGTAGTGCTTGTAGAAGCCGATACTTCAAAGATGAAATTTGCTGACATTGCACTACTTGAAGTAGCTGAGGGCAAAATAGGCTTAGAGGCAATAGTTGAAGGAAAATAGTCTTTTTTTAGAGCAGCTAATAGAACAAATTTTACCTTGTAAAAATGTGTCAGAAGCTATAACGTTGCTTTTTTCTCTTTGCGAACGAAGCGAGAAATTAGACAAAGCTATAGATAGCTGTGTCACATCTCATGCTGGTCAATACCGCAAAAGTGGCGAGCCATACGCAATTCATCCTATCTTGGTAGCATCAATAGTGGCAAATATGGGTGGCGATGAGAGCATGGTCATAGCTGCACTACTTCACGATGTAGTTGAAGATACTGAAGTTACGCTTAGTGAAGTCCAGGCTGAATTTGGCGATGAAGTGGCAAAGCTGGTTGAAGGGCTTACAAAGATAGTTGCCATAAGAGAAAACAAGCTTGCAAGCTCAAGTAGTAACGAAAAACTAGCAAGCTCGGCACTAACTTTTAGAAAAATGCTTTTAATTTCCATTGAGGATGTTAGAGTTCTTGTGGTTAAGCTTTGTGACAGACTTCATAATATGCTAACCCTTGATGCATTAAAAATAGAAAAACAAAAACGCATTGCTGAAGAGACACTTATGGTCTACGCTCCGATCGCTCATAGGCTTGGAATTTCATCGATTAAAAATATACTTGAAGATCTAAGTTTTAAATATGCGATGCCAGAAGAATACGCCAAGATCGATAGCTTTTTAAATAAAAATAAGCAGCAGCTTAGCCTTAAACTAAATGCTTTTTACGAGAAAGTAAATCAAATTTTGCTTGAAAATGGCTTTATTGAGGGCACTTTTGAGATACAAAAACGTATAAAGCATTACTATTCGATTTATTTAAAAATGCAAAGAAAAGGTATTTCGATTGAAGAGGTGCTTGATTTGCTTGCTATTAGAATTCTTGTGCAAAAGCCGCTTGATTGCTATCTTGCGCTTGGAAATTTGCATATAAATTTTAATCCTCTTATTTCGAGATTTAAGGATTATATTGCGCTTCCAAAGCAAAATGGTTATCAAACGATACATACAACTATTTTTGATAATAAGAGTATTTTTGAGGCACAAGTTCGTACTTACGATATGCACAAAACCGCTGAATATGGTGTCGCAGCTCACTGGAAATACAAAAACGGCGAGGGCAGTTTACTAAATCCAAAACTTGACTGGCTAAACGACATTGGCATGCAAAACAATGAAGCTGAAAGTAACGTCGAAGAGCTTTATGAATATGCAAAAGATAGTCTTTACATAGAAGATATTGCGGTCTATTCGCCAAAAGGTGAGGTTTTTACGCTTCCACGCGGGGCTACTGCACTTGATTATGCTTACGAGATTCACACAGAGATCGGACTTTACGCAAAAGAAGCTTATATAAATCGCGTCAGGATGCCACTTTTAACAGAGCTAAAAAACGGCGATATTGTAAGGATTGTAACTGGCGAAGAGGCAAAATTTCGCTGTTCATGGATAAATAGCGTTCGAACTGGTAAAGCAAGGGCTACGATAAGAACATACTGCAAGCAAAAGATAAAAGATATAAATTATAAAATTGCAGTTGATATTTTAAAGTCGGTTTTTGGCGTTTCTAAAGATAGAATTTTAGACTGGATAGAGCATGAAAATTTAGGCAAAAAAGTTTTTCGTGCTGCAACTGAAAGTGATTTTTTGCAAGAGGTCGTAAATATGCTTAAAAAGTATATAAAAAAAGAGCGTCCTTTTATGATCTCTTTGGGCGACAAATATCAGGTTAAAAAGCAAAAATTTGAAAATATCGTAATCTATTCAAATCATAAAATTTCAAATGTCGAGTTTGACTATTGTTGTAACCCAAAAAGAGGCGATAGCATAGTTGGCTTTAAAAATGGGCACAATGTGACAGTGCATCACAAGCTTTGTGAGCGTGCTGGAAAGCTTATGGATAAGGGCAATGAGATCATCTTTGTCAAATGGACTAGAAATGCCCCACATAGATATAAAATTTTATTAAATCTTGAGAACCGAAAAGGCGCGTTGGCTGAATTTTTAACATATCTTGCTAGACTAGATGTAAATTTGGCTACAATCTCGCTAAATGAAGCAAATGACCTTAGCGGCGATACATTTGAGATAAGTGTTGAGATAGCTGAAAACATCGATGCAAACGAGCTAAGAGAGAAGATCAAAGATAGATATAAGATTATAGATTTCGTTTCACAAAGCGATCCATACCACAACTAGGAGAAAGATAATGCAAGATATAGCTGAAATTTTACAAGAGATAAAACGCGGTGTTGCCGAGATTATTGACTTTGAAAGAGTTGAGAATTTAATAAAAAACTATTATGAAAAAGGTGAAAATTTCTATGTAAAGGCTGGCTTTGATCCAACTGCTCCAGACCTTCACTTAGGACACACAGTCGTTTTAAGCAAGATGGCACTGCTTCAAAAACATGGTGCAATCGTGCAGTTTTTAATAGGCGACTTCACTGCTCAAATAGGCGATCCAACCGGTAAATCAGTAACTAGAAAAAAGCTAGATCAAGAGACAGTTTTAAAAAATGCAAAGACTTATGAAGAGCAAGTTTTTAAAATTTTAGATCCAAAAAAGACCGTGATAATGTTTAACTCAAAATGGTCAAATGAGCTTGGAGCTGCTGGAATGATAGAGCTAACTAGCACATTTTCAGTCGCTAGAATGCTAGAGCGCGATGATTTTGAAAAAAGGATAAAAGCTGGCAGTCCAATTTCAATTTGTGAATTTATGTATCCGCTTCTTCAAGGTTATGATAGCGTTGCGATGAAGTGTGACATCGAGATGGGCGGTACGGATCAGAAATTTAACCTTCTAATGGGTAGAACCTTGCAGAGAACATATAACGTTGGCAAAGAGCAAGCTGTCATCATGATGCCACTTCTTGAGGGGCTTGATGGTGTAAATAAGATGAGCAAAAGTCTTGGAAACTACATCGGCGTAACTGAAAATGCAAATGATATGTTCGCAAAAACGCTTAGTATAAGCGATGAGCTAATGTGGCGTTGGTACGAGCTTTTAAGTACAAAAAGCCTTGGCGAGATAGAAAATTTAATGAACGATGTAAAAAACGGCAAGTATCATCCAAAAAAAGCAAAAGAGGACCTTGCGTACGAGATAACAGCAAGGTATCACGGCGAGGAGGCTGCAAAAGCTGCGATGGCTGAGTTTAATAGCGTGCACTCTCAAAATCAACTCCCAACTGATATCAAAGAATTTAGCCTAAAAGCACCAGTTTGGATAGTGGAAGCTTTATCACAGTGCGAACTAAGCGAGTCAAATTCTCAAGCAAGGCGTGATATAAAGGCAAATGCGGTTAGCATTAATCAAGAAAAGATCAGTGATGAGCAGTTAAAATTAGGAGCAGGTGAATATATCTTGCAAGTCGGTAAGCGTAAATTTGCAAAAGTAAAGGTTGAATAAATGGAGTTAAAGCCATTAAAAATAGGAAAATATGAGATAAAGTATCCGATATTTCAAGGCGGTATGGGGCTTGGCATTAGCTGGGACAAACTAGCTGGTAATGTAAGCTTAGAAGGCGGCCTTGGGATAATCAGCTCAGTTGGTACCGGATATTATGAAAATAGAAAATTTATAGATAAAGAGCTAAATGCAAAGCCTTTTGGAAGTGAAAATTTCTACTCAACAAGAGGTCTTAGAGCAATTATTGAGAATGCACGAAAAATTTGTGGAGACCTGCCACTTGGCGTAAATATAATGTATGCTGCAAATGATTACGCAAGGGTAGTAAAAGATGCTTGTGAGGCTGGCATAAACATCATAGTTTCAGGTGCAGGCTTGCCTACAAATTTGCCAGAATTTACACAAAATTTTAAAGAGGTTGCTTTAGTTCCTATCGTCTCAAGTGCAAAGGCATTAAAGATCATCTGCAAACGCTGGTTACAAAGATATAACCGCTTACCAGATGCTGTAGTGCTTGAGGGGCCACTAAGCGGTGGACACCAGGGCTTTACATACGAGCAGTGCCTTGACCCTGAGTTTTCGCTATTTAATCTAATCCCACAAGTAAAGGCTGAGATAAAAGAGTGGGGTGATTTTCCGCTCATAGCAGCCGGTGGAATTTGGGATAAAAATGACATAGAAAAGGCAATATCGCTAGGTGCAGATGGCGTTCAGATGGGCACACGCTTCATTGGAACGCATGAGTGTGACGCGGATGCTGGCTTTAAAGAAGTGATACTAGCAGCCGAGGAAAAAGACATAGAGCTTATAAAAAGTCCAGTTGGCTATCCGGCTCGTGGGATTAGAACAAATTTGATAAATTTGGTAGAAAAAAGGATGGGACCAAAGATCCAGTGTATAAGCAACTGTGTGAGCCCTTGTCAAAGGGGCAAAGGAGCTAAAGAGGTTGGATATTGCATCGCTGATAGGCTGTTTGACTCATTTAGTGGCAAAAAAGAGACTGGGTTATTTTTCACTGGAGCAAACGGATATAAACTAAAAGAGCTAATAAGCGTAAAAGAGCTAATGCACAAGCTGGTACATGGTGAATGAAACGAGCGATAATCCTCTTTTTTATTGTTTGTAATTTTCTTTTTGCTGCGACAAATTCAGAGATATTTGCAAAATTTGATAAAAATTTTGCCAGCTCAAGCAGAAGTGCAAAGATTAAATTTCACAACGATATAAAAGATATCTATGTCGACGCGATCATCAAAAATGACAAAAATATAAAAAAACAAGCACTCACAAGACTCATAAACAGCTCAAAATCGCTTGGCTTTGACTCAAGTGGGTATATAAAAGATCTAAATGCACTAAATGGCGTAAAGAGCGCCAGTACGCCTAGTGCTGCTCTGACGCTACTTAGTGCCACAAAGGTAAATGACACTTTAGTGCTTAAGTTTAATACAAAAATTGATACTGCAAAACTAAAAACATCCTTTTTGAAGCAGCAAAATACATATAAAAACATTATGGATATTGATGGTAGATTAAATGGCAATTCGCTAACTTATAAAAATTTCATATCTGATTATATTCACATCTCGCAGTATGATAAAAACACTGTTAGAGTTATTTTTTCTGATAAGATCCAAAAGACTATAAAAGCAAATGCGACAGGCGATCTGCTTGTAATCAGCGCTCAAAATTTTATCTCAAACGAAAATGTAAAAATACCACTTCATAAAACTAAAAACAAAAATGAAGAAGTGCCACAAAAAGAGCCTGAGCCAAATTTAAAGCCACAGCCTGCACAAAGCGAGCCAGTGGCAGCGCCTTTGCCACCAGTTGCGGCTGGTAAATTTTCACGCAACAAAACGATCGTCATCGATCCAGGCCATGGTGGCACTGATCCAGGTGCAGTAAATGGCAAGCTTCAAGAAAAAACCGCAGTTCTAGGCGTAGCCAAAAAGCTTGGCGATATACTAAAAGCGCGTGGTTACAAGGTCTTTTTTACCAGGTCAACCGATGTCTTTATAAATTTAAGAACAAGAACAAAATTTGCAAATGATAAGATGGCTGATCTTTTTGTTTCCATTCACGCAAATGCCGCTCCAAATGCCACAAAGGCAAAGAGCATGCACGGCATTGAGACATTTTTCTTATCGCCTGCAAGAAGCGAACGTAGTAAAAACGCAGCCGCACTTGAAAACAAATCAGATATTGAAGAGATGAATTACTTTTCACAGCAGACATTTCTAAATGTACTAAATCGTGAGAAGATTATCGCGTCAAATAAGCTTGGCATCGATATCCAAAAAGAAATTTTAGCAAGTGCTAGAAAGGTCTATGCTGCAAGTGACGGCAGTGTGAGAGAGGCACCGTTTTGGGTACTTGTTGGTGCTCTTATGCCAGCAGTTCTTGTTGAGATCGGCTATATCACGCATCCGGTTGAGGGTGAAAAGCTCTTTAATGATGCTTATCAAAATGCCCTTGCAAACGGTATAGCAAACGGTATAGATGGATATTTTGCAAAAAATAGATGAAAAATGCAAATTTAAGCTTTAAAGGACAAATTCCATTTAACGAAGAGTTTGGTGACATCTACTTTAATACCGATAAACCTTGGCTTGAGAGCGAATTTGTCTTTGCAAGCGCACTTGATGAAATTTGGCAGAGTAAAGATAGCTTCATCGTCGCTGAGACTGGGTTTGGTGCTGGGTTAAATTTTTTCACACTTTGTAAGAAATTTAAAAATAGCTCTAAAAAACTTCACTTTGTTAGCATCGAAAAAAGTCCTATTAAAAAAGATGATCTTTTAAAAATTTATGAAAATTTAGGCATTTTTAAAGCTTATGCCAAAAAGCTGATTTCGCTCTATCCGCCTCTAGTTTCAGGCATACACCGCATAAATTTCGCCCCAAATATCACACTTGATCTTTGCTACGGTGAGGCTAAAGAAATTTTACCTGAGCTTGATTTTAACGCTGATATCTGGTTTCTAGACGGCTTTGCTCCAAGTAAAAATGGCTCAATATGGAGTGAAGAAATTTTTAGAGAGATCGCAAGACTAAGCAAACCCGGCACGATAGTTAGAACTTACTCATGCGCAAAAATGGTTAAGGACGGTCTAAAGGGTGCTGGCTTTCTACTAAGCCTAAAAGAGGGCTACGCTAGAAAACGTCAGATGAGTAGCGCCGTGCTAGAAAAAAAGGATGAAAATTTAAAGGATGCTTGGTTTGCAAGATGTGAGCCACTTGCTGAGTCAAAAGGCAAAACAGCACTTATCATAGGAGCTGGCGTGGCCGGACTTGCAACAGCTGGCGAGCTAGCCAAAAATGGCTTTAAGGTTGTGATCGCTGAGGCAAAGAGCGAGGTGGCCACAAATGGCTCAGGCAATCACTGTGGCGCTTTGATGCCTCTAGTTACCAAGCCTGGTGTAAATTTAGGCCGCATGCATTTAAACGCATTTTTGCAAGCAGTGAGATTTTATAAGGCAACTTTGCCAAAAAGCCTTATCAAATTTAACGGCTGCATCGACTACGCATTTGATGATGAGTTAGTTAAGAGATATGGCTCGTGGCAGGATCAAGGCGCGGAGGAAATTTTTAAATTTGATGAGAGTCTAAAGCCATATCCTGGCATTTTTATAAAAGATGGCGCATACGCTAGACCAAGAGAAATTTGCAAATTTCTATCAAAAAATTTTGAAATTTTATTAAATCACGAGTATGAGAGCAGAACACACCTGCAAAATGGCAAAATCAGCGTTAAATTTAAAAACGGTAAAAATTTAGAGACTGATATTTTGGTCTTTTGTACTGGTAGCAAGAGTAGTGAAATTTTTAAGGACTACGATATGCAAATAAGCAGTGTCAGAGGCCAAGTCACGCACCTAAAACCAATACTTAAAAATACTTTGCCACTAAGCGCAAAAGGCTACATCTGTCCAGTTGTAAAAGGCGCGCAAGTTATAGGAGCAACTTACGCCAGAAATGAAATTTGTGACATGCCTAAAGTTGAAGATAATACTAAAAATTTAAACGACGTAAGTGAGTTTTTTGATATCAAAAAAGCAACTATTATCGGTGCAAAAGTAGGCTACCGAAGTTATAGTGGAGACAGGTTTCCGATAATTGGTGCCTTGCATGACGAAGAATTTTACAAGCAAAACTACAAAGGGCTATTTTGGAGTAAAAATAAAGACAACAATCCAAAAGCAAGCTACGAAAAAAATGTCTTTGTAAATTTTGCCCACGGTTCTAGAGGTCTTGGCACAGCGATACTTGGAGCAAATTTGATAGCTGATCTTGTGCTTGCTCGCCCACTTTGTATAGAAAGATCTCTATTTCATGAGCTTCATCCAGCTAGATTTTTGATAAGAAAACTAAAAAAAGGGATTAAAATTTTAAGAGAGAATTAACAGAAATTCCTAGCACGAGATACTAGGAATTTCTTGTAAGTTTAGGCCTAAAGCCTTGTTTTCATCTTTTCAAATTCTTCTTGTATGACTTGCTCGTGTGGCTCACTTGTCATTTTATTTATTGTATCGCCCCAGATACTGACCATGATGATGGCTAGGCTCGATGTTAAGATGCCTGGTAAAATTTCATAAACATAGGCATTTAGCCCTGATGTTATCCAAAATATTACGGTCACACCTCCAGCTATCATACCAGCTAGAGCCCCAAGTGCGCTCATGCGTTTCCAGTAAAGGCTAAAAAGTAGCACCGGTCCAAAGCTAGCACCAAATCCAGCCCAAGCATTTCCAACGACGTTTAGGACGCTATCTGTAGAGATAAAAGCAAGTACTGTTGCTATTAACGCTACGACTACTACGGCATAGCGGCTGATCGCTGTTTGCGTGCTTTGGCTTACCTCTTTTTTATAAAAGGCAAAGATGAAGTCCTTTGTAACCGAGCTTGATGTAACCAAAAGCTGGCTTGAGATGGTACTCATTATCGCTGAAAGCACGGCTGAGATGATGATACCTATAAAAAATGGTGGGAAAAGTAGCTCACCAAGCTTTAAAAAGACCGTCTCAGGATCGCCAAGCCCACCTCTTTGGCTAAAGTAGACAAAGCCGATAAGTCCACTCATGATAGCACCTAGTAGACCTATCGTCATCCAACCAATACCGATCCTTCTTGCCTTTGCAAGCTCTTTTGAATCGCGTATTGCCATAAATCTAACAATTATATGTGGCTGACCAAAGTAGCCAAAGCCCCAAGCTAGAAGACCTAAAATGCCCCAGAAAGTCTGATCTCTAAATGGATTTAGGTGATTTGCGTCAAGCCTGCTTATCTCTTTTATCAAATTTGTATCGCTTGGCAGGTCTAAATTTAGATATGCCACGACTGGGATCGAGACTAGGACACAAAACATCAAAAGCCCCTGAAATGCATCAGTTATGCTCACAGCCTTAAATCCACCAAAAAACGTGTAAAAGACCACGATACAAAGTGTAAATATTGCGCCATATCTAAAGCCTATACCAAAAAAGCTCTCAAATGTTTTGCCACCAGCGATGATGCCGCTACTTACGTAAAGTGTAAAAAATATCAAAATAATAAGACCAGATACGATCCTTAAAATTTTTGTTCTATCTTTAAAGCGGTTTTCCAAAAAGTCTGGTATCGTGATGCTATCGCTCGCAACCTCGGTATAGACCCTAAGCCTTTTTGCTAGAAATAGGTAGTTGCAGTAAGCACCTACAATAAGACCAGCTATCATCCAGATATTTGCTACACCAGTTGCATACAATGCTCCGGGCACGCCAAGCAGCATCCAACCACTCATATCAGAAGCGCCAGCGCTAAGTGCTGTGACAACTGGACCCATTTGACGATTATCCAGTAGATATTGGTTCATGCTTGCATTTTTATCGTAAAAATATCGTCCGATAAAGAGCAAAAAGCCAAAATAGATGGCTATGGCTAAATAAGACCCAAAGCTCATAAATTTCCTTTCAAATTAAGATAAATGGCTTATATTAATATAAATTTTTTTAAATTACAACATTCAGTGCCGATCCTTAAACACTTTTAAGCAAAATGATATAAATTTTTTCGTATTATTTAAAGCCATATTTTAAAGAGAAGGACAAAGTTGAAGGCTCAAAATTTAGCTAAATTTCTATTTTTTATAATAATTGTCTCACTTGGAGCATATTTTTTCTATCCAAGAAATCTTAGTGAGGCTCAAGAGATCGCTTATATCAAAAGTTATGGAGTGACTTTAGGGCTTACTATAGGCGGTATTGCCATAGGCATAACACTTGGATTTACCTTGGCGTTTATTAAATTTTTAAATATTAAAGTCTTAAATTTTATAATCGATGAATATATCGATATCTTACGTGGAACACCTGTAATACTTCAACTTTTAATATTTTCAGTTGTCATTTTTGCAACATGGAGTGATAATTTTTATGTAGCTCTCATCGCACTTGGACTAAATAGTTCTGCTTATGTGGCCGAGATCGTAAGAAGCGGTATAAATAGCGTCGATAAAGGACAAATGGAAGCGGCTCGTGCCATGGGTCTAAACTACTATGTTTCGATGCGTGAGGTGGTTTTTCCACAAGCTACAAAAAATATCTTGCCAGCACTTGCAAACGAATTTATCTCGCTTTTTAAAGAAACTTCGGTTGTTGGCTACATAAGCGTTGTTGATATCACGATGCAAAGTAAGAGCTTGCAGGCGGTATTTTATAGCCCAGAGCCAGTCATTTTTACAGGCATCGTTTACTATGTGAGTGTTAAATTTTTCACCTTCTTGGTGAAACTACTTGAGAGGAGACTAAATCGCCATGATTGAGATTAGAAATTTAAATAAAAGCTATGGTGATCTACTCGTTTTAAACGACATTAGCGTAAATATAAAAAAAGGTGAAGTTATAGCGATAATTGGTCCAAGTGGTGGTGGAAAAAGTACATTTTTACGCTGCATAAACCGCCTTGAGGAGCCAGATAGCGGGCACATAAAGATAAATAGTGAAGATATTTTAGATAAAAAATCAGATATAAATAAAATTCGCCAAAAAGTGAGCATGGTTTTTCAGCACTTTAATCTTTTTGCAAATAAAAATGTCTTGCAAAATTTAACTCTAGCTCCGATAAAAGCGGGAATTTTAGATAAAGCAAGTGCAGAAAAAAGAGCTGATGAGTTGCTAAAAAGTGTTGGGCTAAGTGATAAGAAATTTGCCTATCCGCACAAGCTTTCAGGCGGACAGAAGCAACGTATTGCGATCGCTAGAAGCCTAGCAATGGAGCCAGAAGTGATACTTTTTGATGAGCCGACAAGTGCGCTTGATCCTGAAATGATAGGTGAGGTTCTTGACATTATGAAAGATGTCGCAGCAAAAGGTATAACGATGCTTGTGGTAACTCATGAGATGGGCTTTGCAAGGAATGTAGCAAATAGAATTTTCTTTATGGATAAAGGCAAGATAGCAGTGGATGACACGCCAAAAAATGTCTTTACAAATCCGCAGCACGAGCGTCTACAAGAGTTTTTAGGTAAAATTTTAAATCACTAATAAAGGATAAAAAATGAAAAATTTTTTAAAAGTTCTAGCGTTAGGCTTAGTTTTATTTTTTATAGGTTGTGGTGATAACACTAACAAAAAAAGTGTAGCAAATGCGCCAGAGGCTAGCAAAGAGGTGGTTTATAAAGTCGGATCAAGTGCTGATTATCCACCTTTTGAATATCTTGATGAAAAAAACCAAATAGTTGGTTTTGAGATAGATTTATTAAATGAGATCACCAAAAAAACTGGGATCAAATTTGATGTTGCAAATATGAATTTTGACGGCCTCATCTCGGCCTTGAAAACAGGCAAGATCGATATCGCAATAAGTGGTATGAGTGCTACTGATGAGAGAAGAAAATCGGTTGATTTCACCAAGCCATATTATTTTTCAGAAAATTTATTTATCCGCAAAAAAGGCTCAGATGTAAATAAAGACAACCTTAAGGATAAGAAAATTTCAGCTCAAGTTGGCACACTTCAAGAAGAAGCAGCCAAAAGCATAACCACTAAATCGATACCTGCTGAAAATGTAGCAGCCGCTATCATGTCACTAAACGCTGGCAAAATCGACGTTGTGCTAACTGATAGTCCGATAGGGGTTGAGTATTTAAAACAAAATCCAGATTTAGAAGAATTTTTAAGAGTTCCTGATGGCACGGAAGGATTTGCAATGGCGTTTGATAAAGGCAAACACACTGAGCTTATCAAGAAGATAGACGCAGCGATCGATGAGCTACAAAAATCTGGCGAATTTGACAAAATGCTAGATAAATATGGATTAAAGAAATAAATCTAAATACAAAATTTGCAGAGAAGCAGGAATTCTCTGCAAAAACTCACTTTTTTCTAATTTTTAAAATTTAACATCTTTTAAAAGTAAAATTAATAAAATGACTTAATTATTTTCAAGGAGAAAAAATGGAGCTTCTCAGGATGAGAACGGCATTTATTTTAAATGTGCTATTTTCTATTTGCATGTATCACAATTTTTTTAAAAAATTCCTACTAATTAATAAATCTAAATTTAAATTAAAATTTTACATAAATGCGTTAATTGATATTTTTTATAAAAATAACCAAAAGTATTTTTTGGTTGATAAATTTTTAAGTATTAAAGTCGTATGACTTTATTTTTTGAAGCAGATATTAAGAAAAACTAAAAGGAGAGAAAATGAATAATCTAGGTATTAAATCTAAGATTATGGCGATAGTTATCGTCAGTCTTATTGGCCTTGGTATCATGAGTGCATACATGCTAAATGGTATCTTAAAAACTCGCTCAAAAGCAGAATTTAGCGAGAAAATCGTGGATACAATAATAAATCAAAATAATTTTATCCATGAAATGCAAAAAGAACGCGGATTTAGCTCAGGTGTGCTAGCAGGAGGGGATAATAAAAATTTATTAGAGCAGCGTAAAAAAGTAGATGCTGCGCTTGATAAGCTTGAAGAAAAAAATGAAATAGTTTCAGAGATAAATAGTATCCGCTCAAATGTAGATCAAAAAAGTGGCAATGATCTAATTAGTCGTATAACAAAAATTTTAAGAAAAGAGGTTATTGCTATAAATGGATATAGTGATAAGCTCGAGCCTAGCTTGGTAGATGATCTAAAGCGTATCATTATTGTTGGTGAGATAAAAGAGTCTTTTGGTATTTTGCGTGCAACTTTAAATGGAATTTTTACTAAAAAAAGTATAAGCAAAGAGGACTATAACAAAGTAGTTGCACTAAATAGCGTTATAAATAAATTTATGCAGGATTTTGACGATTACAACCCAAAAGAATTTAGCGAAGAATTTGATGCCATCGCTAGAAAAAAGGCTGATTTTATAGATGCTATGAATATTATTAAAAATGTAGTTACTACTGAAGATGCATCTTATGACGCAGCGAGTTGGTTTTCAAAGATAAGTGTTACGATAGATGCTATGAGAGAGCTTGAGCTTAAGCTGCTTGATAATATGCAAAAAGATGCAAAGCAAATTAAAGGCGAGGCAGATACCGAACTTATTATAAGTTCTATTGTGATTGCGATTTGTATTTTGCTTATGTTGCTAGTATCTACATTAATAGGTAAAAACCTGATCTCTGGTATAGATCAGACTAAAAATGGCTTAGTTAGATTTTTTGACTTCTTAAATTATAAATCTAATAAGGCTGAATTTTTAGATCGTAGTGGTAGCGACGAGATCGGACAGATGAGTGCACTGATAAATGAGAATATCAAACAAATCGAGGCAAATTTATCTGAACAAAATAATTTCATTAAAGAAGCAAATACTTTTGTAAATCAAATCGGCAAAGGTAACTACGTAGCTCAGCTTAATGCAGATACTTCAAATCCTGCACTTAGCCAGCTAAAACAAACTTTTAAAGACTTACAAATCGCACTTAAACATGCTATTGCAGAAAATGGCGACGACGTGTTAAATCTACTAGAAAGTTTTAAAAAACAAGACTTTACTAAAAGGCTTGAAGATGATGGTAAAATGGCGGTTGGTATAAATGCTCTTGGTGAAGAGATAGCCAAGATGTTAAAAGCAAATTTAGATCAAGCCCATGTGCTAGAAGAAAAGGCTGAGTCTTTAAGTCAGTCAATGAAAGAACTAACTCAAGGCGCAAATGTACAAGCAAGCTCACTTCAAGAGTCTGCTGCCGCAGTAGAGCAAATGTCAAGTTCAATGAATGCAATATCTCAAAAAACATCTGATGTTATTAGACAAAGTGACGAGATCAAAAACATCATAACTATTATTAGAGATATAGCTGATCAAACAAATTTACTAGCTCTTAATGCCGCGATCGAGGCAGCACGTGCAGGAGAACATGGTAGAGGCTTTGCGGTTGTTGCAGATGAGGTTAGAAAACTGGCTGAAAGAACTCAAAAGTCTCTAACAGAGATCGAAGCAAATACAAATGTACTAGCTCAATCAATCAATGAAATGAGTGAATCTATAAAAGAGCAAAGTGAGGGAATCAATATGATAAACCAATCAGTTGCGCAAATAGACACACTTACAAAAGAAAATGTATCAATTGTCAATAAAGCAAATGAAGTAACATCTGATGTTGACGACATGGCTAAGGCAATAGTAAACGAAGTTAGAAAAAGTAAATTTTAATCTTTGACTTACTCTTAGAGCTCCTACTATTTTATCCCTTAAGATAATTAAGGGATAGAACCTATCTATAAAAATTTATATGCTACTTTGCTATACGATATATTTATAGCATTTTTCTTTTATTACGGATTTAAACAATTTTTAATAGAGAAATACTGATAATTAAGCCACTAAATCACCTTAAAGGACACTATTATGAAAAAGATCTTTGCTCTTTTACTTACAGCTTTTGTTGCTCTTTGTGCAAACGAGCTAAAATTTGGTACAGCGGCGAATTATCCACCATTTGAGTATATCGATGAAAATAACAAAATAACAGGCTTTGACATCGAGCTAATCGATGAAATTTCAAAGCGTGCAGGCTTTTCATACAAGATCATAAATATGAGTTTTGATGGCCTTATCCCAGCGCTTAAAGCTGGCAAAATAAATGGCATCATAAGTGCGATGAGTGCGACTTCAGATAGATTAAAATCGATTGATTTTACAAAGCCATACTATCTAACTGAAAACCTCTATCTAAAGAAAAAAGGTAATGACGCACTAAAAGCTAAAGAAGAGCTAGCTGGCAAAAGAGTTGGCGTGCAACAAGGCACCGTCCAAGAGCTAGCAGCAAATGCTATAAATGGCGTAAAAGTAGTGCCTTCAGAGGATACTGTGCCACTCATCATGGGATTAAAAGTTGGCAAATTTGACGCAGTCATCCTTGATAGCTCTATCGGATATGGCTTTATTAAGAAAAATCCAGAACTTGAAGCATTTTTCAAAGAAGTTGATGGCAGCGAGGGCTTTTCAATAGCTTTTGATAAAGGAAAAGAGAGTGCGTTAATAGAGAAAATAAATCAAATTTTAGATGACATGAAAAAAGACGGAAGCTACGAAGCTTTACTTAAAAAATACGACCTAAAATAATCTTCTAGCCTGCAAATTTGCAGGCTTATGCTAAATTCTGCTTTGTCTATCGATTAAAATTTAAAAAGGAAAATAATGAGAAAAATTTTGTTGCTTTTTTGTCTAGCAATGGGTCTTTTTGCGCTTCAAAATGATAAAGATATGTTAAATGGAGAGCTAAAAAACGGGCTAAAATACTATATCAAAGAGAATAAATTTCCACAAAAAACAGCTATTTTTTATCTTGTTATAAATTCTGGTTCAACTGATGAAAAAGACGGCGAGCAAGGTCTTGCTCACTTTTTGGAGCACATGGCATTTAATGGCAGCCGTGACTTTAGCAAAAATGAGCTCATTAAGCAGCTTGAGAGCCTTGGTGTGAAATTTGGAGCTGATCTAAATGCGCAGACGAGCTACGATCAGACGAGTTATGTCTTAACGATTAATGTAAATGAGAAAAATTTACAAGATACGTTTAAGGTCTTTTCGAATTGGATAGATGGCGTTAAAATCGATCCTAAGGAGCTTAATAAGGAGCGTGGCGTCATCATGGAGGAAGAGCGTCAGAGAAATACGCCAGGATATAGGCTTTATTTGGCTCAAACAAAGGATATTTTTGAGGGCAGCATCTATCTAAAAAGAGTGCCAATAGGCGATATGAACGTCATCAAAAGCGTAGATGCTAAGCACATGCAAGAATTTTACGAGAGGCTTTATCAGCCAAGATTTATGAGCTTTGTTGCTGTTGGCGACTTTGATAAAAATGAGATAAAAAGCTTAATCGAAAAAAGCTTTAGCCAAGCAAAAAATACAAATTCTTACATTCATCCAGAAAAAAATATCAGCTTTAAAAGTGGTTTAAATATTTTTAACTACGACTCAAATGAAACTGGAATGGAGCTAGTTAGACTTAGCTATTTTGATAAATTTAGCCCGGTTGTAAATGAAGCTGATGCAAAGAGGAATCTAGAAGACGCACTTATCGCAAGCCTAATAAATATGCTTTATGAGCAAAAAAATGCAAATAATTCATCAAATTTAAGCACTGATTTTATAGCTCAAACACTTCAAGCAAAGCAGAAAATTTATAGTTTTGAAACAAATGTACTTGGAGGCGATTTTAACGCAAGCCTTAAAGATATGCTTGGTGTTATAAAAGGCATTAAAGAGTTTGGCTTTAATAAAGAAGATTTCGAAGATGTAAAAAAGGCGTTTGTGGCAAATGTGGATGCAAAGTTTAAACGCTCAAAGACTAAAAAATCAAGTGCTTACGCAGGACAAATTTTAAATATGATAGAAAATGGTGGCTTTGTGTTAAGCGATGAAGACGACAAAGAGCTTAGTTTAAAGCTATTAAACGAGATTACGCTAGCTGACGTGAATGCTAGATTTAGACAAATTTTGGCCATTTCTGATGAGCGTGTAAGAATTTTTAGCAAAGATGGTTATAAGCTTAGCAAAGATGAGTTTTTAAAGCTTTTTGCCAAGGCGCCTGCTTATAACACAAACCTATCTGCTAATAACAACGATAAGAGCCTAGGCAATGAAAATTTAGAGCCAAAAGAGATAAGCTCAAGAAGCTTTGATGAAAAAAATGGAATTTATACCTACAAAATGTCAAATGGCTCGCAAGTTATCTTTAAGCCACTAGCTACTAAAAAAGATAGCGTTTTGTTTGCAGCCGTCAGCAAAGGAGGCACATCAAATTTGGCTGATCCAAAGCTTGGTGGCTTTGCAGTAGCGCTCACAAATGAAAGCGGCGTTGGCAAATTTAATAACTATGAGTTATCAAAAATTTTAAATGGCAAGATCGTAAGCTATCAAAAGAATATTGAGGGTCTTACGCAAGGATTTTATGGCTCATCAAGCACCAGCGATCTTAGCTCGCTGCTAGCTGTTATAAATTTAGAATTTAACGCTCCAAGAGCCGACTCGCACGTGCTTGAGAGGATAAAGCAAAGAGCAAAAGATGAGCTAAGCAAAGAGCAAAATTTACCTGAATATAAATTTAGCACCGAATTTAGCAAATTTTTTTATGAAAATAATAAACGTGTCGCGCCGCTTGAGATGACTGATATCGATGCGCTAAAACTAAATGAACTAAAAGAGATCATCAAAGATAAATTTACAAATGCAGGCTCATATACTTTTGTAATCATCGGCGATACCGATGAAGAGAAGCTTTTACCACTTATTAAAAAGTATATCGCCACTTTGCCAAAGCTTGACGAGACTGAAGAGTTTAAAGACGATGGCGTGCGAAGTATCAAGGGTCAGCACACCTTTAAAAGGAAGTATCAAAGCACAAAAAGAAGCGATGTTGGCATAAATATCATAAATTCTGACGCTAAATATAGCTTTGAAGGAGCGATTAAACTAAGGGCATTAAGTGAAATTTTAAAAACAGCGCTTCGAGAAAAGATCAGAGAAGATAAGGGTCAAACATATGGCTTTAGCCTAAATGCCAAGCTCTCGCGCTATCCTTTTGAGCATTCAGATATGCTAATTAGTTTTACTTGTGATCCTACAAACACGGACAAGATCATCACCGAGATAAAGCAGATAATAGCTAGCATCAAGAGTAGTGGCGCGATCTTGCCAAAGCATTTGGAGGATTTTAAGGCACAGAGTGAAATTTCTATAAAAAAAGATTACGAAAAGCCTGAGTTTTGGCAAAAGCTCATCATCTCAAATAAAATTTTTAACACGCCACTTTATACGGCTGATGAGTACATAAGTGCGGTAAAAGCCATCACAAATGAGGACATCAAAGAGGCAGCTAAGCTATATCTTGATGAGAAAAATATGGTGATAAGTATAAATAATCCAAAGTAGAAATTTGGTGAGCCAAGCTGGCTGACTCTTAAAATTTAAACGCGAGTAAAATTTATTAAGATAAGCTAGCTTTTTAAATTAGTTGGCTAAATTGGCTTTTTAAATTCAAATCTAAGTAGAAATTTAAAGAGCTAAGCGGCCCCTAAAATTTTAGCCTAAAGCCAAAGCTAAGCGAGGATATCCTTTGGTTTTAGTTTGTTTAGCTTTTGCACTAGTTCATCAAAGCTTGCTCCATTTTCGACCTCGCGCCTGATAAATTCCTCAAAAAACTCACGTTTTACATCTTTATCAGTGTAAGTCACGCTCTTTTTGGTAACTTGCATAGGCTTAAATTTCTCTTCTTCCATCTCTTCATCGCCATTTTCTCTAACCGGCGTAAGAGCGATATTTTGCAGCACATCAGCGATGCTCTCGCCTTTCTCAAAACTTGTTTTTAGAAATTTTAAAAACTCATCTTTACTATTTTTATCAGCGTAGCTTACGCGGTGCAACATAGGCTGACCTAAGAATTCTATACGTTTTTTATCTGAGCTTTGCTCGTAATGTAAAGCCCCGTCTTTAAAAGAAATTTTTACATTTGCGTGCTCGCCAAGTATCCTTTCTGCGGTAAATTCCAGCCATTTATCTTTAAACTCATCGATACTTAGATCAGAGTCTAGCAAATTTGTAGCCTCACGGCTTAGATAAAGCGTGCCATTGGCGTGATTGATTAGAATTTTCAGGTTGTCGGTGGCACTAGCAGATATGTTATAGGTTTTGTTAAACTCATCTACGCTAAATCCGTTTTTCTCGCTAGTGATGATGGAATTTAGTCGCCAAAGCTTCGTGCTATCAACGAAATTTTTAAGGCTAGCAACCTCGTCTTTACTCATAGAACTATCTATGCCATTTATCTTGCCCCAGATAGAAATTTTATCATTTGACGAGTAGCCAGAGAGCGATAGATGCTTGATGTCCGCGGTTTTGGTGGGAATTTCTACTTTATTTAAATTTGCGTTTGTGGCTTGGTGCTTACTAAAAGCGTCTTGATAGCTAAAGCTTTGGTTAAATCCATTTAGTGCGTTTATCATGTCAAATCCTTTAACACTATATCGGCAAATGGATTTAAATTTTAAGTGGAATTATTTTTTATTGCGGTATTTTTCAAAAATAGCGATCATTTGGTATGAGTTTTGGGCGATTTTAAATTTATTTGGATTTTTGCCAAGTAGCTCTTCTCTTAAAGAGTCGATAAATTCCCTATCTTTTTTACAAGCTTCAAAGCTCACTCGCCCCCTAAGTACGGCCATAAATATAATATCAGCAGTCGCATTTATCATCTCAAGCATTTTTTCTTCGCTCATTTTTGTGGATTTTGCCCTTTTTAAAGCAAATATTATTCCTTTACGCTCACAAAATTTACTATTTTTGCCTCTTGGCTCTCTTTGCAAGCCTCCAGCGCGGCTGCGTTTTTCACCATATGAGCGCTTTTCATATGCTCTTTTTGGCTTGCAAGATCTTCCCAAATTTCCATAAAACAGTATTCGTTTTTACCGCCCACAACCATGCCGCACTCGTAGCTTATGCAGCCTTTGTCTTTCCTTGAAGCTGGCACGATCTCTTTTAAAATTTCTTCAAATTTCGCCTCACACCCAGCCTTTAACTTTACATTTACATAAAATCCAATCATCTGCTCATCCTTTAAAAATTTTGGCTAAAATAGCGCAATTTAGACGCAAGTTTGCGTATTACATTACAAGGCCTTTAAACGATGAAATGATACAAAACCCTAAATTTATAATTTCTAAAACCAACCAAAAATAATAAATTTAACCAAAATCGGAGAGAAAATGAAAAGACGAGACTTTTTAAGATTGAGCGCATTAGGCGCGGCTAGCCTTCAAGCAAAAGAGCTTGGAAGCGCAGAGCAAGCGTTATTTGACAAACAAAGCGGACTAAGCGCAAATAAATTTGGCCCATTTTATGTAAAAACTATCGCAGGGCGCGTGGTTGAGACCGTGCCATTTGAGGGCGATGCTTATCCAAACGAGCTAAATAACGCAGTCATTGACTACATCCAAAACGAGAGCAGGGTAAAATATCCATTTGTTAGAAAGAGCTTTTTAGCCAATCCAAACAACCCAAAACCAGAGCTTCGTGGTAAAGAGGAATTTGTGCGTGTGAGCTGGGACGAGGCTATAAAGCTAAGTGCAAAAATTTTAAAAGAAAATTTTAATAAATACGGTGCTGAAGCGATCTACGGACAGGTTTATCAGTGGGGTAGCCTTGGCAAAGTAGGGCATAGCCAAAAGACCGCAAAAAGGCTACTTAACGTGCTTGGTGGCTATGTAAATGAGCTTGGCGGCTACTCATACGGCACAGCGACTGTCATCATGCCTCACGTCACTGGCTTCGTCGATCCTGCGCTAGTGCCAACAAAGTGGGAGGCTATTTTAAAAAACGCCAAAACGATCGTATTTTGGGGTACAAACCCAGTCGTTTCAAACAAGATCGCCATTGGCGTACCGCTTCATAACTCATATAAATACTACGATGAGATCAGAAAAAAAGGCGAGAGCGGCGAGATGAAAATTTATAGCGTCGATATTTATCACAACGATAGCGCAAAATACTTTGACTCAAAATACCTTGAAGTCGTGCCTTGCACCGATACGGCGATGATGATAGGTATGTGTAACTACCTTTTTGAAAAGGGACTTTACAGCAAAGAATTTATAGAAAAATACACAGTTGGCTTTGATAAATTTAAAGAGTATATGCTTGGCACAAAAGATGGGGTCAATAAAAACCTAGCTTGGGCAAGCAAAATTTGTGGTGTGAGCGAGCAAGATCTTGCAACTTTTTGTGAAGACCTAGCTAAAAACGACTCAGTTATAGTTAGTGGCTATGCCATACAAAGGCAAGATCACGGCGAGATGGCATACTGGGCGCTTGTGACGCTAAATGCGATGCTTGGACACATCGGCAAAGAGGGTTGTGGCTTTGTCACAAATGATGGCATGCACAAAAATGCTGATGAGAGCTTCATAGCGCCTAAACTAGCGGCTTTTGAGACAAAAGTGCCACAAAGATTTATCGATAGCGGCCTAGTGCCAAAGACTAAGGGCTATGACATGCCAAACTCAAGGCTAATAGACGCACTTCTTAAGCCAGGCAAGGAGATAACAAGAAATGGCAAGAGCTATAAACTGCCAAAGATTAGAGTGATGTTTAACGCAAATGGCTCGACTTTCACAAGGCATCCTGACGCAAATAGAGCGATAAAAGCTATGCGAAACGTTAATGCTATCATCACTTGCGAGCCGTTTTGGACAAGTACAGCTAAATTTAGCGACATTGTCTTGCCAGCTGCACTTGAGTACGAGCGAACAGACATCGAGATGGCAAACTCTACAAGCGAGTATCTATTTGCGATGAAGCCACTAGTTAAGCCATTTGGCGAGAGTAAGAGCGACTTTGAGATCGCAAGGCTGATCGCCAAAGAGTGGGGCAGGGAAGAGGCATTTAGCGAGGGTAAAAGTGAGCTAGAGTGGGTCAAGACAATATATGAAGATGCCGTTAAAAAGGCTGCTGAGCTTGGGTATGAGAGCATGCCTAGCTTTGAGGAATTTTGGGAGAAGGGATATTTTAGATTTGACAAGATCGATGAGAAAAAACGTTACTTTACAAACTATAAGAAATTCCGCGACGATCCAGTGGCAAATCCGCTAAAAACACCATCTGGTAAGATAGAAATTTACTCTGAGACGGTCGCTGGCTTTGGCTACGATGACTGCCCACCGCATGCGACGTGGCTTGAGCCATTTGAGTGGCTGGGCGCAAAAAATAAAAAATACCCTATCGCCATCAGCGGCGCGCACTCTAAATTTAGACTTCACTCGCAGCTAAATAACTCCGTGCTTCGCCATTTTAACGAGATCGCAGAGCGCGAGCCAGTGCTCATAAACCCAAAAACAGCCGAAGCTAGGGGGATAAAAATGGGCGACGTGGTGAAAATTTACAACGACAGGGGCGAAATTTTGTGCGGTGCCTTTGTGACCGAGGACGTGCCACAAAACGTCGTCATCGTGAGCGAGGGCGCTTGGTATGACCCAGATGTGCCAGGCGAGAAGAGCCTTTGCTTGCACGGAAATTTAAATGTGCTCACAAAAGACGTGCCATCAAGCAAGATGAGCCAGAGCAACACCGCTCACACAAGCCTTGTGAATGTCGAGAAATTTAAAGGCGTGCCAAAGCGCGTGACAGCATTTGACGCACCAAAGATCGGCATAATGCACGCATAAAATAAAAGCTATCCTTAAATGGATAG
The DNA here is from genome assembly GCF_902460845.1 of Campylobacter concisus. Lineage (NCBI taxonomy): Bacteria > Pseudomonadati > Campylobacterota > Epsilonproteobacteria > Campylobacterales > Campylobacteraceae > Campylobacter > Campylobacter concisus. The sequence goes on along the minus strand of NZ_CABPVS010000003.1, from coordinate 296,172 downwards.
CTTCTAAGCTTTAAAAATTTTTTATTTATCTTAGTAATAATGAATTTTCACAAAGCTCTTCGATCTTTGAAATTTGCTCTTTAACTCTTGCTTTTAAGTCATCAAGCATTGCTATTTTTAAAGTATAAATTTCATTAAAATCGCTTTTTATATCAAGCAAAATTTTATTTAAAAACGAGCTATTTGAGCACATTAAAGCTTCAAACTCATAAAGGCTAAACGCATCAAGCATACGCTCATAGACGTCTTTTGCACTTGGGATATAAAGTGGTGTATTCATTTGCAGGTGCGACTCTAGCGTCTTTTCTATCTTTTGTTTTATAAAATAAACCGCGAGTTTGAGCGCGTTTTCATAGTTTGAAGCTAGTTTTATATCAAGCTTTTCAAAAAACAAAGAGACCTTTTGTATGGCCTTAAATTTAGCCGTTTCATACTCTCTTAAAAAATTTTCATATGTCCGTCCGGCATATGTATTTATGGATTTTGTTTCGTAAGCCAAGACTTGATCATCAAAGCTAGCATAATTTTCATAGCGAGATTTGTATATTAAAAATTTATCCTCTAAATTTTTATAAAGCTCATTAAACGCTGAGGTTATTGCATTTTCTAGCTCTTTTAGATCTTTTTTGTAGCGTTTAAAAAATTTATTAAAAACCACATCTTCGTAGATAAGTTTTGAAAAGACTTCGTCGCTATCAAGACTTATTACCTCAAAATTTTCACGCTTATAAATTTCTTTGTTTAAAAGCGTCTTTGAAGCGTTAAATTTCGTCTTTGAAAATGGCTTAAGTAGCTTAAATACCTCATCGGCAGCAAGTTTTATAACTTCACTCATTTGACTATATCTTAAAGCGATCTTTGGTTTAAACTCCTCTTTTATCGCCTCCAGCCTCTCACCTAATGAGCCACTAAATTCATCTAAAATAAACTGCGCATTATCATAAATTTCTAGATGTTTTTCTTGCTCGTTAGTTAGGAGTTTTACGATCTTTTTTGCTCTTGCTTTTATAAAATTTTCTTTAAAGCTCTTGTTCAAAAAGCACTCTTTAATAGCCTTTAGAGCTTCGTTAAAATTTGAAGCTTCAAGTAGGCTTTTGTCATTATTTGTTATACCAAGAAGAGCTTGCTTTGACGAGATAGCGATGACATCCTCAAAAAGCTCGCCATAAGTTTGTCTAGCGTGCTTTAGCAAACTTTCAAGCTCCTCCTCACTTAGCTTGTCTTTTTGGTTGATTAGGCAGATCGCTTTTAGATCATTGACTTTTAAAATTTCTTTAATGCTTTCAAGCTCACTTGCCTTTGCGGCGTTATTTGCAAGGCTTAGCCATATCGCGCCACTAACCTTTTTTAGCGTATTTTTTGTCTCTTTTGTATCAGCATCTCTTAGCGAGTTTAGTCCAGGAGTGTCGATGAAATTTATCTCTTTTAAAATTTCACTTGGCGCATAAAGCGTCATACTAGAAACTTGCTCACCTAACTTATTTAGCTCGGCTAGATCGCTACTTGCTAGCAGGCTTTCGCTACCGTTTATAAATTTCACGCTTAGAAGTGGCATCTTTGCAAATTTTAGTCTCACAGCCTTTGCGGTGACTGGAGTTAGTCCTGATGGCAAGATATCTTGGCCAAGAAGTGCATTTAAAAATGTTGATTTCCCACTTGAAAATTGACCGATAACAGCTATTAGCGGTGGTTCATTTAAAGTGTCTATTAGTAAATTTAAGCTCTCTTTTATCTGCTCGCTTATATGCAAACTAGGATCGTTTAGATTATTTACGAGCCTAGCTAGCTCGCCCTTAAAATCATTTGTAAAAACCTTAAAATATCTCGCTTTGTAGGCATTTATAAACTCATTAAACATTTTTAATATCCTCTAAAAGTGAGCAAATTTCATCTTGTAAGGAGGTCTTTTGTTTAAGCTTTAAAATCGAGCTTTGATTTTGTAAATTTAGCTCATTAAGTTTTTCATTGAGCACCAAAAGTCTTTGGCTTAAAGCCTCTTTTTGGCTCATTTCATAAGCCTTTACTCGCTCTTTTAACAGCTTTTTTTCATGTTCTGCTAGTGTCTCGCAAAACTGTGATATGCTTTTATTGTTAAGTAAATTCTGTCTTAAACTTAAAAGCGCCTCATCTGGCTCACTTCTGCTTAAAATTTTAGCTTCAAGCTCATCTAAAAGCTCGCTAAAATCAAGCTCTACGCCCATTTGCTTTAAAAAGTCATTTATACTAAAAATTTTATTTTCACTCACCTTAAAGCCATCAAAACTTAAAGCAATATTTTGCTCGCATGACTTTATTTGCACCAAAGTTTCATTTCTAGCCTCTCTCATGAGTGCCGCAACTCCGTCACAAAGTGTAGTTTTTGCTATTTGTGTAAGACGTTTTAGATTTAAATTTTCTCTTTTATTTTTGCAGTAAGCAATCTCACTCTTAAGCTTTTCATTTAGATTTTGCAGTAGTGCTTCAAGCCCCATTTTATAGATATCTTTTACATTTTTATCATCGAGTTTTTTTAGCTCGCTTTCTAAAAGCCTTTCAAGTTTTGTGAAATTTTCATTAAGAGAATTTTTGATATTTGCTTGCTCGTTTTGCAAAGCTTCTAGCTCTAAACCAAATGCTTTAAGCTCTAAAATTTCAGCCTTTGTGGCTTCGAGTTTCGTTTTTAAAATATTTTGCAATTCTTTTTGATATGAGCTTAAAATTAGAGCTGATTTTTTAGAGTCTTTGCCAAAAAGCACATCGTAAAGATACTCTTTAAACTCCGGCACGCCACTATTTAAAGCGCCATCAAGATAAGCTTTCGCGCTAAGGGCAAAATAATCTATCTTGATGTCATTTATCTGCTCGCCGATCGCCTTTTTTACGTAGTTAAGCGTTTCATTAATATCCTTTGCATCTAACTCGTCAGCGTGAGTTAGCACGATAGCAACTCTTACGATGTGCGAGTTTTCAAGGCATTTTTTCAAAAATAGTGCGTCTTTTTGCGTTGCACTTTGCGAACCATTCATGAGATGTGCTAAAAGGTCGCACTCTTTCATAAAATTTGTAGTGATCTGCTCCCTTAAAACGATCGCATCATCTATGCCCGGAGTGTCTATAATGCAGACATTATCTCTTAAAAGCTCCAAATCATCATAAAGCTCTACGCTTTTTACGAGATTTGCCGTTTTTGAGCTTGAAGATGTATAGTTTTTGATCTCATCTAGGCTGATCTCTACGCTACTAGCTGGTAAATTTTTACTTGAAAGTCCAAGCTTTTCTAGCTCATCTGGGCTATAAAAATTTACCTTTGCATGGCTAGTTGTTGCGTGCTTTAAGATGGTTAAATTTATGGTTTCAGGCACATTTGAAGCACCAAGAACACGTTTGTTTAAAAGGGCATTTAAAAGGGTTGATTTGCCAGAGTTTATGATGCCACTTACTGCGATGTTAAAAAGCGTTTCGTTTGATCTTTTTTTGGCGTTTTTTAAAGCTAGTAAAAATTCTTTATCTTCATCAAGCATGCTTGCTTTTTCATTTATCTCATTTAGAAAATCCAGGCTCTTGTGAAAGTGATCTTTTGGCTTCGCATTAGAAATTTCAGCCTTATTTTGATTTGAGTTTTTACTTATAAATTTTATTAAAAAATCAAATTTTTCATGGCTAATTATCTTTTCATCACGTAGCTTTTGTAAGCGGGTTACAAGTTCATCGCTTGAAATTTTTGCTTCATTTAGTGCTTTTAGTGTGGCTAGCTGGGCGCTTTGTATGCTAAAGATATCAAGTCCAACACCTAGCTTTTTTAAGATAGTTCTAAACTCAGCAAGAGCCATAAACTCATCTAAATTTTTCTCGTCACAAGATAAAAGAAGCGCCAGTAGATCTGGGTAAAAAGGCACGCTCGCATCGGTATTGGCGTAAATTTTATTTAAATGCCAAGCGTGATTTAAAAACTCGTCCATTAAAGATTCTTTTTTTGAAATTTTTTAGATTTTATTACGTTTTTACTTACGAAGCTATCAAGATTTAGGCGCAAATTTTATATTTTTTAAAAAGTTTAATTTAACTCAAGCTTTTTAAAGCTAACTCTTGGATTTATATTTAGCTCGCTATGGCTTACAAACTCGCCTTTTAGGTACTTCTCACGTCCCGCTCTTGCTATCATCAAGGCGTTATCAGAGCAAAATTCAAGTGGAGCTAGCAAAAGCTCGCACTCATTTTTTTGGCAAAGCATCTCAAGCCTTTTTCGTAAATTTAGATTTGCACTTGCACCGCCAACTACGCCAAAACGCTTAAAATTTCTTAAACAAAAGACCTTTTCAAGCTTGTTTAAAATGTGCTCACAGGCAGTATTTTCAAATGCGTAGCAGATGTCAGCGATATCCTTTTGTGTGATACTTTCTAGCTTAGAAATTTCAACTCTGACTTGGTTTTTAAGCCCTGAAAAACTATATTCAAGGCGTTTATCGTGAAGAAGTGGGACGGTAAATTTAAACCTCTCTTTATCCTCACACAAAAGTGCATTTTGCTGCACAACAGCACCGCCTGGATAGCCAAGATCAAGCATTTTAGCAACCTTGTCAAAGCTCTCACCAAAGCTATCATCGCCAGTACTTGCAAGCTCCAAAATTTCACCATTTTCGTCAATCTCTAGGATCATCGTATGCCCGCCACTAACTAACAGGACGCCAAGTGGAAAGGCGGCTTCGCGATCTAAAAATAGCGAGTAGATGTGACCAACTAAATGATTGACAGCGATTAGCGGGATATTTAGAGCTACGCTTAGCGCTTTTGCCATGCTGACACCACCTATTAGGCTCACACTAAGACCTGGCTCATTTGTCACAGCGATCGCTTTTATATCTTTAAAATTTGGCAAGATATCCTCTAAAAGTGCTGGCAGCGCCTTTGTATGAAGCCTCGCTGCAAGCTCAGGAACCACGCCACCAAAGATAGCGTGCTCCTCTTCTTGAGAAATTTTTTTATAATAAATCTTCTCTAAGGTACGTTCATCTATGAGTGCGACCGAGCTATCATCGCAGCTACTTTCGATGCCAAGTATCATTTAAACTCCGCTAAGATCATGCCAGCAAATTTCTCTTTGCCATCTTCGTTTTTATAAAACTCGACTCTATAAATTTTGCCGTCTTTATCGATGCTATAGCTTTTATTTAGGCTATTTTTAGCCACTTCTTGCTCACTCTCATCTATACTTTTTGTACCGTATCCTATGACGTTTACGCGCACGTTTTTGAGTGATTTTATTTTAAAGCTCTTTTTCACGCTAAATTTATCGCCACTTTTTAATGTAAGCTCGCTACTGTCGCTTATTAGTAAAATTTCATCAAGTGGTTTTGCAAACTCGAAATATTGCGGTTTTAATCTAGTAACAAAGCGGTTGCCGTACTGCACTTTGAAGCTACCATTCTCTTTTATGACAGCTATTAGCGGATTTGGTGAGCTATAGTTTAACTCGCCTTTTTTAAGCGGGACAAAATTTATTAAAGGCTTTAGATTTTTAAGACTTATCGCGTATGAATTTTCAAGCTCGAGTCTGATCTCTTTTTCGATTGCTTTTTTTACGCTTTTAACATCAAGGTTAAACGGCCTAGTAAAGCTAATGCCAGCCTTTTTCATATATTCTTCAATGGCGATTAGATGGTAATAAGTCCTTTGCTCGGCGTTTAAATTTTTACTAGCTTCGTTTGCAAAGGCTGACTTATTTTGCGTGATAGCATAGTAAGTTAGGCTTTTTAGCATCTCTTTATCACCCATTGCGGTGTGCGTGTTTTTGATGTGATACTGGTGTTTTTGATCTATTAGATGCTTATTTAGCACGTCTTTTACGCTTGAGGCGATACTTTCAAGCTCTGGATATTTTGAGCCAGAAAGCGTGCTTTGATCAATGATGCAAGTATTGCCCCATTTATCTGGATTTTCGTCTTTGTTTATAAATTTATCTCTGTAATAGCCGCTTCCATCGTGTAAATTTAAGATGAGCGTAACGTTTTTATCGGTTATGACGTCTTTTATCTTCATCACTGAATTATAGTCAGGATCGTTTTTATCGACATGGGCAAATTTTCTATTCATATCGCCTTTTGTGCCACGACTTCGCTCGATTATGCTTGGGAAATTTAAATTTGGCACGACCCAAAGCGAACCTTTTGTGATGTTATAGTCAGTTGCCACGATAGAGGCTGCCAAAAAGCCACCCGGCTCATCGCCTTGAATGCCACCGATTAACAACATCGTATTTTCGCTTGGTTCACCTTTTTTGATGAGCGCATAGTCTAAAGTATTGGCTAAACTAGCAGTGGTAAAGGTTAGTAAAAAAAGTAAAAATTTACGCATTAATATCCTTCATAATGCTTTGTTTTTGGTAAAAGCAAATTTAAAACTATACCAGTAACCGCACCAAGCCCTATACCTGAAAATTTAACCGCTCCAAGGTCAAGCACCATGCCACCGATGGCAAAGATGAAGATGAGGGCTACAATTATCATATTTCTAGGGTCTGCAAGGTCAACTTTATTTTTTATAAGTGTCTCCATGCCAACGCTTGCGATGATGCCAAAAAGTAGCAGCATGATACCGCCGATGACTGGGGCTGGGATAGTTGAGAGCACCGCTCCTAGCTTGCCAACAAAGGCTAGCACAATGGCAGTGATTGCTGCAAAGGTCATGATTGCTGGATTATAAGCTTTTGTAAGGCTAACTGCGCCTGTGACCTCTGAGTATGTAGTGTTTGGCGGGCCACCAAAAAAAGCAGCAAGCGAAGTGGCAAGTCCATCTCCAAGGAGTGTGTTTTTAAGGCCTGGATTTTTTAGAAAATCTTCTTTTGTAACATTTGAGATAGCAAGCATATCGCCTATGTGTTCGATCGCTGGAGCGATAGCGATAGGTATCATATAAATGATCGCTTCAAACTCAAATTTTGGTGTAGTGAAATTTGGCATTCTAAACCAAGGTGCATTAAAGATAGGGGTAAAATCAACCATGCCAAAGCAGTAAGCTACGATGTAGCCAGTGATGATACCAAGCAAAATAGGTATAAGCCTAAACATGCCACGCCCAAGCATCATCACTAAAATAGTAGCCACTAGCGAAATGCCAGCGACGATCATCGCCTCATTTTGAGTATAAATTTCAGTGGCCGATGTTGCCATTTTGACAGCATTTGGGGCAAGGATAAGGCCTATTGTCATGATGACTGGACCAACGACAACTGGAGGTAAAATTTTATGCAAAATTTTCTCTCCGCCAAATCGGACCACGAGGCTTAAAACAACGTAGAAAAATCCAGCAAATATAACGCCTCCCATCGTCACGGCTATGCCCCATTTTTCGATACCGTACTGAAGTGGCGCGATAAAAGCAAAGGAGCTTGCTAAAAAAATAGGCGGAACATTTTTTCTAGTGACTAGCTGAAAAAGTAGCGTGCCAAGACCGGCTGTAAAGAGAGCTACATTTGCATCTAGTCCCGTAAGTATCGGCACTAATACCAGTGCACCAAAGGCGACAAATAAAAACTGAACGCCGATTAAGCTTTGTTTGGGATCAAATTTATAACCCTCATACCTTTGCATTTAACATCCTTTTTGCGTAATTTCTAACTTCTTTATCAGCTTCAAAAATTTCATCAATATTTGAAATTTTAATATCTCTAAAATTTTTAACAGAGTTTAAAACGAGCCTTGAGATATCCAAAAACGGGCATTTTTTCTCTAAAAAGCTAAATACTCCAACCTCATTTGCAGCATTTATCACTACACCTAGATCAGGGTTTGCTAGGACCTCATCTTTTAGCGAAAAAATGGGATATTTTTTAAGGCTGATTTTATGAAATTTTATATTTTTTAGATCAAGTAAATTTGCGTGTGAGACAATATTTTCATTGATATTTTCAAACATAGCATGAGCGATAGCTAGTTTCATGTTAGGTCGCGAGAGGTGCATCGTGCTTGAGCCGTCTATAAACTCTACTACGGCGTGTATCGCAGAAGTTGGCTCTATCACAGCCTCGATCTCCTTGATGCCATAAAGCCAGTAAGCCTCCATTACTTCAAAAAGCTTATTTGCCATCGTCGCACTATCAATCGTGATCTTTGCACCCATATCCCAGTTTGGGTGTTTTAGTGCGTCACTTGGCGTGGCATCTTTTAGAAATTTGATCGGCTTTTTATAAAATGCGCCGCCACTTGCTGTGATGATGAGTCTTTTTGGTGCAGTTTTATTTTCAAGTAGAAATTTAAGTCCAAAATGCTCGCTGTCTATTGGTAAAATTTCTCTAGTCTTTAGAAATTTGCCGCCAACAACAAGACTCTCTTTGTTTGCAAGGGCAAGCCTTTTGCCAAGAGTTTGCGTCTTTAAACTAGGAGCAAGGCCAGCAAAGCCAACAAGGGCGTTTATTACCTTTTTTGAGCTTGAAATTTCTAGCATTTGTAGCAGTCCAGCCTCGCCAAAAAAGATATTTTTAGCTTCTACATTTTTTACATTTTTAACTAGCTTTTCATCGCCTACGCAGACAAATTTTGGCTTAAAATTTAAGATTTGCTCATTTAGTAAATCTACATTTTTAGCACAGCTTAACGCCTCAACCTCTACGCCAAATTTTTCGCAAAGGTTAAGGGCGTTTTTGCCGATTGAACCAGTTGAGCCAAGTATTACCACGAGAGCGACCAAAGTAGGGCGACTACGCCAAATAAATAGCCATCTATCCTATCAAGCATGCCACCGTGTCCTGGGAAGAGCGAACCACTATCTTTGACACCGCAAAGTCTTTTTAGGTAACTCTCAAACAAATCTCCCCAAACTGCAAACACGCAGACTAAAAAGCTTGAAAATAAAATTTGAAAAAATCCTTCAGTAACAAAATTTCCAACAATGCAGCCAATCACTGTGCCTATCGCCACACCGCCTGCTGCACCTTCGATTGTTTTGTTTGGTGAGCTTGGGCTAAATGGATGTTTGCCAAACATTTTACCAACAAAAAATGCACCACTATCGCTTGCAACTACGCTTAAAATAAGCCATACGAGATAGCCTACGCCATACTCTGAGTAAAGCATCCACATCATAAAGATCGGTGTGGTCGGATATACAAAAGGTGCGACTAGCTTTAAATTTTCACTTTTTATGTGAGCTAGGATCGAAGCAACTAGCATGATAGCAAGGATCGCTATGAAAATTGGATTTGTAAAATATGTAAGCACATAAAAAGCAAGTGCGGCAAAAACTAGCTGTTTGTGATCGATATTATAAAGCTTGATCGACTCATTAAATGCAAAATAAAGCACAGCGCCGAGCAAGATAAAATTTAAAATATAATTATCAATAAAAAAAACTACCAAAATAACAACAAACATCAAAACGCCAGTGATTATGCGAGATTGCATATCCTCTCCTTAAAATCGTTATTTCGCTGTAATTATAACACTTAAATTTTAGACGGCGTTTATAAGAGTAAAATTTGGTTTAAAAAGCATTCTAAGCTGGTAAATTTGGACTATTTTGGTGTTAGTAAAGATTTAAATTTGTCTTTTAAGCACACAAATAAAGCAAGACCAAAATGATCCCAAGTAGCAACTTGCAATAAATATACGCAGTAGTGCTTTATGGCTTAAAATTTTAAAAATTATTTTCCTCAAAAAAGTCGGTGTCGATTTTACAAATTTCATATATTTGGCTTGTTTGAACGCCGACTTTGTATTTTATCATTAGCTCTGCAAGCTTGTCGCCATCTATCAAAACCACACTAAAATTTTGATTATCTTTGGCGAAATTTTCAGCTTCTTTAGTAAATTTTGCCGTAGTGATAAAGACACCTTTTTTAGTATTTTTATTTGAGATGGCGCCGATAAACTGCTGAATTTCTGGCCTACGGATATTACTGCCGTCTTTGTATCTTTTTGCTTGGATGTAAATTTTAGAAAGCCCAAGTTCATCTTCATCTATGATACCATCTATCCCGCCATCTGGGCCTTTGTTTGTAAGATTTCCGGCTCCATAATTCATCTTTTCAAGTAGTTTTGTTACAAGGTATTCAAAAAATCTTGGCTCTTTTTCTAAAATGCTAGATAAAATTTCACTTTTTAGCTCCTCTTTTATCTTGCAAAGCGCTTCATCTATATTGTCATCTGGGGTATTTTCTGTAGCCTCTTTTTCCTCTTGCCTTATCTCTTGTTTGTAAATTTCATCGTACCAAGAGAGAAATTTGCTCTTTTTGTCCTTGCTACTTACTAGCTCTTTGCCAAAATTTGTTATGGCAAATAGGCTTCTACCAACTTTTTTAAGCGGCACTTTTTCTGGCCTTGATTTTACTTGTGCTGTTGTAGCTAGATAGGATAAAGCCCAGCCCGTCCTGCTTATATATGTAAAAGTTCCACTTTTTATTTTTTGTAAAATATCTTCGTCTTTTAACTTAAAATACTCAATTATAAATTTAGAAATTTCAGCTCTATTTGCTTCTTTCTTTTGCGCGACAAATTCCAAAATAGGTAGCATCATATCTTTATAGCTTGGCAACATTTTATATCCTTAAATGAAGCAAATTTTTGAAATTATATAAATTTTTTGGCTTAAAAGCTATAATCAAAACATGAGATGTCTTGGCCTAACAAATTTTCTTTTAGAAAATATTAGCTTATTTGTAAACACCTTTGCTACGATATTTGCGCTAATTTTTTGTTTTGTTTCTGGTGTTGGAATCGTCTTTATATTTATCGTATTTCCACTTGGTTATATAATGGACACACTCTTATCAATCCCATTTTTGATATTTTTATTTTTCTTATTTGTATCTATTGATATCTTTTTATGCCTTTTGGCATCTATTTGCAGTCTTTTTTAATAAATTTAGAAGTAAATTTGGGGCTTTTACAGCCCCTTGGCTACTTTATGGCAGCCATTTTTCTACGCATATAAGCTATGCGGCTTTGAAGTGGTAAGTGTTTAGGGCAGTTATCCTCGCAGCCTAGCAAAGTCATACAGCCAAACACGCCGTCATCATCGCCGATAAGCTCGTAAAAGTCCTCGTCGGTTCGTTTATCAAGCGCGTCGATTTTAAACCTAGCTACGCGGTTAAGTCCGACCGCGCCGATGAAATCAGGCCTCATTATAGCCGTACCGCACGCAGCTACGCAGATACCGCACTCGATGCAACGGTCAAGCTCAAATACCTCTTGCGCTACTTCAGGCTCAACCTTTTCCTCAAGCTTAGAGATATCGGTCTCGTGGTCTGTATGTATCCAGCTCTCCACACGCCTACTCATCGCATTCATCCAGTTGCCGGTGTCTACGCTTAAGTCTTTTAGCAACTTAAATACTGGCAAAGGCATAAGCTCAATTACTCCACTTTCAAAATCTTTAGTAAGAGTTCTACAAGCTAATCTTGGCTTACCATTTACAAGCATGCCACAACTTCCACAAATTCCAGCACGACAAACAAAGTCAAAGCTAAGATCTGGGTCAAATTTCTCGCGAATCATATTTAACGCGATAAACAATGTCATACCATCAGTCTCTTCTAGCTCGTAGGTCGCAAAATGCGGCTTTGAAATTTTACTTAACGGATTATATTTAAATGCTTTTATGGTTATTTTTCTACTCATATCCTATTCCTGCTCTTTCGTTTGGTGCTTTATATTTAGGCTGAAGCTCGTAGTACATTAGCGCTTCTTGAATTTCTTGTCTGCTCTTACCTTCAGCTTGCATTTTCTCACGAATTTCATCAACCTCTTTTTGGCGGATGGCACTATCTGGATGCTCAATAATATTACCTTTCGCACCATAGCCTCTAAATGCTGGTGGCATCTCCATTTTCATAATATCAAGCGGCTCATACACGATAGTCGGTAGCGTATCGCCCTCTTTCCAGCTAGTTAGAGTTCTATTTAGCCAGTTTAGGTCGTCGCGTTTCGGATAGTCTTCGCGGCAGTGCGCTCCTCGGCTCTCGGTGCGATCAAGCGCGCCTTTCGCGATACAAAGGGCCAGTTTTAGCATCTTTGGTACGCGGTAGGCTTCCTCAAGCTCAGGGTTGCCAAATAGCGCCTTGTTTGCGACTTTGACGTCCAAAGATTGTTTATAAAGCTCTTCTAGCTCTTTTACCGCTACGGCTAGACCTTCGCCAGTTCTAAAGATCGCCACATGCTCCCACATGATGTCTTTCATCTTGTTTTTGATCTCAAATACGTTAAATTTGCCCTCTTTTTCTACTAGGCTTTTTAGATAGTCTTCCTCTCTTTTAACGAATTTTTCGATATCTGCGGTATTTATATCTATCTCGTGGCTGCCGCAGTAGTCGGCAAAATAGTCCCCAACGATCATGCCCGCGACGACCGTTTCAGAAACGGAGTTGCCGCCTAGGCGGTTAAATCCGTGCATATCCCAGCATGCAGCCTCGCCGGCGCTAAATAGACCAGCTAGTGTCGGGCTCTCACCTGTAGGCTTAGTTTTTATGCCGCCCATAGAGTAGTGCTGCATAGGCAGGATCGGCGCCCAGCCCTTGCCGCGCTGTCGTCCGCTCTCGTCGGTATATACTTCGGTATCGGCAGGATCGATGCCGTTAAAGATTTCGCAAATTTCTTGAACGTCGCGTAAATTTTTCTCTATATGCTCGCGTCCTAAGATCGAGATATCAAGCCAAACGTGATATCCGTATGGGCTAGGTACGCCCTTGCCTGCGCGGATATGCTCCATGATGCGGCGACTTACGACGTCGCGGCTAGCTAATTCTTTTTTCTCAGGCTCGTAGTCGGGCATAAAGCGGTATCCGTCCACGTCGCGTAAAATTCCGCCGTCGCCGCGGCAACCTTCTGTTAAAAGAATGCCTGATGGAACGATCGGAGTCGGGTGAAACTGTACCGCTTCCATGTTGCCAAGCTGAGCTACGCCAGTCTCAAGTGCGATGGCCGCGCCGATACCCTCGCAAACTACGGCGTTTGTAGTGTGTTTATAAACCCTGCCGTAGCCGCCTGTAGCTATTAGCGTGCCTTTTGCGACGTATGCCGTGATCTCGCCGTTAACTAGATCGCGAACGATCGCGCCGTAACAGCGGTTGTTTGCGTGGATTAGCGCGATAGCTTCTTTTCTGTCATGAATTTCGACGTTGTGCTTTAGAGCTTCGTTTGCTACGGCAAAAAGCATTGTGTGACCAGTTGCGTCAGCTGTATAGCAGGTTCTCCATTTTTTTGTACCACCAAAGTCACGTGAGTGAATAAGGCCATGAACCTCTTCTTTTTCAATAATAGTAGTTTTTTGAGCGTTGATGATAGCACTTCTCTCGCCTTTTGTTATACGAGTCCAAGGCACGCCCCAAGCCGCTAACTCGCGAATCGCCTTAGGCGCTGTTTGACAAAACATACGAGCAACTTGTTGGTCACAGCCCCAGTCACTACCTTTTACCGTGTCGGCAAAGTGCACATCCTCGTTGTCGCCTTCGCTCATTTTTGAATTTCCTAAAGAGGCTTGCATGCCGCCTTGCGCAGCCGCAGAGTGCGAGCGCTTAACCGGGATTAGGCTTAAAACTACCGTACTTAGCCCTTTTTCTCCTGCGGCAACGGCAGCTCTAAGACCAGCTAGACCGCCTCCGATAACTAATGCATCATAATATTTTACATTCATCTTCTAGCTCCTTTTTAATGGCTGATCCACACGAAATCGGCGATCAGCGCGATGACCGCGAGCACTCCAAAGACCGCAAATATCGCAGTTTTGGCTTTATTTCTTTTTGCAAACATCTCTTGTTTGTTTACTCCGTCGATGCTTATCCATTTTACGTATAGGCGGTACATTCCCACGCTAGCGTGAACGACCATGAAAACAAGTAGCGCGAAGTAAAAAATTTCTAATTGATGAAAATTTTTAGCTGAATTATCTGCAGTAATGTGTCCGCCAAAGACTATATCCACTAGGTGCGCGCTGGCTGCAAAAAATAGCGCAAAACCGGTCAAAAACTGAAACCACCAAAGCGTAGTATCAAGGTGCTTCATGCGGTCTTTGTGGCCTCTAAACATTAGATATTGTCTATAGTTTGCTGGAAATTTTCTCATAGCTAAAAATGCATGAGCGATAAAAATGGCAAATATTACCGCGGCAATAACATTAGTAATCCACCAAGTAGCTTCTCCAAATAAAAATTTAGCTTCCGCAAATCCTACGACAGCGTTAAATGCGTCTTTACCAAGTAGTATAGTAGAAGTAAAAACCATATGGCACAATATGAAACAGGCTAAAATAAAACCTGTAATACTTTGCCATCTATCCCAAGCGGCTGGTGTGCGACTTTTTTTATCGTCCGACCGTTTTCCCAAAAAACCTTCTATAAGCCCGGTCATGAGCCCTCCTAAGAAATTTGAAATAAATTATCATTTCTTAATACTAATTTAAATATTAGTATTAATTGATAAAGCTAATCCTATCAGATTTTTACTTTAATATTTTTTAAACACTTATATTAGAGCTTTGAAAATTTTTTATAAAGCATGGCATAAATAAAAATTCCAAAACCACACATGATAAGTGATAATATTTGACCCATTGAAAGATTAAAAATAATAAATCCAAGCCCTGAATCAGGCTCTCTAAAAAATTCACAAATAAATCTTGCAAAAGTGTATAAAATAGCATAAAGCGCGATCAGCTCGCCATTAAATTTCTTAAATTTCCTATATAAAAATAAAATAATAAAAATAACTAAACCTTCTAAGAATGCCTCATAAAGTTGGCTAGGATGTCTTGGTTGGCCAAAAACATTTATCGCCCAAGGCACATCTGTAACTCGTCCAAAAAGCTCTTGATTTAAGAAATTTCCGATCCTGCCAAATGTATAGCCAAAAGGTATGCAAACCGCACAAAGATCAAGTAGCTGCCATAAATTTTGTTTATACCTTTTGCAAAATAGATATGTCGCAAGCAAAAAGCCAACTACAGCTCCGTGATAACTCATACCACGAATTCCTATAAATTCGCCGTTATGAAATGGATTAAAAATTTGCCAAGGCTGCGTCAAGTAGTAGCTTACTTCGCCTGAATATACTAAAACCCAGCCAAGCCTAGCGCCTAAAATGACACCTATCTCTACCCAAAAAAAGTAGTTATCCAAAAGCTGATTTGAGATTGGGATTTTATCTTTTTTAACGAGATATTTTGCCATGGCAAGTGCTAAAACAAGGGCTAAAATATACATAAGCCCGTACCAGTGCACACTAAAGCCAAAGATACTAAAGGCGACTGGGTTAAAGTGGTTATAAATGTCGTTCCAAATTTCCATTTTTACTTTCTTTTTAAATTTTTTGCAATTTTACAATGATTTAGCTTTGATGAGCGAATAAGCTCTTGCCACTAAGCGCAAGGGCTAAAAAATTAAACTCAGTTGCTTCAAATTCTTTGCAAAATTTAAATAGCTCAGCAAACTCCGCCTCATTTAAATTTACGCTCCAGATCGCTCCAGTGTCATTAAATTCTCTTTCAAACTCGCTTAAATTTTTAGTGGCAAAATAGTGCTCAAAGCGGCTCATTAATGAAAATGGCGTAAAAAATTTAACCTCATCTTTTATCTCAAATTTCATCACGCCACCATCTTTTATCGCTTCATTTATCGCTTCATTTACAGCCCCAGAGTAGGCTCTTACCAGCCCTCCAGTGCCAAGCTTGATCCCGCCAAAATACCTGACTATCAAGACACCAACATTTATGAGCCCCGCCCCCCTTAGCGCGTTTAGGCTTGGCTGACCGCTAGTGCCCTTTGGCTCGCCATCATCGCTTTGATTTTCAACGATTTGTCCGTATTTGTTTAATTCCCTTGTCGCCCAAACTATGTGAACAGCCTTAAAATGCTCCTCTTTTAGGCTCTCATGCAAGCTTTTAAACGAGCTAATCGGGCACAAAAATGCTAAAAAATTTGACTTTTTTATATCAAGCTGGGCTTTAAAAATCCTATCAATCGTCTGCAAATTTGCTCTTTTTTAAAAATTTTAAAAATCTTATCAATTTGCTAATTAAAGCCTTGTAAATTCAGACAAATTTATATTATTAAGGAAAAGATAGTAGAATTTTGCAATTTTTCATGAAGGACTAAAATGATACAAACTTGCCTATTTCCAGCGGCTGGATACGGAACGAGGTTTTTGCCAGCTACAAAATCGCTCCCAAAAGAGATGTTGCCGATCCTTACAAAACCGCTCATTCACTACGGCGTTGATGAGGCACTTGAGGCTGGCATGGATAATATGGCATTTGTCACAGGGCGCGGAAAAAGAGCGCTTGAGGACTATTTTGACATCAGCTACGAGCTAGAAAAAGAGATCGCTGGCAGCTCAAAAGAGTCGCTGCTTAGCGAAGTTAGAAATTTAATGAGCTCATGCACATTTTCATTTACTAGGCAAAATGCCATGAAAGGGCTTGGACATGCTATTTATACAGGTAAAACGCTAGTTCGAGATGAAGCATTTGGAGTCATTTTGGCAGATGATCTATGCATAAATGAAAATGGTGAGGGCGTGCTTTCACAGATGGTTAAAATTTATGAAAAGTATCGCTGCAGTGTCGTTGCTGTGATGGAAGTGCCAAAAGAGCAGACCAAGTCTTACGGCGTTGTAAGCGGCAGGTTTATAGAAGATGATCTTATAATGGTTGATGATATGGTTGAAAAGCCTGATCCAGCCGAGGCTCCGACAAATTTAGCTATCATTGGTCGCTACATCCTAACGCCAGATATTTTTAACATCTTAGAGCGAACAAAGCCAGGTAAAAACGGCGAAATTCAGATCACTGACGCGCTAAAAACGCAGGCAAAAGATGGTATGGTGCTAGCTTATAAATTTAAGGGCAAGAGGTTTGACTGTGGTAGTATAGATGGCTTTGTCGAAGCTACAAATTTCTTTTACGAGCGAAGTAAATGATAGAAACTTCATTTAAATTTAACTTCGCAAGTAGCGACGTCATCGACTCTTATGCCAAACGCATAAACGACGAGTACGAAAGCGGTGAGATAGGCTACTACCACTTGCCAGTGCTTGGGCAAAATTTACTTGGCGAGATCGAGGAGTATGAAAAGGGGCTAGCTCATATCAAAAATGTCGTGCTAGTTGGCATTGGCGGCAGCAGTCTTGGCGTAAAGGCGCTAAAATCAATGCTTGATGGCACAAAGGGGATAAAAAGAGAGCTTTTGTTTTTAGATAACGTCGATCCTTGCAGCTACAAAAGCACGCTTGATGGGGTAAATTTTGATGAGACGCTTTTTGTAATAAGCTCAAAATCAGGCAACACAATCGAGACGATCACTATTTTTAAGTGCTTGCTTGATGACTTTAAACCTCAAAATTTAGGCAAAAATTTCCTAATCATAACTGATCCTGGGACAAATTTAGAAAATTTTGCCAAAGAAAATGGGATTAAATTTTTTAATATTCCAAAAAATGTTGGCGGTAGATTTAGCGTGCTAAGTGCGATCGGCCTTGTGCCTCTTGGTATCTGTGGCTACGATATAAAGGCGCTTTTAGATGGTGCACTTGCTTGTAAGAAGCAATACATCGAGCAAAAAGATAACTCTATCGTCGCAAAAGCCTACCACTACGCCACTAATAGAAACGCTAGCATAAATGTCATATTTAGCTACTGCGATAGATTTTTTGAATTTAACGACTGGTATGTGCAGCTTTGGGCTGAGAGCCTTGGTAAAAAAAGAGGTTATAAAAGAGTTGGTCTTACGCCAGTTGGACTTGTCGGTAGCCGTGATCAGCACAGCTTTTTGCAGCTTATCATGGACGGTGTAAAAGATAAGAGCGTGACATTTATAAAGATAAAAGATCACGCAAGCGACAAGACTATCCCAAATTTGAGCCTAAAAGGGCTTGAAGAGTGCGATTTTGTGGCGGGTCTAAGCCTAAATGAGCTTATAAATTTGCAGTGCGACGCGACTGCTATGGCGCTGGTGCAAGAGGGCATAAGTGTTGATACGATCACGCTTGAGAGGCTTGATGAGTTTCATGCTGGCTGGCTCATTTTCTACTACGAGTTGCTCACCTCGGCCACTGGCATCATGCTAGGCATCAACACCTATGATCAGCCAGGCGTTGAGATAGGAAAACGTATCCTAAAAACCATGCTTTTAAAGTAAGAAATGAAGAAATTTCTGCTTTTGGTTCTTTTTGCCACACAAATTTTTGCCTTTTCGGCGAGCAAATTTGTAAATGATGCTAGGTTGCAGATCGGCGTGACGCTAAGTTACGATCCAAGCTACGAAGGGCTCGCCTATCCAATGGGCGACGTGGATATCAAAAAGGGCGTTTGTACCGATGTTGTGATAAGGGCGCTACGTCATCAAGAGATGGATCTGCAAAGACTCATTTTTGAAGATATAAGTAGAAATTTCGCAAGCTATCCTAAAAAATGGGGACTTAAAAAGGCTGATAAAAACATCGATCACAGGCGTGTTTTAAACATCGCTACCTATCTAAAAAGGAAAGGTTTTGAGGTGAGCGATGATAAATTTCTGCCAGGGGATATCGTCACATGGATGCTACCAAGAAATTTACCTCACATTGGCGTGATCTCAGATAAATTTGAAGGCCAAACACCGCTTGTCATCCACAATATCGGCTCTGGCGTACAAGAAGAAAATATACTTTATAACTACAAGATCACAGGTCATTTTAGGCTAAAGTAGCAAAAATGGCTTTTTAATCAATTTTTAGGCAAAATCGCAAAAAATAAATTCAAGGAAAAATAATGTTAGAAGTTAGGGGACTTACTCAAAGATTTGCAAGCAGTTTGCTATTTGAAGATGTAAATTTAAAGCTAAATCGCCACAATAGATATGGACTAATTGGTGCAAATGGCGCTGGTAAATCGACATTTTTAAAAATTTTAAGCGGAGCTATCGAGCCGACTAGCGGCGAGATCGTCATAGAAAATGGACTAAAGGTTGGCGTGCTTGGGCAAGATCAGTTTGCATTTGAAAATTTCACACTAAAAGACGCGGTACTTTATGGCAACAAACGCCTATATGACGCTGTAAAAGAGAAAGAAAAGCTCTATATGAGCGAGGAATTTACAGATGAGATAAATGAGCGCTTAAGCGAGCTTGAGATGATAAGTGCTGAAGAAGACCCAAGCTACGAGTACGAGACTAGGATAGAAAAAATTTTAAGCTCGCTTGGGTTAAATGAATTTGATAAGCTCATGAGCGAGGTCGAAAACTCAGATAAAGTTAAAGTTTTGCTAGCTCAAGTGCTATTTCCAAAGCCAGACATCTTGTTTTTAGACGAGCCGACAAACAACCTTGATATAGACGCGATCGCATGGCTAGAAAACGAGCTAAACCGCCACGAGGGCACACTTGTGGTTATCAGCCACGATAGGCACTTTTTAAATAGAGTTTGCACAAACATTTTGGATGTGGATTTTAAGAAAATTCGCGAGTTTTCAGGCAACTACGACAACTGGTATATGGCTGCAAATTTGATCGCAAAGCAGCATGAGATGGAGCGTGACAAGAAGCTAAAAGAGAAAGAGGAGCTGGAGAAATTTATCGCGAGATTTTCAGCAAATGCGAGTAAGGCAAAGCAGGCGACCTCTCGTGCAAAGCAGCTTGAAAAGCTCGATATCGCAGAAATCGCAGTATCAAGCAGACGTGATCCTAGTATTCTATTTCGTGCAAACCGCGAGATAGGAAATGAGCTAATAGAGCTAAAGAACATTAGTAAGAAATTTGACAATAAAGTGATATTTGAAAACTTTAACTTTAAGCTTGAAAAGGGCGATAAACTAGCTATTATCGGTCATAATGGCGTTGGTAAAAGTACGCTTTGCAAGATCATAATGGGCGAGCTAAAGCCTGATGCGGGCGAAGTGCATATAGGCGCGACCATCGAGCTAGGATATTTTGCACAAGATACGGTAAATAAGATAGATGGCGAGCTAAAGCTTTATGAGTACTTGCAAGATGCCAAAAACAAGGACATCGATGAGATTAGAAAGTGCCTTGGCAGGATGCTCTTTAGCGGTGCTGAGCAAGAAAAGGCAGTAGGCGCGCTAAGCGGTGGCGAAAAACACCGCGTGAGACTAGCTCAGCTTATGCTTCACAGACCAAATTTACTTGTCATGGATGAGCCAAACAACCACCTCGATCTTGAGGCTATCATCGCGCTTGGCGAGGCATTTTATAACTTTAACGGCTCAGTTATCTGCGTGAGCCACGACAGGGAGCTAATAGACGCCTTTGCAAATAGAATTTTACACCTAAAAGGCAATGGCGAAGTGGTTAATTTTAAAGGCACATATGAAGAATACAGAGCAAATTTGGGATTTGAGAGCTAAAATCTGTTATTTCTTGCTCCTGATTATAGGAGCAAGATTAAAATTTTTATATTTACTATAAATTCTTGCAAGTATTAATCTAACCATATAAATTAAAAATAGCTTATAAAAATTATCAAAATCCAGTAAAAAGACTTTATAAACAAGAAAGAAAATTAATAAGAAATTTCTAAAGTATTAGTAAGATTTGTAAAATAAAATTTATTAAATAATATTTTTATAATGCTTAGTTTAAGGGCTCTACTTAAAAATTTAATAAATTTACTTTGCAATATGGCGATATTTACTTAGTTTTTACTTTCTAAAGTAATATTAGAAATAAAATTTAACTTTATTTTTTATATTTTTGGATATAAAAAGTGTGATTTAATATTTATTTTATGTTATTTTTCTATATATTTACCTTTTAAGCTTAAAAATTTAAATAAATTTGAGCTAATTACGAGCTTTTTATATAATAAAAAAGTGATATTATTATTTAAATAACAATTTATCTAAGCTATATTATTAAATATAGCTTAAAAGCTACTATAAATTTTTCTCCAAAAGTCGTTTTATCTAGGTTAAAAGTCAAAGCTTAAAAAAATAAAGTAGTAATTAATATTTAAAATATTAAATATCTATATAATTTCATTAATACATTTTTTATAAGGAGAATGGTTATGGCAACCAGAAAAGAACACGATTTTATAGGTGAGTTGGAAATCTCTGACGATTTTTATTATGGTATCCAAACATTTAGAGCTACCGAAAATTTTCACATGAGCGGTAGAACTTTAAAAGAGTATCCATACTTTGTAAAAGCATTTGCACAAATTAAAAAAGCAGCTGCACTTGCAAATAAAGAGGTTGGCGTTTTAGACCCTAAGATCGCTGATACGCTAGCAAAAGCCGCTGATAGAGTAATAGCTGGTGAGTTTTTAGATCAATTTGTGGTTGATATGGTCCAAGGTGGTGCTGGAACAAGTACAAATATGAATGCAAACGAAGTTATTACAAATATCGCACTTGAGAGCATGGGTCATAAAAAAGGTGAGTATCAATACATCCATCCAAACGATCATACAAACCTTGGACAAAGCACAAACGACACTTACCCAAGCTCAATAAAAGTAGCAACTTACGCAAAACTTACTGATTTGCTTGCTGCGATGAATCTACTAAAAGACGAACTTGAAAAAAAAGCAAAAGATTTTAAAGATATCATTAAAATGGGTAGAACTGAGCTTGAGGACGCAGTTCCTACAACACTTGGAAATACATTTAACGCATTTGCAAGCTATATTAAGAGCGATATAGAAAAGATCACAGCTGCACGCGAATCAATGACATATCTAAATATGGGTGCAACTGCGATTGGTACAGGTATCAACTGCCATCCTGATTATAAAAATGTGGTTGTTAAAAAGTTAAAAGATATCACTGGTGTTGATTTCAAAAAAGCTGATGATTTCATAGCAGCTACACAAGATACAGCAGACTTCGTTCACGTAAGTGGTGCGTTAAAAACTGCAGCTGTTAGACTTTCAAAAATCGCAAATGACCTTCGTTTGATGAATTCAGGCCCAAGATGCGGTCTTGGCGAGATAAATTTACCGCAAATGCAACCAGGCAGCTCAATCATGCCAGGCAAAGTAAACCCAGTTATTGCTGAGGTCGTAGGCGAAGCGTGCTATGAAGTAATCGGCAACGACGTAACTATCATGCTTTGCTCAGAAAGAGGCGAATTTGAGCTAAATGCATTTGAGCCAGGCATCGCTTATGCATTATTTAACTCTATATTTATCCTTGAAAACGCGATGAAAACACTAGCTGAAAAAGCTGTAAGAAAACTAACAGCAAATCCAGACGCTTGCTTAAAATTAGTTCTAGGCTCAGTTGGTATCGTAACTGCGTTTAACCCATACATTGGTTACGAAAAATCTGCAAGCATCGCTAAAGAAGCTTTGCAAACAGGTAAAGCAGTTGGCGATATCTGCCTAGAGAGAGGCTATCTAAGCAAAGAAGAGATCGATAAAATTTTAGAGCCAAAAAATATGCTAAATCCAAGCATGGTTAGGTAAAAATTTAAGCAAAGTATTATTAAAAGCGTGTCAAAATTCTGACACGCTTAAGTAAAAATTTTAGTTATAAAATTTAATAGAGGAGTTTTCAATGGATATTTCATTGATATTACAGTTGATCGTACTCTTTGGTGCGATATTCTTGGGTGTTAGACTAGGCGGTATGGCCATTGGTTATGCTGGTGGCATTGGCGTCGTAGTTTTAACTTTAGGACTTGGATTAAAAGCAGGTAGTATACCTTGGGATGTTATTTTAATCATCATGTCCGTTATAGCTGCTATTACAGCGATGCAAGTAGCTGGTGGTCTTGATTATTTAGTGCAAATAGCCGAAGGGATACTAAGAAAACATCCAAAATACATAAATTTCTTAGCCCCAGTTGTCACTTACTTGCTAACTGTATTTGCTGGTACTGGACACACAGCATTTTCTATGATTCCAGTTATTACTGAAGTTGCAAAGACGCAAAATATTAAGCCTAGCGCGCCTCTTAGTATAGCTGTTGTTGCTAGTCAGATAGCCATTACTGCAAGCCCAGTTTCAGCAGCGGTTGTATTTATGGCTGGTGAGCATGCTTTGGGTGGACTTGGCATCAGCTATCCATTACTATTAGCTATCTGGATACCTACAACTTTTATTGGTTGTATGCTAACAGCTCTTGTTATAAATATATTTTATAACCTTGATCTAAGTAGCGATAAAGAGTATCAAAGAAGACTTAAAGAAGGGCTAATCAAAGATGTTAAAATCGAAGAGAAAAAAGAGCTTCCAAAAGGAGCTAAACTATCTGTTTTAATATTCCTAGTTGGTGTTATCTCTGTCGTTTTATATGCTACTGCTATTAGTAAAAACGTAGGCTGGATAAAACCAAGCTATGTAACAGGCTATGAAAAAATTTATGAGACCAAAAGTCCAGATAAATTTAATGAACTTGTCGCAAAAGATATAAAAGTCAAAACTGACTCAACTACTAATGTAAAATATGTAGAAGATCCAGATAAGCCTACAAAGGTGTTGGTATTAACTAGAGATAACGCTATTATGAGCTTTATGCTAGTTATCGCTACTTTAATCACACTAACTTGTGGCGTTAAAGTCGATAAGCTATTTAATACAGCTACATTTAAAAGCGGTATGACCGCGTGCGTCTGCGTGCTAGGTGTAGCGTGGCTTGGAGATACTTTTGTGGTAAATCACACCGATGCGATCAAAAATTTTGCAGGTGATTTTGTTAAAGACTATCCATTTATGCTAGCTGTTGCGCTATTTTTTGCTAGTATGCTTCTTTATTCTCAAGCTGCTACCGCAAAGGCACTTATTCCTACAGTTATAGCCGCACTTGGTTTAACTGCTGCAAATAACGGCGATGCATATATTTTGGTTGCATCATTTGCTGCAGTTTCAGCATTGTTTGTGTTGCCAACATATCCGACACTTCTTGGAGCCGTTCAAATGGATGATACTGGAACAACTAGGATAGGTAAATATATATTTAACCACTCATTTTTTATTCCAGGTGTTTTAGCTATTGCTTTTTCTGTCGCACTTGGATTTTTGATAGCTCCGATACTTTTATAAGTATTTTAAATCAAACTTAAGCCGAGATCTCTCTCGGCTTTTTAAATCCCTTTAAAATTTTTAATTTCTATTCAAAATCCTTAATCAAAATTTTATATTCAAAATTTTTATAAGATCGCGTTAAAAATTATATTAATTAAATCTATCATTTTTAGAATTTTATTCATTTTGATATTAGAATGCTCATTTTTTAAAACTAAAAATCTAAATATAAATATTAAGTAAAATTTAATTTTATTTTCAACTTTAAATACTAGAATAACTAAAGGCAAATATCTTTAAAGGGAGAAAGATGAGCTTAAATAGACGAGAATTTTTAAAATTCAGTGCAGGAGTTAGCGCAGCTGCATCATCTCTATCAGGTGGTGTTTTGCAAGGTGCTACAAATGGAGGTGAAAAGCACGTTCATAGCTTTTGTGAGATGTGCTCTTCAAGGTGTCCTATCGAAGCAAAAGTCGTTGATGGCAAAGTTCGCTTCTTAAGTGGCAATCCAAAAGCTGGCGGCACGGCAACCTCTCTTTGTGCAAGAGGCGGCTCAGGCCTTAGTCAGCTTTATGATGAAAATAGGATCAAAAAGCCGTTAATTAGAGCTGGTGAAAGAGGTGAGAACAAGTGGCGTGAGGTTAGCTGGGACGAGGCGCTTGACTATGTCGCTTCAAAGATGCTTGATATCAAGCAAAAGTATGGCCCTGAAAGCTTTGTATTTACCTGTAAAAGCTCGCAAACGCATAAGCTGATGGTAAATTTTGCCTCAGCTTACGGCTCGCCAAACTGCTTTTCCCACTTTTCATGCTGCCCGATCACCTACCAAATGGTCTGTGAGCAGATGTATGGCATAGCTAAACTAAAAAGGGACTTTGCAAATGCAAAATATGTTGTAAATTTTGGGGCACAACCTCTTTGAGGGTATCGTTATAGCTGATGCAAAAAAGCTTGCTAAATTTGCAGCCAGCAAAGATACAAAGTTGCTCGTGCTTGAACCAAGATTTAGCGTTGTAGCTTCAAAGGCTGATGAGTGGCTACCAGTTAAACCTGGCACCGATCTCGCTTTTGTTCTAGCACTTATCAACAGTTGGATACAAAATGGTACTTACGATAAAGAATTTATTGAGAAATTTACAACCGGCTTTGATGAGATCGTAAAGAGCGTCGAGGGCAAAACGCCTGAGTGGCAAGAGGCAATCACTGGCATAAAAGCAAGTGATGTTAGACGCATCGCTGATGAAATTTACAAAGCTGCTCCAAGAGTCATCATAGACTTTGGTCACAAGACAACTACCACAAGAGCTGAATATATGAGAACAAAAGCCATCATGGTGGCAAATGCGATGATGGGCAACTGGGAGGTCAAAGGCGGTCTTTTTGGTGGCAAAAATGCAAAAACCTTTAACAAGCTAGTTGGTGAGGATAAATTTCCAGTCCTTAAAAACCCAGATGATAAATTTAAAGTGCCAAAAGTCACTAGACTAGACTTCGCTGGCGAGGCTGGAGCGCATAAATTTGTAAGCAGAAAACACGGCGTTTTGATGGATATAGATAACGCTATCTTAAACGAGAAACCATACGCCATAAAAGGTTGGTTTAACATCCGCTTTAACCACCTCATAAACGTGGCTGAAACGATGAAGAGCATAGAAGCGATGAAGAAGCTTGATCTCATCGTAGTAAGCGATATCTATCTAAACGATATGGCGACCTTTGCCGATGTCATCTTGCCTGAGAGCAGCTACCTTGAGCGCGACGAGGGCATAGAGGATAAGTCAGGTCTAAAGCCAGCTTATATGATAAGAAATAAGGTTATTGATCCAGTTGGCGACACAAAAGATGGAGCGTTTATCTTTAGAGAGCTAGCACGCCGCATGAAGATAGATGAGCTTTACACTTGGAACGACATACGTGAGTTTAGGATGCAGCAAGCTGGTGGAGATGTAAATTTACTTGCTGCGCTGGAAAAAGATGGCTTTATTACGTGGGATGAGCCGGGAATTTTGTTTAGAGAAAAAGGCATGATTGAGAAATTTATCGCTAAATATCCAGTCGCATCTAAATTTGTAGGTGAAAATGGACTAATGGACGATATGGCTAAGCTTAAAACAAAAAGCGGCAAGATAGAGCTATTTTTGCCTGATGTCGAAGCGCAGTTTGCAGGATATGGCGCGCTAAATGATAAAGATATGGACACGTTTGATGGGCATGATCTTTGTCTAACTTGTGGCAAAACGCCTATTCATACCAATGGACATACTCAGGCGGTGCCGTCGCTTCATGATCTTATGAGTGATAGCCCTATCTGGATAAATCCAAAAACAGCTAAACGTAAAAATTTACGTGATGGCGACATGGTCGTGGTGAAAAATAAATTTGGCGAGCAAAAGGGCAAGCTTATGGTAACTGAGGGCATTAGAGAAGATACACTCTTTATCTATCACGGCTTTGGACACATCACCCCAGCTCTTAAGAGCATAGATCACGTGGGGCTTAACACAAGTGTGCTT
Source organism: Campylobacter concisus (assembly GCF_902460845.1). Lineage (NCBI taxonomy): Bacteria > Pseudomonadati > Campylobacterota > Epsilonproteobacteria > Campylobacterales > Campylobacteraceae > Campylobacter > Campylobacter concisus. Next base: position 269,740 of record NZ_CABPVS010000003.1, on the reverse strand, counting down.
CTTAATCCAGCTGAAGGCCCAGTGGCTGCGACTATGGTTACAAATGTTGGCGTTAGTATAAGTAAAGCGTAAGGATAGAAAATGAAAAAATATATGATGATACATGATGAAAATTTATGCATCGGCTGTCAAGGCTGCTCGGTAGCTTGCAGAAGTGCAAACAACGTGCCGAGGGGGCTTTACCGCTTGCAGGTGCATGCGAAGATGAGTGGGACATTTCCAAATTTAAAGACTGACTTTTTACGTCAAAGTTGCGTTATGTGCGAAGATGCACCTTGTGTTGAGGTTTGCCCAACTGGCGCTAGCTTTAAAACAGCTGACGGCGTTACGCTGCTTGATCATAGAATTTGTGTTAGTTGCAAATACTGCATCCTAGCCTGTCCATACGACGCTCGCTACGTCTTACCAAATGGCGAGATAGGCAAATGCACATTTTGCTATGAGAGTAGGCTAGAAGAGGGCAAAGAGCCAGCTTGCGTTAGCGTCTGCCCTACAAATGCCCTAACTTTTGGCGATGTAAATGATGAAAATTCTAAAATTTCAAAGAAATTAAAAGAGAGTAAATACTACTTGCCAAAAGCGGAGCTAAATACAAAACCTTCACTTGCGATGATCGCAAATACAAAAGGAGCACACCATGAATAACATGTCAGGAAGCCTAGCTCAATACTCTGAAATTTACTGGGGTTGGCCGATAGCCGTTTATCTATTTTTAGCAGGACTTAGTGCGGGTGCTAGCATCGTTGCTGTGCTTATTTCAAAAAAATATGGCAAAGAGAATTATTACTTTAAAGCAGCTGCTCTTATCGCTCCAGTGGCGATCGTCCTTGGACTTGCTCTTTTGGTGCTTGATCTTGGCAAGCCGCTTAGCTTTTACTGGATACTTTTGCTTTACAACTTCGACTCGGTCATGTCAATAGGCGTTGCACTGCTTCTAGTCTATACGCCTCTTAGCGTTATATACGCGCTTGGTGCATTTAAAAACGAGATTGCAATGCTTAAAATTTCTCTTTTTGACGTGGTTGCAAATTTTGCTAGCAAGCTTTCAAACCTACTTGAAATTTTGCTTTTTATCCTAGGCATTGGCGTTGGTGCATATACAGGTTTTTTGCTAAGTGCAGCTCACAAGATCGCACTTTGGAATACATCGGTCTTGCCGGTATTATTTTTAGTATCAGGCTTGAGTTGTGCTGGTGCATTTACGCTACTTGTTGGCGTGCTAAAAGATAAGGCAAAAAGACAAAACGATATTGCACACTATTTATTAAAATTTGATTTTTTTGCGATTATTGCCGAGTTTTTGCTCATAGTTGCTCTGTTTATGGTTGTAAAAAGTGCAAGCACAAGTGGTGCGGAGAGCGTAGCAAACGCGCTTAGCGCAAATTCTCTTGGGCTAATGTTTTATATTGGCGTTATTGGTTTTGGTATGGCTTTGCCTATCATTTTAGACTTAAGCGTTTTAAAGATGCATGATTTTAAACGCGAATTTGCCGTGATCAACGCATTATTCGTAATATGTGGCGTCTTTTTGCTAAGGTATTACATTGTCTATGCAGGGCAAATTTTTATTTAATGCTTAAAAAATAATTTTAATTTTGAATTTACCTATTAAATATTACAATAGGGCTAAATCTTAATAAAACTTATTTTTTAGGAGAGAGATTTGAAAATTTTACTTTTAGAAGATGATTTAGGGTTTCAAGAGAGCGTCTGTGAGTTTTTACAGACGCTTGGTTATGAAGTTACAGCGGTGAGCGATGGCCAAGAGGCGTGTGATCTGATAGAGAAAAATTTCTATCATCTTTTTATACTTGATATAAAAGTCCCTGGTGTAAATGGACATGAAGTTATCAAGTACATAAGGAGTTTAAATCCAAACGCTCCTATCATGATAACAACATCTTTAGTTGATATAGGCGATATGGCTATTGGCTATGAGCTTGGCTGTAATGAATACCTAAAAAAGCCATTTGAGCTTGCTGAGCTTAAATTTAGAGTAACTGAGCTTATGAGAAAATACTATGGTACTGATGATAAGAACATAGTAAAGATCAATGACGAGTTTAGCTTTAATCTAAACAAGCGTGCGCTATTTAAAAACGGCAAAATGGTCGATCTTAGTGCAAAAGAAGTCGCACTTGTTGAGTGTCTAGTTTCACATCTAAATTCTTACGTCAGCATGGAAGAACTAAGAGATCTTGTCTGGAATGACAAAGAAATAGAAGGCGCTGATATTAGAATGCACGTTTTAAAGATAAGAAACAAAACAACTAGTGACTTTATCACTTCAAAGAGGCGTATAGGCTATAAGATAGATGCACAAGAGCTTTAAGGTTCAGATCATAGCGACATTTGTGATAATGTCGCTTTTTTGTTTTCAAAGCTTTGTGATCTTAAATTTAAGTCAAAAAAATAGCACTTCAAAAGCTCTTTTTGGTGCGATGAAGCATGAAACTATTATCAAAAATTCGTTTTTAAAAAATGAAAATATAACTCCTTCTTTAAATTATAAATTTGCGATCTATGATGTAAATTTTAATCCAATTATTTCAAATCTCTCCAGGCAGCCAAGCAACTTTAAATTTGTAACACTTGAAGAAAATGGCTGCTTGTTTTATAAAAGCTTTTTTATAAAGGATAAAACGCCTTATTACATTGTCGTTGAAAAAGAGCTTGATAATGAAAAAAGTATATTTCTAGCGGCACTTATGCTCCTTGTCATCCTTGTAGCGGTGCTTTTTATCGTATATTTCTTATATCTAAGCAGCGTTAAGCCTTATAAAGAGTTTCAAAAATATATGAATAACTTCTTTAACGACGCCATGCATGAGCTAAAGACTCCACTTGGTGTAGCTGGTATGAATCTTGAGATGCTTGGGCTTGAAAACAAGTATATAACTCGCATCAAAAACGCCCTAAAACAGATGCAAATAACCTACGAAGATGTCGAGTATTTCATAAAGCGAGGCTATATCAAATTCCCACTTGAGAGGCTAAATTTAGGCGACTACGTCAAAGAGCGAGTGAAATTTCTCTCAAGCGTGGCTGATGTCAAGCACATCGTGGTAAAGACAAATTTGGCAAGCGATGCATTTACTATGCTAAGCAAGGTCGAAGCTCAGCGTATCATCGACAACACCATCACAAACGCTATAAAATACAGTCAAAAAGAGAGCGAGATACTAATAAATTTAAGCTTTGAGAATGAGCGCATAAAGCTTAGCGTGCAAGACTTTGGCAAGGGGATAAAGGACGTCAAAAAGGTCTGGAAAAGATACGTCAGAGAGGATGAAATCCAAGGCGGCTTTGGCCTTGGGCTAAATATCGTCAGTGAAATTTGCCAAAAACATGGCATTACATACGGCGTTGATAGCGTCTACGGCGAGGGTAGCACCTTTTATTATAAATTTAAACGAGCTTAAATTAAGCATAAAAGCGTAAAATGAAGCCTTAAATTTAGAAGGAAAAACTTTGGATAGAATCGTTGAAATCGAAAAAGTAAGCTTTGAAAATGACTTTGAAGTCTCACTTAGACCGACAAAATTTGAAGACTACATCGGACAAGAAAAGATCAAGCAAAATTTAGATGTCTTTATAAAAGCAGCCAAAAAGCGAAATGAATGCCTAGATCACGTGCTATTTTACGGCCCTCCAGGACTTGGTAAAACAACCCTTGCTCACATCATAGCAAACGAAATGGGCGTGAGTATCAAAATGACCGCAGCACCGATGATAGAAAAGAGTGGCGACCTGGCGGCAATCCTTACAAATTTACAAGAGGGCGACGTGCTTTTTATCGATGAGATCCACCGCCTAAGCCCAGCTATTGAGGAGGTGCTTTACCCTGCGATGGAGGACTTTAGGCTAGACATTATCATAGGCTCAGGACCAGCTGCCCAGACTATCAAGATAGACTTGCCAAAATTTACGCTAATAGGCGCAACGACGCGTGCTGGCATGATCTCAGCGCCTTTAAGAGACCGCTTTGGGATGGATTTTAGACTCCAGTTTTATACAAGTAGCGAGCTAAGCCGTATCGTACAGATCGCCTCAGCTAAGCTTGGTAAAGAGTGCGACAAAAACGCCTCTTTAGAGATCGCCAAACGCTCACGTGCCACGCCTAGGATCGCTCTTAGGCTATTAAAGCGAATTCGCGACTTTGCTGAGGTAAATGACGAGCAAATCATCAGCCACGAGCGCGCAAAAGAGGGACTTAACGCACTTGGTGTAAATTCGCTTGGATTTGACGAGATGGATATTAGGTATTTAGAAATTTTGATGCAAGCAAGGCGCCGTCCTATGGGACTTAGCACGATTGCAGCAGCACTTAGCGAGGACGAGGGCACGGTTGAGGACGTCATCGAGCCATACCTGCTTGCAAATGGCTTTATCGAGCGCACTGCAAAGGGTAGAATCGCGAGTGCGAAGTGCTTTGAAACCTTTAACGTCAAGATAGATATCGAAAAAGGGCTTTTTGAGTAGCGAAATTTAAATTTGGAGCAAAAATGGGCGAGCCATATCTTTGTCCTAAGTGCGAGCAAAGGACGATTTACTTTGACGGGATCTGCTATGATTGCAGGCAAAAAGAGAAGTTGGAGTTTTATCAAGGCTTAAGCGAAGATGAGATCAAACAAAAGCTAAAAAATGTCCTAGCTCACACAGACGAGATAGGCAAATATGATGAAATTTATAGCGATCTTGTCTATATTTTCTACCTACACGGCATTTGTGATGAGCAGATAATAAGAGAAGTGACCAAGCAGGGCGAGTACTACCCATTTGAAATTTACAAAAACGCCCCAAGCGACGTGAGAGATGAGCTCATAAATAGGCTTAATGGCGCTGAAAATATCGTAAAAATAAATCACATCCTTTGCGCACTTGCCTGGCAGGGCGATGAGGTGGTAAGGGAGCTATTTTTTAAGCTCTATAATGCGCCAAAGCCTTGGAGGGCGAAGCTTCATGTTGATATGGACGGATATGCGCAGGTTGCTGGCTGGAGCTTTGACGAGAGTGGCAAGAGAAGAAGCCTAGTTTTTGATAAATGTTTTACATGTGGGCCAAGCCAAAATGCAGATGCAAGCATTAAATTTAAAGCACTAAGCGATGAAAAATGTAAATTTTGTAGCGGTGAGATGCTGGAATTTATCATCAAAAAAGAGAGTCTAAAGCGACTTGGACTAGAGCTAAAAAACGATGCTGTGCTTAAATTTTGCCCAACATGCGTTGGCCTTGTGCAGTACTTTTGCCAAAATGATGACAATAGCGTGCAAACAGAGGTAGTAGGCGAGGGTGATAGCGAAGATTATTTAAGAGATGCTGTGGCAACGCTCGATGGGCAAAATTTCGAGCTAGCTAGCGAGGTTTGCGCTCACTACTCATATATGATAGATAGCGAAATTTTGCTTGGTGGATATCCGCAGTGGGAGCAAGATGCTGAGCATTTAAAATGTCCAAAATGTAGCAAAAGCATGAAATATCTAGCACAAATTCCTCTTGGCGCGTTGATAGACGGCGAGGGCACGATCTATATGCAAATTTGTGATAAGTGCGAGATCGTCGGGGCAAATTTTCAGTGCACGTAAAAGGCTAAATTTGTAGGAGCTTTTGAGCTAGAAATTTTGCGTAAAACTATAAATTTATCTAAATTTACTAAGCGCCAGTAGCATGCTGAAAATACCCAAAGCCTAGCCACACTTGCTAGCTTTGCAAGCTTGATGGCAAAGAGATTGAGCAAATTTGGGAAGCAAATGAGCAGCTTTGATAAATTTGCTATAATTACCCCATTTTAAGGGAGCGAGATGAACAATAGACTATTTTTTGGAATTTTTGTATTTTGCGCTTTAGCTTTGGTGGTCTATCTTTTTAAACCATATCTGCTTGATATTTTTATCGCAGCACTGCTTGCTGTCGCGGTTTCGAATGTCCAAATCGCATTTTTATCGCTCACTAAAAACCGCAAGACGCTTTCATCGGCTCTTACCACGTCGGTGCTTCTTTGCTTATTTATCGCCCCACTTCTTTATGCAGTGGTTGAGATCGCAAAATACGCAGCTGGCTTTGATATAAACAATGTCACAAAGACTATCGAATTTATCAAAAATTATGATTTTAGGATGCCTGAGTCGATAAATTTTTTAGAGCCAAAGATAAAAGAATTTATCGGCGGACTTGATATTAAGATGCTTTTTTCTCAACTTGCGACAAATCTTGCAAGTCTAGGTAAGTTAAGCCTTAAATTTGGCTTTGATATGATTATTATTTTGGTCTTTTTCTTCTTTTGTAATCTTTATGGCAATGAACTAATCAGCTATCTAAAATATGCACTTCCGCTAAAACAAGATGACACAGAGTCTATTTTAAGCGAAGTTGGCAACGTGATGAGTGTGGTTTTTTATTCAACTATCGCAAATATGATAATCCAAGGCTTTTTATTTGCTATTATCACAAGCTTTTACGGCTATGACGGCGTGCTAACTGGCATCTTTTTTAGCTTTGCTTCGCTTATTCCAGTTGTTGGCGGTATTTTGGCATGGGGGCCTATTAGCATTTATGAGTTTGCAAATGGCAACACAGCAGCAGCGATAACTATCGCAATTTATACGATCGTAGTGATCTCATTTGCAGCTGATACGCTTTTAAAGCCACTTGTTATTAAATTTATAAACTCGAAGCTGGTTAAAATACCAACAAAGATAAATGAGCTTCTTATATTCTTTGCGATGCTTGCAGGTATCACGACATTTGGGTTTTGGGGCGTGATCCTTGGACCAGCGATCGTGACATTTTTTATCTCGACTATTAAGCTTTATACGCTTTTAAGAGAGAGAAATTTTGTATAAAAATAGGAACAAATATGATCTATAAAGATAAATTTATAAAAATCGAGCGTGAAGACAATGAACTTCCATGGATAAAAATTTTTACCATTAAGCCATTTCGTGAGCTAAGCGATTGTGATGAAGCGAGTAGAGCCAGGCTATTTGAAGCGATGCTTATAAGCGAAAAGGCGATGCTTGAGTTTTATAAACCAACCAAAATAAACATTGCAAGCTTTGGAAACTACGTGCCACACGTGCATATACATGTTATTGCTAGATTTAGTGATGACGCATTTTTTCCAGATAGTGTTTGGGCTAATCCAAAAAGAAAAAGCGAGCTTGCGTTACCAGAATTTGATAAATTTGCAAAATTTTTAGAAGAAAAGCTAAGGGCTAGTTTTGAATAAATATAAAAAATATCTTAATTTCTATATCGTTTTTATCTTTATCATAGTGCTTGGAGGGCTTTTTTACTTTCTTTACAGCTCTTATATGGCTGAAAAGATGCAAAATAATATGCGAGTCTTTTTTGATTACCAGGTAAAACAGCTTAATAAAAGTATAGATGATGAGAAATTTTCATCAATGGCGATCTCTATCTTGCTTGCTCAAAATGAATCCATACAAATATGCTTGCTAGGGCAAAGCCGCGATGAATGTATAAAAAATATCGAAAATTTAACCAAAACCCTTGGTGCAGCTTCGATGTATAACAACATTAAGCTTCACATTTATGATAAAGATCTAAAAAGCTATGTAAGGAGTTGGGATCTAAACAGATATGGCGATATGATCGCTAGTAGTAGGTTTTTAGTGCAAGAGTCAAGGCATCAAAACAAGCCCATGGTCGGTATCGAGGCGTGGTATGCCGGAACGCATCTAAGGGCTGTCTCAAACGTAGTACGTGATGGTAAAATTATTGGCAACATCGAGGTTTTGTTAAATTTTGACTCACTTGGAAATTATTTTAAAAAGCAAGGAATTGATCTATTTGTTCTTTTAGCTAAAGACAAGATGCCATCACGTAAAAGCATTCCAAGTGATCAAATTTTAAATGATTATTACATCGAAAATTTAAGCAGTGCAAATTTAAATATAGTAGGTTTTTTGCGTGATATTAATTTTAAAGAATATGAATTTTACGTTTATAAAACGCACTACTTTTGCGTGGTACCATTAATAGACGCTAGCAACACACAGATAGGTTACTACGTGCTTCATGTAAATACTAATGAAAAAGAGCGAAATATTTCACAAAATTATTTTGAGTCAGAAGAACTCTTTTAATTTAATCTATTTAATAAAAAATTATTTGTATTTTAGATAAAAATGGTGGAAGCGAGGGGGATCGAACCCCTGTCCAAAAACAAAATGCATACAGCCTCTACACGCTTAGCAAAAGTGAAAATTTCATCTAAAAAGGCTCACTTTCCAAAACCAAAATTTAGACTAAGACTAAAATTTCAGCTAGCAAGCAGTCACTTTGCGAGCCTATTCTAGCTAAATTACTTGCTTTTGTCCTAGCTAGAATTAGACTAAGCAAGGCTCAACTGAACTTACGCAGCTTTAGCGTAAGCAGGAGCGAAATTAACGTTGTTTGCGTTTAAATTTAATTTGAGCTTTTTACGCTTTGCTCAAAGCGACGTGCCACCGTATACACTCTGCTCCTGTCGAAGCCAAGTCGCTCCCAAAAAATAAAATGGTTAGTGAATTATTTAGTTAAGTTTTGCAGGCACATCAATGATTTTTGGCTCAAGAACGCTAAAATATTCAAAATCGTTCTCGACGTCATCTTTATATTTATTAAACTGATCACTAATAAGCAGCAACCAATCTATAAATTTATCATTTGCTGGACCCTTTAGACTTCTTGCCTCTTGAGTTATCTCTTCAGCTAAAGTTGTAAGCTTTAGTATCGGATCAAGATGCATGAATCCTGCTGCTGATTTAATATTATGAAAAATCCTAGTAAGCTCTAAGATACTATCTTTATATTTATCAGCTCTTCCTAAATTTATTATCAAAGGCTCGAGTAAATCGCACATTAAAGCATAGTGAGATAAAAATTCTTCAACTATGTCATAAGAGTAATCTATTTCAAGCCTTTTTAATATACCCATTTTTATGTCCTTAAGAAATTGGCGTAATTGTAGCAAAAATTTGATAAAATTGTTAGCCTTTTAGCTAAAAATCCTTGGAGCTTGCAATGAAAAATGAAAAAACTCAGAAGAAAAAACTAAGCATAAATGATATAAAAAATAAAAAAGGCATTGAGCCTATTGTAATGATAACTGCCTATGATGCGTTATTTGCTAAGCTTTTTGATGATTATGCTGATATTATTTTGGTTGGCGATAGCTTAAATATGAGTTTTAATATGCAAGAAAGCACGATAAGTGCGGACATGAATACCATGCTTTATCATACAAAGGCAGTTTGTAATGGAGCTAAAAATACTTTTATCATGGCCGATATGCCATTTGGCAGCTACACAAATGAAAAGCAAGCTATAAAAAATGCGATGAAATTTTTCAAACAAACAAATGCCGATGCGGTAAAGCTCGAAGTTGGCATGCGCCAAGTAAATTTAGTGAAGCGCCTTTGTGAAGAGGGCATAAACGTTATGGCTCACATTGGCTTAAAGCCTCAGTTTTATAAATTTGAAGGTGGCTATAAGATAAAAGGTAGAAGCGAGATCGAGGCAAAAAAACTAATTGAAGAGGCTTTGGCGTTTGAGCAAGCTGGAGCATTTGGTATCTTACTTGAGGGCACGATGAGTGGCGTGGCCAGTGAGATAACAAAGCAAGTTCATGTACCAGTTATTGGTATCGGATCTGGAGTAAACGTCGATGGACAGGTGCTTGTATGGTCTGACATGCTTGGGTTTTTCGAAGACTTTAAACCAAAATTTGTAAAACGCTATCTTGATGGAGCGGATATTGTAAGAAAGAGTGTGCAATCCTACGCAAATGATGTAAAGAGCAAAATTTTTCCAAGTGAAGAATTTTGCTATTAGGACGATTAATATCCGCATTAAATAGAACATGGCAAAATTAAATTTCTTTATAGCCCTCTATATCAAGACCAAAGCCTGCAAGGCTTACAAATTCTTTATTTTTATTTGAGCTTAAAAGCTCAATCTCGCTTATACCAAAATACTTTAAAATTTGTGCCCCAATGCCATAATCTTTTTGTGAGCTTGCATCGCTTTTATTACTGTCTAAAAATAGTAACACTCCACCATTTTTACTTAAAAAATCCAACGACTTTAATAAATTATCAAATTTATCTCCGCTTAAAAGCTCATGATCTTTACTTATTTTTTGAAATTTTACATTAGTTTGCGCTTTTATCTCCCCGAAAATATAGGCAGCGTGATTTTTATTTTCGTGATCTTTTATGTCATATCTTTTTGCTTCAAAACCACAGATTTTTACACTCTTTGTGGGCGAAACTTCTATTAGGCTTTCGTGGCTAAGTCTGTATTCTACTAATTCAGAAACGCTTATCATATTTAGGTTAAATTTTTTACAGAATTCCTCCAGATAATCACGTCTTGCCATTGTGCCATCTTCTTTTACAATCTCGCAAATCGCTGCCATTGGACTAACGCCAGCAAGTTTGCAAAGATCAACTGATCCTTCAGTGTGACCTGTTCGAACGAGTACGCCGCCTTTTTTTGCAATAAGCGGAAATATATGCCCAGGCCTTACAAAATTTTCAGGCACTGAATCAGTATTAGCAGCAAGTCTAATCGTCATATCACGCTCATAAGCACTTACGCCTGTCGTTGCTTCCTTTGCATCAATCGTGACAGTAAATGCGGTTTCGTGACTAGATGTATTTTTAGAAACCATTAGCGGCAAATCAAGTCTTTTTGCGTTTGCTTCATCCATCGCAAGGCAAAGCACGCCTTTTGCATGAGTGATTGCAAAATTTACCTTTTGCATATCGCTGCTTGTCGCCGAAAAGACCAAGTCTCCTTCATTCTCACGGTCCTCATCGTCGACCATAATTACCATTTTGCCATTTTTTATATCTTCGATCGCTTTTAATACATTTTCAAATGCCATAAATTTCCCTTATTAATTTTTTACGATTATATTGATTTTTTGATAACTTAGAGATAAAAATATTAATTTTGATTTGTCTTGTATCAATTATTTAGAAATTTTAGATTAAATATATGCAATTTAGTGGCGATAACTTAGATTTTATTTTTAATTTGTCTTACGTATAAATTTTAAAAGCATAAATTTTTTAATAAAAACACTATTTTTAAGAATAGCAATAACTGGGAAAAATGGAAGTTAAAGAATAATAGATGGCGCAGCGGACGGGGCTCGAACCCGCGACCTCCGCCGTGACAGGGCGGCATTCTAACCAACTGAACTACCGCTGCACCTAAAATGGTGGTCGCTATAAGACTCGAACTTATGACATCCACCTTGTAAGGGTGGCGCTCTACCAACTGAGCTAAGCGACCTAAAATTTAAAAAATATCTGGCGACCCTTAGAGGATTTGAACCTCTGTTTCTACACAGAGAAAGTAGAGTCCTGAGCCACT